>JBNLEN010000015.1:0-68383 GCA_050304975.1 Polyangiaceae bacterium
CCAATGTAGATCCTCGTCAGGCATTCTACATGCATACCTATCCAGAGATTCCTAATTCCGCTATGGAGATGATCAACGTTCAGGCCTATGCCATCGGCAGCCTACTGACACGCATCCCCCACAAGCTCATCGGACGAACCCGGCCAGGAGTCATCGGCTGCGAATCGGATCCCAACTACAGCGACCTGTGCGGCCAGTACCACCAGTTTGCCAGTTTCCCCGGCGGACACATGACCATCACCACGACCGGGGCCGGACTAGCCTGTGCGCATCATTTACATGGGCACTTGTTCGGCGGCATTGCCGACCAAGTTGGATGCACACTAGCGGTCGCCGGTGCCACGGTGGTTTTTGCAACCCGTCTTCAGGCGGACCGCCATTGGGCTTCGGATAACATCGTGGGCGCCTTGTTTGGCTTCGTCAGCGGCTACCTGATCCCGGTCGGGTTCTACTACGACCCGTTCTGGGCGGACGACAAGCCCAAGCCCAGCGCAGCGCTCCCCAGCTGGACCGTGGTGCCGGAAGTCGGAGAGTCGTTCGGGGCGCAGGTGGTCGGCCAGTTCTAGCGGCTAGACCGGACAGCTTAGAACCCAGCTTCCAGGCCAATGCTGGGGATCGTCACCGGACCCAGCTTCTCTTGGCGGCACCGATAGAAGTTGCAGCTCATGTTCAGCACCTCTTTGTTGAGTGTGGTGTTGAGCACTTCCAGCACCAGCGACATCCAGGCACGCTCGTCCAGCTGCCAGCGTTTTTCGAAGCGCCAATCGAACCGGTAGTAGGCAGGAGTACGCGGTGGACTTTCGGTCAGCCACGGAAAGGCGACGTCTGCGGGAACCCCTGTGTACACGCTGGCGCGTAGACCAAAGCGATAGCCTGCGCCAAGATCGTAGGCGGCTGCGGTGTTGAACACGTGGCGCCTGTCAAACAACGCCGGCCCACTCGAGCGACCAAGTGAACGCCGAGACCACGCTAGAGTGTATGATAGGTAGCCTCCCAGGCGCCTGCTCAACGGGCGGCGCAGGTAGATCTCGAGCCCACGTGAACTGCCCAGGCTGCGGCTGAGCGTGTTGATTGTAGGATCTCCGTTGTCGAGCCGAGACACTCCGATGCCGTCCAATAGGTCGAGGAACACCAAGTTGTAGGCAGTGAGATCCAGACGAAAGTCAGCCGGCAGAGATAGCTCGAGTCCTGCGCTGCTATGCAGCGCCGTCTGCAGGCCATCGTCGTCAAGCGTTAGGCCCAAACCGGGAACTGGGATTGGCAGCGCTGGCGGCTGCTGCGCAATGCCAACCCCGTGATTCACGGCCAGCTCTGGGGTGATCTGGTAACGGGCCATCAACCGCGGCTCGACAGACAGCGCCTGAACTCCCCCGGTATCGTAAAAGTCGAGGCGCAGACCGGGCATCAGCTCGACCCGAGGGCTCGCCTGCCAGACCAAGTCCACGTACGTTCCCGCAGCGTAGTCGTCGCGGGAGGGTGCCCGCCCCTGAAGCTCGAACGCATCTTCGCCGTCTGGTGGTTCTTCCGTGTCGAGCTGCTCCACAGAGTAGCCGTCGTAGCGGGCGTCCACTCCACTGCGCAACAGGAGCTCCTCGTCGAATTGATGCTCCACGTCGACGCGCGCCGTCAAGCCGTCGTTCAGTGCGTCAAATTCTTCCACGAACGTCTGGTCGACTCCTCCTCCAAGCGCAAATCTTCCGTGCGTGGCGTCCGAGAACTGACGATCATAGCGAAGTTCGACGCGGTGAAATCCTGAATCGAAGTTGGTCTGATTGTCCTGCGCAATGAAGTCTGAATTGCCAAAACCCAACACCGAGATTTGATCGTCCTGCGTCAGGTCATACACCGCGCGAGCTTGATAATCCCAGTAGCTGATCTCCAAGTCATCTGCGATCAACGAGACCACGGCAGCCGTGTACGAATATCGCCCCGCCAGCATCACGCTCCCTTTGCCCTGAGCGAAAGGTAATTCCAGCATCGCTCCGCTATCGACCAGGCGCAAACTCGCTTCGCCTCGAAATCGATATTCTGGAGGGCGAGCGTTCGCAGTCACGATACCCCCCATGTAGCGCCCGTGACGAGCCGGATACGGGCCCGAGTAGAGCCTGACCTCGTCAATCAGTGCGGGGTGGATCACACCAGGCCCCGCCGCAATGTGAAATAGACCCGGTACGCGAACACCATCAAAGAAGTAGCCCACATTGCCCGGGGGCGCGCCGCGCACGAAGAAGTAGGGCACGCCAGAAGCGATAGGCGTGACTCCTGGCAGGCTCTCAATCGCTCGGAACGGATCCCCGAAAGCACCGGGAAGCTGCCTGACGTCGGTCCTGCCTAGGGCTCTCGACGGTTCCGGGCGCGCTCCCACGATGACCACGTCGACGACTGGCGCTGGCTCTTCTGCAATTGATGACGAACCTGCATTGCTCGAGTGCTCATCGCTCGACTCCGGCGCCCGGGCTTGGGGCGCCACGAACCGCACTTCCAGTCGGATGCGAGCTCTGCGCGGGTGCCCATGGCTGATTGCGGGAACGAAAACCCAGCGCTCAGCCGCTGCCTTGGCGACGCTCGCAAAGGGCTCTTCGCCCTGTGCCAGCTTCACCTCAGAGACGCTCCCATCAGCTTCAACCAACAGCTCCAACACAACCCGCGCGTCGCCCGTCGCTTGCTCCGGATAGGGAACGTCGGGGCGGCCAAGCAACAGGGGCGGCCGAACTTGAGATTCTGTCTCAGCCTGCGCTTGTGCCCATGCGCACGGGACGCATAGGGCGCTTGCGAGCGCCAGGCTCAAGAAAAGCAGAACTTGCAGTACCGCTGCGCCACCAACTTCTGCTTTCACCCTCATGTCTTTCACACGTCGGCGGCGGGGCGACGTCAGATTTCGAAGCTGAAGCCTGCTTTGACCAATCTCTGATATTCGCGCCGGTTGAAACGAAAGAGCTGCGACGGACGATGGGCGACCCCGGTCTGGTACTCCTCTAGGGCCTCGAGAATGCCCATCTTCAGGAATGCGCGACGAAAGTTGCGCTTGTCCAAGCTGCGCCCAAGTATGTATTCGTACATCTTCTGTAGCTGGCCCAAGGTAAACTTCTTGGGCAGCAGCTCAAAGCCGACAGGCATGTAGCGCACCTTTCCTGCCAAGCGTGAAAGCCCCACTTGCACGATTTCTTTGTGGTCAAATGCCAGTGTCGGTAACTCCCTGGCGTTGAACCAACGCACATCCTTGGCATCAGACCCCGCCTCGATACTGAGATCACTGGGTTTAACCAGGGCGTAGTAGGCAACGGAAACCACCCGCTCTCTGGGATCTCGGTCAACGGCGCTAAAGGTGTAGAGCTGCTCGAGATAGACTTCTTGGGTGCCAGTCTCTTCGCTAAGCTCTCTCAGAGCCGCGGCATCCGTCGTCTCGGCCATATCGACGAATCCCCCCGGCAGCGCCCAGCAGTCCTTGAACGGTTCATGCCCGCGCTGAACCAACAACAGCTTCAACCCCTCTTCGTCGACACCGAAGACCACACAGTCAACCGTCAAAGCGGGGCGTGGGTATTCGTAGGTGTAGGGCATTGGCCCCTTTTTCCCCCGCCTGACAGGCCCGGTCAACCGTCAAGAGGAATGGCTGACTGAGGCCTGGCGTAATCAGGACGAAGTGACATCTTTTAGCCCCGCCAGCCTGAACTGCTAAGCTGAGCGCGTAACATGAGATCTACCCGGACTCATACCCGAGCGCTGCACTTTGGCGGCACGCTCCAGCGCGAGCTTTGCTCGCTGGCGGCCCTGTGGGTGATGCTCGCCTCCGCCTGCAGCAAGCCGGACCGGCATGACGAACCGCACGACGATGCGGAGCTCTCGGCACCGGACCCCGAGCTCACTGCGACTGAAGCTGCAGCCCTGCCCAAGCCAAGCGCCACAGCAGCGGAGCCTGAAGTTCCAGATCTGGCCGCACGCAACGCCGCGGCCCAGAAAGAGTTGGATCGGGTACTGGCGCTGCCTCCTCTCCCCGGCGCGCCCAACTTCGAGAAGAACCGCGCGCAGTTGGTAGCTCGGGCCAAAACAGAGCCTGCGCTTTTCGTCCGGGCGCCAGCTCCGGACCCGGACGAGAAAGCCGGAACGCGCAGTCTCAGGCTGAACTTCGAGCACACCGACTTCCCCTGGAGAGAACTGAAGAAGCTGCGCAAAGGTGTCTTCTGGAACAACCCGAAACTCGCTCGGCAATTGCTCCTCAAGGAAGGCTACCTGTACAGTGAGAAGGCAAACCACGCGTTCACGCTCGTCAGTCTAATCCGACCCGACCACCTTTTTGACGAACCGGAGATCTGGGTCCAACGCGGGGAGTCCGTGATGCACGCCCGCAAGGAGAAGCGCACCAAGTACGAGCGTTACTATTTCACGGACGGGCCGGAAAAGGACAAGCGAGTCAAACTGCTTCACTTGGATCGGGTGGGTACCGGAGCAGTGCCCAAGCCCCTGCACCGGGACTTCCGTTCGCTGCGCTATCGGTTGTTTTTCGAACGCGCGCAGATCAAGCACATCACCGAACAGTACATCATTGCCGACCTGCGATACGGCAAATATTGGATCCCTACGCTGCTCGAGAGTGATGGCGCCCACCTAAAACGCGTCGCGGAAGTGATAGATCCCAAGATCGCCAACGACTTGGAGCAAGAGCGCGCTCGCCTCGAAAAACTCACTCGCTTGGTTTCGCAGCTGCGCGACGCGATGCGAGACCAAATCGACGAGGCGCTGCCGTTCGATGAGCCAAAGACCGAGGTCGGACAGCAAGATGGTGCCTTGCGCAGGCAATGGCGATACGCCTATTTGGCCGGACGAGACACCTTCCGCTTCAATGAAGACCGCTACGACGTGTTTGATGAACACGGACGCCCCATCGTCCCTCAGGTCTGCATCGACTTCATGTCAGACACGTTCGAAAGAGCGGGTGGACGCTGGTGGCGCCCAAAGGGTGACGGCAAACGTGAACTAACTGCGGGTCGTTTGGACTTGTCCGAGTTCGATCGCGAAGCACTCCGTCGAACCAAATATTTCCTCAACTTTGCGCGCGAGCACGATCAGTGGTTTGACGTGCTGACTTTTCCCAAGTACATGCGGATTGAACTGGGCTACAAGGAGAGATTCTTCAAGTGGCTCAGCAAGAAGGCTGACCATCTCCGACCGGGTGACATCATTCTGATCCGTGGGCACACTCCGTGGGACGACGTCGAAGAACACACGCACTCGTTTTTCATCTACGAAACGGACCCCCTCACCGGAGTGCCCATCGCGATCGCGGGCAACGCGGGCCCGGCCAACCTTTGGTCGTGGGAAACGGAAGCGCGCCGGACCCCCAATCGCACCATCCGCACTCGGATCCGCCCCAAAGTCGAGTGGCTCGAGACGTTTCTAGTGGTTGGCAAAGAGGAGCTGTCGCCGCCCGCACTGGTTTCCGGCAAGCGCTGAAAACTTGTCTGACAACTCAGCGTTGGCTGGTCGCCTCCCTGCTGGCGGCTGTTTGCGCTTGCGAGAGCGGCGAATACGACGCGCCGCTACACCCGTGCGATGATTGGTGTCTCGCCACGCAGCGCGCCGGCTGCGAAGAGGACTGGCCAGAGAAGTGCGTCAGCGGGTGTGCGTTTTCTGGCCAAGTGCCCGAGGCACCCGAATGCCGAACACTGTGGGACGAACTCACGCAGTGTTACCTTGACGCTCCTACCGACCAGTTCCACTGCAACCGTTTCGATCGCAGCGCTCCAAGGCCGGACACCTGCGCCGCACAGGTCTTGGCCCTGGCAAACTGCAGATCTCCGAGCCGGGCGATGTGCGTCGAGGCCTGCCAACAGCGCTGGCAAACCTGTTCCGGATTCAACTTCGACGACTGCAACGTGGCTTGCTTCGCCACGGAAAGTCCATGCGCAGCCGAGGCCTGGTCATTGGTCACCTGCTTGACCGACCCGGCCTCCAGCTGCATGCCAGAAAGCGATCGCGGGCGCTGCGAAAGCCAGTTCGAAACGCTCGGCCAGTGCCGCGCTCCAAACTAGACGTGCTACTTTTCGCGTCGCCTGGGGCGATCCTCGCGGCGCTTGGGGCGATCTTCGCGGCGCTTGCTGCGCCCAGGGGGCCCCCCGTGGTGGCGCTTGCGACAGGCGTTCAACATGCGCTCTAAACGCCCGTTGCGAGCCTGTTGGCGAGCCAGACGTTGGCGCAAACGCGCCACCCGCGCTCGACGACGAGCGGCCCGGCGTTGATGGCGCGCAGCTCTGGCTTGGATGCGGCGGCGCCAACGACGGTGACGCTCGAGCCGACGCTTTTCACGCTGCCTCCAGGCTTTTTGTCGGCGACGCCAGCGCTGCAAACGAGCACGGCGACGCGCGGCGCGGGCTTTGCGCCGGCGGGCACGAGCCCGAGCCCGCTTGATGCGCTCCTCTTTGGACATGGAGGCGTCTTCCGCGTCCTTATCCGCCTCTTCCTGATCCTTCTCAGCCTCTTCGTCGTCTTTGGATGCCTCTTCGGCGTCCTTGTCCGCCTCGTCGACTTCCTGCTTGAATTCGGTGTCGTCTTTCTCTTGCTCTTTGACGTCCGCCTCAGCTTCCTTCTGTTCCTTCTCGGCTTCCTTGGCGTCTTGTTCGTCTTCTTCTTGTTCCTTTTTCTCGGCCTTGATTTCTTCGTCAGCCTCTTTGACCGCCTTGGCTTCTTCTTCTTCGACCTTCTTCGCTTCTTTGAATTCTTCCTCACCAGCTCGTGCGGTCGTGACACGACCCAAAACAGCCAACCCGGCAGACACCGAGAGCAGATTGCCTACCCAAATGCGACGCTTGATGCTCATGAGCTCTTCTCCTGAGATGGATTCCCCGTCAAACGAGCCGACGCTTCTCGAAGGCTCGCGTTCGTCATTCAGCCTAACATCATCTGCCAGCTCGCGGACGAGCGGATCGCTCGTCCCGGCAGGCGCCCTTGCTTAGATCTCTGCTCGCCGCCATGTATGCCTCGCTCAGACCGGGACCGCATCCGCTCGAGGCCAGCGACTCCGTGCCGCGATCTACCGCCGGGATCCTCACCAGCCACGCGGTCGGAAAGTCATCAACCGGCAGAAATCAACCCCATTTGGCAACCTGGGGTCCCACGCGAGCCTGCGGATCGCGGCGACTCAGAATGGAGCGCTTTCCCGAAAGCAGCAACGCGGTCGGACAGCCGCCGACGCAATGCGTCGCTCAGCTATTCAAAAGTTCGAGCTGATATCGCAAGGGCGTTTCACAGCAGAAAATGCCGCCTTTCTTTGGATCGTGGGCGCGTCCCGGCTGACCTGCGACCTCGTCCAAAGACGCGGCCACCGGGACTGCCTTGAGCATGCTCGCCACCAGCAACCAGCAAGGGTGCAGCGTCAGCAAAACAAAGTGAGTGACAGCACGGTGCGTGCTTTCACACCTCGCGCAACACAAGTAGGATCCTCGATCACGCTTGACGGGAAATTGGATGCTCTCGTCATGAACGGTATCGAGCATGAGCTATCGATTCGGACGTTATGAAGTAGTGCGCGCAATCGCCAGTGGCGGGATGGCCCAGGTGTTCGAAGGCAAAGTCGTCGGAGCCGGGGGATTCGAGCGGCAAGTTGCTATCAAGGCGGTATTTCCGCATCTGCTGAGCGATCCACAGTTCGCGGCCATGTTCTTGGATGAGGCGCGGATTGCAGCCAGCATCGTGCATCCGAACGTTGTCGGTACCCACGACGTACAGCAGCAATCCGATCAGCTGTTCTTGGTCATGGACTATGTCGACGGACCAACGCTGCAACAAACGCTGAGCCACTTGGGCGGCGCCCTCCCAGTGCCGATCACGCTGCGTGTGTTCTTGGATGTACTACGTGGTTTGAGAGCGGCCCACGAACTGAAGGACAAGCAGGGACGCCCCCTGAACCTGGTACATCGCGACCTGACACCACACAACATCCTGCTGGATAGAAACGGCGTCGCCAAAATCGCGGACTTCGGCATCGCACTGGCGGACACGCGCCTGGCACAGACTCAAGCCAAAGCCGTCAAGGGTAAACTCCCCTACATGGCGCCGGAGCAACTAGCCGAGGAACCCACGAGCGGACGTGCAGACATCTACACCCTCGGAGTCAGCCTTTGGCAGTGCGTGACTGGCCGCCGGATGTTTCCCGATTTGCCCTCGGTGGAGATCGCCCGCCGGGTCCGCCAAGGTTTGCTACCCAAGCTCCCTGCCAGTGTTCCCCGCGTGCTCTCACGCGCCATCGAAGGAGCTCTCGAGCGAGACCCAAGCCGGCGCTACTCCTCCGCACTCGAGTTCGCCACAGCGCTGAACGAGGCCGCCAAAGTCTGCCGCGTCGAGCCTGCAACCAACGATGAACTGGCGCGCTTTCTACGCGAAACGGGGATGTTCGCCAGGCATGACCGCAACCTGACGGAATACGCCCGCAACAACCCGCTTCCCCGCGGGCCTCTGGAGACGGCCCACGACCTCGAGGCACTATTGGTGTCCGAGGACGACGCGCAGCAACCGCTGCCTCTGCGTCGCCCTCCCCCCGAAGCGCCGCCGCCTCCACGGCAACTGAAACCAGTCGACAAGACAGACAGGAACCGACGTCCACCGGAGTCCGCGCCACCGCTCGCGGCCCCTGTGGCGCCTCTCGAACCCACAAGTTCCAGGTTTGGGCTATGGGTGGCCTTGGCGCTGGTGGCGGCCACTCTTTTCGTCTTTCAACTCGGGCCTGGCTTGGACGCGATGCTTGCAGACTCACGCAGCGTACAAGTCATCGACTTGGATCAGCACGCCGCCAGCTCCCCCTCTCCCAGACTCGAGGGCCAGGAACCTGGAACGCAAGCTCAGCTGGGTTCGGCAGACGCGGGCGCACCAGAGACGCGCTAACGAAGCACCCACGGCAAGCTGACACTCGTCCACAGCACAGCTAGCGCGGGCGTCAGCAGCACGAGCACTCCCCCGAGCACCACAAAGTCTTTGGAGGAGACTCGATTGGTCGCGAATACCAGGGCATTTGGAGGCGTAGCGATTGGCAAACACATGGCGGAAGATGCTGCCAGAGCCAGCGGGACTGCGACCGAACTCTCCGCTCCCGCGGCCATGGTCACACCAATCGGCACTAGGACGTTTGCAGCAGCTGTATTGCTCATGAAGTTGCTCAGTGCGGCGCACACGTAAGACAGGACCAAAGCCAGCACGACAATCCCCGAGCCCTCCAATCGGATCCCAGAGACCATCCAATCTGCCAAGCCAGTGTTCTTCGCACTGAGTCCGAGTGCGAGGCCACCAGCGAGCAGAAACAACACGTCCCACGGAAATTCCGCGATGTCTTTGCGGTCCAGGATGCTGGTCATAGTTAACACAACGATTGGCACGAACGAAATCGCGGCGGTCGGGATCTCGTGATAGGGGCCGGTCATCCACAGCCCCAGCGTCGCAAAAAACGTCAACGCCACCATCAGCTGCTCCCATCTAGCGACTTGACGACGGCTCGCCGCTGGCAACTCGAAGTCCACCGCAGCGGACTGAGGCGAATAGCGTTTGGACAAGAACGCCCACACGAGTGCGGCAAGCACAACGCCCAGGGGCAGCCCCAAGACCATCCAGGACACAAACCCGATGTGCTGCTCGGGCAATCCACTCAGACCACCAACCGCGATGGCGTTCGGAGGCGTGCCAATCAGCGTTGCCATGCCTCCAAGATTCGCCGCTGCGGCAACCCCCAACAGCAGCCCCGTCGCGCTGCGATCCTGATTGGATTGAATGATCGGCGTGAGTAGGGCGACCATCATCGCTGCGGTCGCCGTGTTGCTCATGAACATGCTGAAAACAAACGTGATCAGCATGACTCCGAACAGTACGTTGCGATAGCGAGACCCGGTGCGCATCAACACGAACACTGCCAGTAGCCGGTCCAGTTGGCTCTTGCGTGCGGCCCGGGCAAGCACGAACCCACCAAAGAACAACCAAATCAGTGGATGGCCGAGCACACGCGCATATTGTTCCCAGTCTGTCGGTTGAGTAGCTAGGCCAGATGCGGGCAACCCCAACAAGGCCACCTGCAACCCAATGATCAGCATCCCGACGGCAAACGCGGGGATTGCCTCAGTCACCCAAAGCGACGCGGCGAGCACCAAGATGAACAGCGCTCGATTGCCCGCCAGCGACAGGCCTTCGGCCCCATCGAACCACCAGCTCACAATCAGCGCCAACAGCGCACAGGCAGCGACCTTGAGGCTGTGTTTGAGCGGCGGAAGCTCCAGCTCTCCGATCAGCTCCTGAGCCGCACGACGCGTATCCATACTGCTCACGTAGCGATAAATCCCCCTGGCGGCCAAGCGCAGCGTTTGCGCCGCCCCCGGTTGAGCCGCCACATTGCCTGCCGCCAAACGAGCGTCAGAGAGAGTGTGATAGCTTGCGGACGCCCTCTGCGCTAACGTAAGAAGTCGTCAATGTATCTGGAGTTTTACGGGGCAGCAGACGAAGTTACCGGGTCCCTTCATCGCCTGCACGTCGACGGGCACGACATCCTGCTCGACTGTGGTTTGTTTCAGGGACATCGCGCGGAAGCCAACCGTCTCAACCGGGAACTGCCGGATTGGGCTGCCAAGGCCCAAAGCTTGGTGCTGAGCCACGCCCATCTCGATCATAGCGGCAACACCCCCTCCTTGGTCAAAGCTGGCTTTGACGGCAACATCTACTGCACCCCGTGCACGCGCGACCTATGCAGCGTGATGCTGCGAGACGCAGCGCTCATCCAAGAGCAAGACGCACGCTACATCAACCGCCGAAACGCACGTCTAGGCGATGACGAGCGCGTCGCTCCGATCTACACGCTGGATGACGCACAGCAGGCGGTGGCGCGTATGATTTCCATTCCTCTGCACCGCCCGCTGAAGCTTCACAACGGAGCTACCTTGACGTTCTACAACGCGGGACACGTGCTGGGCTCGGCACTGGTATGCCTGGATCTGCGTGAGCGGGGTCGAAATCTGAGACTGCTGTTCACCGGAGATCTAGGGCGCGAGGAGCTACCACTGCTGCAGACCCCGGAAGTCGTGCCTGATGTGGATTTCGTGATCTGCGAGAGCACCTACGGGGGCCGCTCCCACCCCGACTACACCAGTACCGATGCCCAGCTTGGCCAAATCGTTCGTGATACGATTGCGCGCGGTGGGCGCGTCCTGATCCCGAGTTTTGCCCTCGAACGCGCCCAAGAGATCCTCTTCGCGTTGGAGCGCCTACATGAGCTGGGACAGCTCCCTCAAGTCCCGATCTACATCGACAGCCCCTTGGCGATCTCGATCACGGAGATCTACAAGCTCCATCCCGAGAGCCTTTCCAGAGAAGTGCAGCAGCGCCTACTGGACCGCAATGATCCATTCTCCCCGCCGGGTCTGCGCTACATTTCCCAAGTCAATGACTCCAAGGCGATTCAGCAGAGCGATGAGCCCTGCATCGTCATCGCAGGCGCGGGCATGTGCGAAGGAGGACGCATCCTGCACCACTTCCGCCACGGCCTGGGCAACGAGAAGAACAGCATCGTGATCGTCGGGTTCATGGCGCAGCACACGCTGGGCCGCCGGCTACTGGAGGGGCGCCGTGAAGTGAAAGTGTTTGGTCTACCGCGGGAGGTTCACGCCACGGTGCACGTGCTCAACGGTCTGTCCGCCCACGCGGATCAGGATGATCTAGTGCGCTTCGTTCAGGCCACCGCACGCGCGGGGAACGTCCGAAAGGTTGCGCTGGTGCACGGTGAACCCAACGCCAAGCGCGACCTTCTGGCGGCGCTCGAGGAGCACGGCTTCCCAGAGGTGGTTTCAGCAGAGCAAGGCGCTCGCCTGGAGTTGTAGAGCAGCGCGCATACTGCGTCCGCGGATTGGCTCACTCGCGCAAGCATTGCGCGCACCGCCAACCGAGCAGCCGCAGTGAGCCCTTTCCCGTGGCACCGATCGTGCTTAGGTAGAAGATGCAGCTCGATGAGCTCTAGCCGACGGAGGAAGACATGTCCAAAACAGAAAACGGACGCTCAATTTTCGAGTCCACCATGAATGAACTCGCGACCATGCGCGATGAACTCAAGCTCCGCGCCCACTTGTTGGGTATGGAGGCTCAAACCCAATGGGAACAGGCCCAAGTCAAACTGACAGATCTCGAAGGAAAAGCCGAACGCGAAGGCGAGAAAGCCGCTGAAGCCCTGCTCGAGAGAGCTCGCAATCTGAAGGAGCAGATGAAGACGCTGCTGGACGACAAGCCCAAGGTCTGATTCTCCCGAAGGCTGTAGGCTGATCCCCGAAAGCCTGATCCTCGGAAAGCTCATACCCGTAAGGCTGAGCCCACGGCTAAAATGCACCACTCAGACTGATGCCAGCCGCGTCGTTGCCTGCCCATGGAAGCGCGACGACACGCAGTTGCTCAGTCTGCGTGCGTGCGTCGTTGGAGTAGAACGACAGTGTGGGAAGCGCGTACCCAGCCAGTCCTCCAACCGCGAACGCGGCAACTAGGTCCGTCATGTAGTGACGATCATTGATCAGGCGCGCCCCTCCGGTGGTCAGCGCCAAGCCGACACTGCCAATGCATGCCGCTGCATCGGCCCAGGGGTTGCCGTACAGCTCCAAAAACTGGTGATGCGCGCAGGTCAAACCGGCGCTGGTCGCGGCGATTCCGCTGTGACCGCTGATGAAGCTATTGAATTGGTCCCCATCGCCGCAGAACTCTTCGTACTCGGGATCATCTTGGCAAGGTCCCACGCTAGGACGAGCTCGCCCCGCGAGATGCTCGGAAGAAGACAGCACCGCTCCCGCCAGCGCGTACGCCTGAAGATTGATCAACAGCAGTTGACCCGTGACGTCTGGCGCGTCGTTGAGCCACAGGCTGACCAGCAGTCCATCAATCAAGGTGGGGGCTACGCCCAGAAAGCGGTAGCCGAAGTCACCGATGGTTCTGGCGGTATCTCTACCGTTGCGAGTCTCTGCACGGAGCGCATCTCTGACGGCATCGTCGAACAGGATCCCTCCAGTCCAGTTGGCCTTTGATGGCGGAGGCAGGAAAAAGGTCACCGCAACAGTGACCCCGGCTACGCCGGCAACGCCCGCGTCCAGCCAGTTGAAGCGGCGGTATTGCCACTCTTTCGAAGGGCTGACGCTGGTCGGCGCCTGTGCCGCCAGAACCGGCTCAGGCGCCTGGGTGGACGAAGCTTGAGCGTTCGCTCTGCCGACTCCAAGCAAAAGCGCCGCGGAGAGCAGCCAACAACTGGTTGAACTCCCCATCGTTAGATCGGTCGCTCAGTCGTCAATGACGGGCAACTTGCGCGGCTCTTTGCGAACCTTCTTGCCCGTCAGTGCGCGCCCAACCGCCATCAGCGGGTCGAAATAGCGGTCGACCACACGTTCCTTCATCGGAATGATGCCGTTGTCCGTGATGTTGATGTGCTCCGGACAGACCTCGGTGCAGCAGCGCGTGATGTTGCACTGCCCCGAACCAAACTCGTGACGCAGCTCCGGGATGCGGTCATCGTCATCGAGCGGGTTCATTTCCAGTCCGGCGACACGGATCATGAAGCGCGGACCCACGAACTGGTCATGCCCGTCGCGGTCACGCAGGATGTGGCAAGTGTCTTGGCACAAGAAGCATTCGATGCATTTGCGGAACTCTTGCACCCGGTCCACGTCTTCTTGGTACATGCGGTGCTTGCCATCCGCATCCGGAGCTTTGGGCTTGAAGGGCGGAATGCGGCGGTTTTGCTTGTAGTTCCATGATACGTCGCAAACCAAATCCTTGATCAGCGGGAACGTCTTGAGCGGTTGCACCGTGATTTCTTCGTCCGGCTCGAAAATGTTCATGCGTGTCATGCAGCCGAGCCGGGGGCGCCCGTTGATCTCCATGCTGCAGGAGCCGCACTTGCCCGCTTTGCAATTCCAACGCACCGCCAAGTCTGGCGCGTCTGTGGCTTGAATTTGATGGAGCACGTCCAGCACCACCATGCCTTCGCTGACTTCCGGGTTGTAGGTCTTGAACTCGCCACCGTCTTTATCGCCACGCCAGACTTTGAATACTCGCTTCGCCATTGGGTCTCTCTCGCTCGCTGAGTCGTTTGGTTGCGGGTTCAATTCTCGGGCGCGTCCGCGCCAACCTTGCCAGACTCTAGATCCTCGATCTTCGAGTGGGCGATTTCTTTCAGGTGTGGCGGCGGTTCAGGCCGCTCTTCCTTGACGATGTTCATGCTGCCATCAGCCGCCTTGCTGATCACAACGTTGTACTTGAGCCACTCGTCGCGCTCGCCTTCGAAGTCGAGGCGCGTGTGGGCTCCGCGGCTTTCTTCCCGCATGTGACCGGCGCGAGCGACGGCCTCAGAGACGATCATCAAGGACTCCATCGACAGCGCTTCGTGCCAACCGGGGTTGTACTGGCTGGCGCCGTCGGCTTTGACGTTAGCGACGCGAGTCTTCAACGCTTGGAGCTTTTCGATGCCCTCTTCTAGCTCTTTGCCCTCACGCACGATGCCAACGTGCTCCCCCATGATGGCCTGGAGTTCTTCGTGCAGCAGGTAGGGGTTTTCTCCGGTTTCGCGGTTCAGGAGATCCGTGGCCTTGCGATACACGCCGACGATCTGCTCATCATCCGCCTTGGGCGTACTCTCGAGCTTGCCAATGTAGTCTTTGGCGCCCTGTCCGGCGATCGTTCCGAACACGATCAGATCGCTCAACGAATTGCCACCCAGGCGATTGGCGCCGTGCATACCAGCCGCGCACTCACCACAAGCGAACAACCCGGGCACCTTGGTCATCGCGGTCTCTGCGTCCACGCGAATGCCGCCCATGAAGTAGTGCAACGTAGGCCCCACTTCCATCGGCTCCGCCGTGATGTCGACCTCCGCCAGCTCCTTGAACTGGTGGTACATCGACGGCAGCTTGCGCTTGATGAAATCCGGATCGCGACGCGAGGCGATATCCAAAAACGCCCCACCATGGGGTGAGCCGCGGCCGGCGCTCACCTCAGCCTTGATCGCCCGCGCCACCACATCCCGCGTGAGCAGCTCCGGTGGGCGCCGCGCACCTTCTTCGCCCTCGAGCCAGCGCGCCGCTTCTTCCTGCGTATCTGCAGTTTCGGGGGCGAAGCGCTCGGGGATGTAGTCGAACATGAAACGCTTGCCGTCGCTGTTCTTCAGAATACCACCTTCGCCGCGCACGCCTTCGGTCACGAGCGTGCCGCGCACAGACGGAGGCCAAACCATGCCCGTCGGGTGAAACTGCGTGAACTCCATGTCCATCAGCTCAGCGCCGGCGTTATAGGCCATGGCTGCGCCATCGCCGGTGTATTCCCAGGAGTTGCTGGTGACCTTCCAGGCTTTGCCACCGCCACCCGTCGCCAAGATCACTGCCTTGGTGCGAAACAGCACGAAACGCCCCGTATCACGCCAGTAGGCCGCAACACCGGCGACGCGTCCGCCATCCAACAACAGCGACAGCGCCGTGCATTCCATGTGCATCTTGATGCCCTGGTGCACGCCGTGATCCTGCAAAGAACGGATCAACTCCAAGCCAGTCCGGTCGCCGACGTGAGCCAAGCGCGGGTAGCGGTGTCCGCCGAAGTTGCGCTGATTGATCAGCCCGTCTTTGGTTCGGTCGAAGACGGCGCCCCACTCTTGCAGTTCGCGCACGCGCGCAGGGGCATTCTTGGCATGCAATTCCGCCATGCGCCACACGTTGAGAAACTTGCCTCCGCGCATCGTGTCGCGGAAATGCACTTTCCAGTTGTCCCGCGGATCCGTGTTACCCAAGGCGGCTGCCATGCCGCCTTCGGCCATCACTGTGTGCGCCTTGCCCAGCAGGCTCTTCGACATCAAGCCGGTGTTTAGACCTTGAGCGCTACACTCGATGGCGGCACGCAAGCCCGCTCCACCCGCTCCGACGACGAGCACGTCGTGCTCGAAAGTTTGGATTTCAGAAACGTCCACTAGAAGCCTCCTCCCCAACTGTTGGGGTCGGTGATGACGCCCATCGAACACAGGCGGATGTAGAGATCCGTGAACATCACCCAAAACAGACTGATCCACGCGAACAGTTGGTGGCGCCCGTTGAGCCAAGAGGCGCCCTTCCAAGCGCCATACTTGGCTGTCGATTGGCCGCAAGACATGCAGTCATCGTGACCGCCAATCAGGTGCCTGAACGCGTGACAGCCGAGTGTGAAGCAACCGATGAACAGCGCGTTGAGAAACATGATGATCGTACCGAGCCCAATGCCCGCCTCGCCTTGCCATGACAACCCCAAGATGGCGTCGTAGGTGAGGATCGGGATGTAGGGCAGCGCCAAGTAGAGCGCGTAGCGGTGCAGGTTCTGGAAAATCAGCAGCTTGGTTTCGCCAGCGTAGGGCTTGCCCTCAGCCAGAGGCACCACCGCACAGCCTGGCGGAGAACCAGCAAACGCGCGGTAGTAGGCCTTGCGATAGTAGTAACAGGTGAAGCGCAAGAGGCCGGGAAACACCAAGATCAGCAACGCGGGGGAAGCCGGCAAGAACGCGGGCCACCAGCCGGGCCAATTTCCAAGCCAGGCGTGCTCCAAGCCCTCTCCGCTCGGCGGGGCGAACAACACTGGCGAGTAGAACGGACTCAAATATGGCCCCGCAGTGAAGTGCTCCCCTTGGAACGCCGCCCAAGTGGCATAGATGACGAATGACAGCAGACCGAAGACGGTCGCCGTGGGCCCCGCCCACCAGTTGTCTTTGCGACACGACGCACCGAAGCCGGTGGGGTGTCCGCCGACAACCTGTAAATGTGTAGCCATTTCCGGAGATCCCTAACTTTCTGCGGCGATGCTGCTGAACCCACGCCCGCGTCAGGTTCCGCGCATCGCGCTGCTCGCGCCGCTTCCCCCGCACTGGCTGCCAAAAGGCTCGGACGTTGCCGAGCGGCCGGATACTAAAGTGGCCGGGGGCGCGCATGCAAGCGAGTTTGTTGCGGTTATTGGCTACGTCTCGGAGCCGTCTTGCCCGCGCGCGCGGCTGTAGAGATCCGCTCACGACACCCCGCCCCAGCCTCCAATCGACGCTGTCCCCAAGTCGACGGTGCCCCAATGGAGGCGGGGTGCGCTTATCGAACTAAACGGATTCCCAACGCTGGGACTCAGCGGAGCGGAATATCGCGTCGATTGTCCGCACGCTCACCAGCGCTTCAGCGATCGTGTTGCGCGGCGTTTGCCCCAGGCGCACGGCCTTGGAGAAACCATCGAACTGCAGGGTGTAGTGGTTGCCCACCGGCAGCTTGATCACCTCCGCCGTGTCGCGCGAGTCCACCGCGATGGTGAAGTCTGGCGCGCCCTCGCAACCAGGGCCCACCAGCACTCGGCACGGGCGCTCACCGGGGGCGTTGAACGGGATCTCAACCTCGATGTGGCCTTCGGTACCGAAGATCTGCACTCGCTGATACGGCACATGTTTGGTTCCGATGACGAAGCTGGCTTGCCCTTGCTCAAAGTCCAGCAGAGCGGACGTGAGCCGATCGGTGCCATTGTTCGGATCCAGATCGACCAAAGCGATGGCCCTCTTCGGATCTGCACCGAAGGCCAGGCGTGCCGAGCTGATAGCGTAGCAGCCGATGTCATACAGGGCGCCGCCTCCGACATCTTTCTGATTGCGAATGTTGCCAGCGTCATCGTTGGCATACGAGAAGGCCGTCTGCACGGCGCGCACCTGGCCAATGCGACCGGCCTGGATCAGCTCCTGAACCTTCTCCCACTGAGGATGGTAGCGGATCATGAAGCCTTCAGCGATCTGCACCCCGGTCTCTTCCTGCACTTTGAGCAGGGGCTCCCCCTGTTTCGCGGTCAAAGCGATCGGTTTCTCTACCAGCACATGCTTACCTGCGCGTGCAGCCTTGATGGTCCACTCAGTGTGCAGGTTGTTGGACAGCGGGATGTAAACGGCGTCGAGCTCCGAATCCTGCAGCAGCTCATCGTAGCTACCGTAGGCCTTGGGAATCGAGCATTCCTTGGCGGCCTTTTGCGCCTTTTCCAGGGAACGCGAGGCGACCGCCTCGACGCGCGTGTGTTTACCTTTTTGCATCGCGGGGATGGTGGCCGACTTCGCAAAGTGGCTCGCACCAAGAATGCCCCAACGCAGAGGTTCAAGATTGGGATCTGACATGACCCCCTTATACTCATTTATTTCGCCGTGGATAGACAGCTAGAGGCGGCGATGGCCTTCGTCCTCGCGACGCCTGCCGGCGGGCAGGGTCGGATAAATGGAATCGATCAGCGCTCCATTGGAGCAGTGCAGCTGCAACCTCGGGAAACTTCTATTGTATGAGCGGCACGCCTGGTCTATCGCCTCGCTGCGCTTTCTGGCAGCCTTGGTCTCCGGGTCAAAACAGGCGTCCCGCGTCGCGATCGCGTCCTCTAGCAGGGCCTGCTGTTGCTTGAGCTTCGCGGCGTGCGACGCGAGCGAAGACAGGTTCACGTCAGCATCCAATTGCTCGATGACGCGCCGCACGAACTCATGCTGCCGGTTACCCGCGGTAGACGCCATGGCCTCGCTGGGTGCTACCGGGAACAACGCCGTGTAGCGAGTGTCGTTGCGATTTCCGTTCACCAAACGCAGCAACTCTTCGGCGAGTGTCATCATCGCTTCGTCCACGCCCTCGTCGCGAAAGCTGACTTCTGCGGTGGCTGCCAGACGCCGGGTCAACGCCTCTTCGTACTGATGCTGGGCTGACTCCAGTTCGCTCAAGCAGTACTCGAGTTCGAACGCGATCGGTTCAGCTAGCTCGTGGCTTCGCAGGCGGAATATCACGAACCTCAGCGCGCGTAGGACAGTGTGCGGTCCGTGCTCTTCACTCAACTTCTGCACCTCGCTGGTTTATCACATTTCGAAGAACTGGCACTTGGGCTACGCTGAAGCCATGCGGGTGGCGCTCTGGCTGCAGACCTTGACGCTAGTGCTGCTGTGCGCACCGAGCGTGCCGGCGTCCCCTGCTGACATGTTTGGGTTCGGGGCCCGCAGCCAGGGATTGGCAGGCACTGGCGCAGCCCACGCGAGCGGCTATGCCGCGACTTATGCAAACCCAGCTCGCTTGAGTTATGAGCCCCAACAGGCGCTGGTCTTAGGTATGCAGGCCAGCGAATTTGACCTTGAGCGTCTGCGTGCAGACGGATCGCTGGCCGAACATGACGATGACACTCAGGCGGCACTGATTGGCTTAGCCCTGCCCCTACCCTTGGGCGAGCCGATGGCGGACAGGTTGGCTGTGGGTCTTGGTGTGTCTACTCCTGGGGGCACCATCGTTCGGGTGAGGATCCTGGATCCGGCGACGCCCCAGTTTCCTCTGTTGGGTCCGCGCGCCGAGACTCTGAACTTCAATCTGGGCATCGGTGCGCGCTTACCCTGGGGACTCAGCATCGGAGCCGGTGGCCTGTTCATCGCCAGCCTGGTCGGTGAGATTGAAATCAACGCCGGCGCCTCGGGTAGCGTCTCCAGCGTCACAGATGACGAGCTCGTCGTGGTTGCTGCCCCAGTATTCGGGCTCAACTGGCAAGCCACCTCGAACCTAGACTTTGGTTTGGTGTGGCGTTCGGAGCTGCGCAGCGAATTTGACCTGCAGGTGCTGGTCCAAGACCTCGGCAACATTGTCGTACCTCCTCTGAACATCACCGGGCTGGCGCAGGCAGATCCCGCGCAACTGCAAGCGGAGCTCGCCTACCAGGCGAACTCGTGGCTGTTTGCAACGGGTGTGACCTACAAGCGCTGGTCCCGCTTCGACCAGATCAAGGGAAGCACGGTACTTTGCCCTGACGAACAGCCCAACTGCGCCGCGCCGCAGGCCGCTCCGATCCCCTTCGAAGACACCTTGGTCGTCCGCACGGCTTTCGAAAAAGCGCTTCAATTGAGTACCGACGCGACGGGCCGACTACGGGCAGGATACTTGTACGAGCCGTCGCCGCTGCAGGCCCAGACAGGTGATAGCAACCTATTCGACAACGACCGTCATGGCTTGACCGTCGGGTATGGAGTGGAGCTGCTCCAACCCTGGCCGCTAGCAGTAAACATTGCCGCACAGCACCTGTGGCTCGTCAAACGAGAGCACACTAAGTCCAACCCTCGCGCTAGCGTCGAGACCAGCGGCACGATCGTGACCTACGCCATGGACGTCGAGGTGACGTTTTGAGCGGCCGGTGGCAACTCGCCACCCGAGGCCTGGCCCTCGCGTGCAGCTTGCTCGGTGCTGAGCGAGCTTCGGCCAACCCAGCTGACACCTACGGCCTCGGCTCCCGCTCGACGGCTCTGGGAGGCGCAGTCAGCGCCAACGCCAAGGACGCCAGCGCCAACTACTACAACCCCGCACGACTAGCCCTGGCCGAAGCGCCCGAGGTGAATCTCGGCTTCGTTTACGTCCACCCCAGTTTCCAGCTGGGCGAGACCGACTCACCTGCGAGCAAGCTACGCTCGCTGCAATTCGGACTCGTGGCTCCAGGAGCAGTCCTGGACCTGCCGGTCGCGTTCGGCCTGGCTACACAGATGGCTGAAGACCGACTCTCTCGTGTGATCACTTTCACCGAAGATGATCAGCGCTGGTTCCTGTACGACAACCGCCCGGAGCAAATTTACTTGAGTGCCAACTTGGCGCTCAGTCCGCTGTCTTGGCTTTCGCTCGGCGCTGGTCTCTCATTTTTGGCATCGACCAGCGGGGTGCTGCAAATCCGCGGCACTGCCGTGCAGCCGGGCTTCGGCGACGCTACCGAATACGATTCGGACTTGCAGCACCAGGTGATCGCCGAGCTCGAGAGCGTCCGCTATCCCCAGGTGGGCCTCAGTATTCATCCCGACCCGCTGCTGCACGCCGCGCTTGTCTATCGGGGTGAAGGCCAAGTCGCACTAGGTGTTGATTCTGACATCCGCGGCGATCTAGCTCTCGCCACGCTGCGTTTTCCGACCGAATACATCCTCAAGTCACAGACCATCCAATCCTTCGTGCCCAGGCAAGTCGTGCTTGGACTGTCGAGCACGCCCATCGATGAGCTGCTGCTGGGTTTGGATCTGGCCTGGGTCAATTGGGCGAGCTTTCCCAGCCCGATCAGCGCGACGGACAGCAGTATCAAGATCGACACACCGCCGGGCCTGAACGTCGACACTCCTGAGCTCCCAGCCCCAACCCAGCTGGAGAACGCTCAGCTCGTCAATCGCTTCAATCTGCGCTTCGGAGCGGAAAGCCGGATCGCTCTGACGACGAACCTCTCGCTGCCGGTGAGGGCCGGCTACAGCTATGAGCCGACCGGGCTCAGCCAGGACTCAAACCTGAATCTGTTGGACTCCGATCGGCACACAGCTTCAGTGGGTACCGGCGTGCATTGGACCCAGCCCTCTCGCGTCTTTCCCGGAGAGCTACGTTTGGATCTTCACGCCCAGACGGCGTTCTTCGCCGAGCGACGCTTCGAGCCACCCTCCGGCAACGGCGAAGCGCAGCTGGCTTCCGGCAACTTCATCGGCGCTGGCGTGAATCTCACCTACGCGTTTTCTCGGTAGCAGTTCTGGGTAGCGAGGCTCAAGCGCTGGCGGGACGCTCGATCCCCAAGCGCCGCATGCGTTTCTTCAGCCCGTGGCGCGTCATGCCCAGCCGCCGCGCCGCGCGACTGATGTTCCAATCTTCCTGCTGCAGCGCCAGCAAGCTGTCATCCAACTCGACCTGCTCAGCGGCCCCAATCACCGGCTGAGTTTTGCGCAAACCCGGCCGAGCGAGCACTGGCGGCTTCGGAGTGCCACGCGTTTGGGGCGGGGACACCGCGGTGGCTGCACTCGAGTCCAATGTCCAACGCAAGCCGACGGCCAGAGCGAGCAACCACTGCTGGAGCTCAACGTCAGTCAGGTGATCGAGAGGGTAGCGCCTGAAGCGGTGCTCCAGAATCAGCGTCACTAGTCCGGTCCCTGTCCGCAGCGAAAGTCCGAGGCCGGCGCTTTTCCCCGTACGGCGAACCACATCTCCAGCTCCCTCAGGCAGCAACTCCACCGGTATCCGCTGGTGACCATGCCCCAGCGCGAAGCCGTCCAGATCTACCGCCCAGATCCGTCGTGAAGGCGCATCTAGCACCAGAAATCCGCGCTCCGCACCGCACGAGCGAACCACGAAAGCGCACAGCTCCTCCGGCGATGGGGGCGCACTGACCGCAGACAGATACGACAAGAGCTCGGTGGCGGCCATCACCAACAGCTTAGCTTGGGTATCGGGACACGGCGCAAGTTTAGGGTAATCGGGGACTGAACGGATCTGCGGTAACTGGCATTCAGCAGCCAGAGGCAGGCGCGCCCGCTCTGCCACGGCTACGCCACGGATTTCCCACGTCCACCAATGCGGCTCAGTAAAGGTAACCCCGGCCCGCCCGATCGAAGATCTCAGCGGGCGCGGAATCGATCGGCACCGAACGAGACACTGGTGCGATCCCCCGGTGCCCAATCCTCATCCAACAGTTCGCACTGCGCAGGAAAACCTGCAACTCGAGGTCTGGTCCAGTGGCGCGCTGACGCCTCCACGGGTACTGATGATAGGGTGCAGCAAGCGAACACAGTCTACCTGGCGCTAGTTACTGGCCTGTTTTTGGGATGCGCTCCTGACGAGAGCAACACCTGCCGAGATCTGCAGGAGTACGAAGAGTATTTCTGCGAACCCACCGACGAAATCTTGGCGGAAGCGGAAGCCAAGCAGCAGCAGCAAAACCCGAACAACAATCCGCCGCCCCCAACTGGAGGTGCGGGTGGCCAGGTCGCTGATCCCCCACCAGCCGACAACCCGCCGATGATGATGCAGGCGCCCATCGGCAACATTCCCGAGCCCGCGCCTGCTGGTCACGAATTTCGACCGGCAGCACTCTCGGCTCAGGACGCGGCTCAGGCTTACGCCAACTTCGTTCAAGACCACGTCGAAGACTGCGGCGGCTCCAAACGAGTCGTGTCGGATCAGCTGGACAGCACCGTCTCCGAGGGCATCGCCTACGGCATGATGCTGTCCGTCGCTCACGACGATCAGGCCACCTTCGACGGCCTTTGGCAGTACTACCAGAACAACACCAATGACGTGGGCGTGATGCATTGGAAGCGCCGCGGCTGCGAAGGCACGCCGGTCTACGATCACGGCGCCGCCGACGCTGAGCTCGATGCCGCCATGGCGCTGATCCAAGCCGATTGTAAATGGGGCGGCTACGAGGCGGACGCGACGTACTTGTTGGACGTCATTCGGGACTTCGAAACCGCAACAGCCAACGGTCTACGAATGCTCAAGCCCGGTGATCGCTTCGGCGGACGCGAGTGCCTCAATCCTGGCTACTTCGCGCCCGGCTACTATCGTGCTTTCGCTCGCTACCAGCCGGCACGCGCCGAGTTCTGGGAAGACTTGCGGGAGGACACTTACACGCTCTACGATCGCATGGCCAACGCCAGCACCGGTTTGGTGCCGGATTGGTCCGACGATACCGGCCTCGCTGGGCCTCCATGTGCGATGGAGATCCAAGCCACGGATGCCACGGGAGCTTTCGGCAGCAACTTCGCCTACGACGCAGCGCGCGCTCCGTGGCGCATGGCGACGGACTATGTCTGGTGGCAAGAGACTCGATCCAAAGCGCTCCTGACCAAGATGGTGGAGACCATGAACGGCAATGGTGGTCCCTCAGAGTTGGGCGACACCTACGCGTTGACTGGCGAGCGTCTGGCCGACAACAAGACGTCGGTCTTCTCAGGCACCTTCACCCTCGCTGCGATGGCGCACAGTCAGGCTGCGGCCGACGAATACGGGCAGGTGTTCTTGGCTGAAGGCCACGAGGTGAAGTACTTCGACTCGGCCTTGCGCGCGGTGTACATGCTACTCGCTACCGGGTTGTTCTCTCCGGGATGCGCTAAGTAAACACCGCCAAGGTTAAACACCGCCAAGTTCAATTGGCGGCGGCCGGACCGACCTGAGCGCGCGGCTCAGGCGCGGCCGAGCACCAGTGAGCAGTTGGTCCCGCCGAAACCAAAGGAGTTGGACACGACGTAGCCCAGCGACTTTTCGCGAGCTTCATGCGGCACCAAATCCAAGCCCAACTCGGCGATGGCTGGGTCGACTTCATCCAGGTTGATGGTGGGCGGCACGCGGCCGTCTCGGATCGCCAGAGCGCATAGCACGGCTTCCAAGCCGCCGGCGGCACCGAGCAGATGCCCCGTCATGCTCTTGGTGCTGCTCACCCAAGGTGTGCCCAAAGCGCCGTGAATGGCCGCGCATTCTTGCTTGTCGCCGAAGGGCGTCGAAGTGCCGTGGGCGTTGACGTAATCGACTTGGTCCGGGGTGATCTTGGCGCTCTGCAAAGCCAACCGGATCGCGCGCTGCGCTCCTTCCCCGTTGGGAGCTGGTTGGGTCAGATGATAGGCGTCGGAGCTGGCACCTGAGCCGCAGAGCTCGGCCAAGACTGGCGCGCCGCGTTTGAGCGCCGCCTCACGCTCTTCCAACATCAACACGCCGGCGCCCTCCGCGATCACGAAACCGTCGCGGTCTTTGTCGAAGGGGCGACTGGCTTTTTCGGGTTCGTCATTGCGGCGGCTGAGCGCGCGCAGCGCCGTGAAGCCTCCGACGCCGACGGGCGTCACGCCCGCTTCAGCCCCACCGGCGAGCGCCGCATCCACTTCACCGGCTCGGATCAGCCGCAACGCATCCGCAATGGCGTGAGCCCCGGATGCGCAAGCGCTCGTGTGGGTATAGCTTGGACCCTTGAACCCAAAACGCATCGAGACTTGCCCCGGGGCGAGATTGGCGAGCATGGCTGGCATGAAGTAGGGCGAAATCTTGCCGGGTCCACGCTCGAGCAATGTCTTGTGCGTATTTTCGATGGATTGCAACCCGCAAAGCCCGACGCCGATCAACGTGGCGACGCGCTCGCGCTGCTCTTCGTTCGGCTCAAACCCGGCAGCTTCAACCGCCATCGAGCTCGCGGCCAGCGCCAGGTGGATCAGGCGATCCCCCTCCTTCAGGCGTTTCTTCTCGACGAACTTCAGCGGGTCAAAGCCCGTGCATTCACCTGCGATACGGGAGGCAAAAGCCTCCGCATCGAAGCTGGTGATCGGAGCGATACCGCTGCGCCCTTGGCTGATGTTCTCCCAGGTGGACTCGGCGTCCAATCCGTTCGGGCTGACGCAACCAACCCCAGTAATCACTACTCGTCGCATGTCTGAAAGCTCAGGTGGATCCCTTTGAGTCAATGGCTAGAACGGCAGACCCATCATTATCGCGAAGGGTCACCGCCTGCGGGAAGCCGGGTTTTTCGCTGAAATGCTGCAGAATGACAACATAAAGTCGACGCCCCTCGGTCCGGCCAATAAGCTCGGTGTATGCGCATGTCCGAATTAGTGGCTGCTTTGGGCCGCATTGCACCGTTGGAGCTCGCTGAAGACTGGGACAATACCGGAGTTTTGCTGTCTCCCAGTATTGCCCCCGAGGTGGAGCGCGTGCTGCTCACCATCGACTTGACCGCTGCCGTCGCCGAAGAAGCGATTGAAGCCTCAGCGCAACTGATAGTGGCCTACCATCCCCCGATCTTCTCTGGCCTGAAAAAGCTGGTGCCCACCGATCGCACCGCGCGCTTGGCGATCCTGCTATTGGAGCGGGGCATCGCTGTCTACTCTCCGCACACCGCCCTGGATTCAACGCCGGGCGGAGTGAACGACTGGTTGTGCGACGCATTTGGCCCCGGGCAGCGAACCGCGATCGAGCCAGCGGAGCTCTCCACCGAATGGGAGCCGACCGGGGCGTTGCCCACTGACGGCCCCATGGAAGCGCTCATTGGGCAGGGCCGCCGCGTGGAGCTGACGCAGCCTTTGAGCCTGCAGGATGCGCTGTACCGCGTGAAACAACACTTGGGGCTGCAAGGCGTGCGCCTGGCGGTCGCCCCCGAGCATGCCCACGGTAGCGAAATCCGCAGCGTCGGCGTGTGCGCGGGCGCGGGCGGCAGCGTGTTAGCCAATTGCCAGGCGGATCTGCTGCTCACGGGCGAGATGCGCCATCACGACGTGCTGGCGCGAGTGGAGACGGGCACCAGCGTGATCCTGACGGAACACACCAACTCCGAACGCGGCTACCTGCCGCGACTCAAAGCCCGACTCGAAGGCATATTTCCGGAGCTGTCAGTCACGCTGTCCGCGCGTGACAAAGACCCGCTGACGATCGCCTAGCGCCCGCTCCGCGCGATGACCGTGAAGCAGACAGCACGTGTCACTGGTTACAAATGCCAGGTGAAGTGCACTTGTGGGCGGATCAAATAGCCGATGGCGCTGCCGTCCACTTCACCAATAGTGTCCGCGTTGATGCCGCCGCCGACCGCCTGCGCCGCAGACTCGAGCTGGCTGGTGGAGCCCAAGAACAACAGCTCCCCCTCGGCACCGAAACCAAAGCTGAAAGACTTGGAGGGGACGATGTCCAAGCCCACTCCCATGTCCACATAGAAGCCGTTCGCACTCAGATCTTCCGGCAGACCACCCACCATCGCGAAGCCGACTCCGCCGCGACCATAGAGCGCCACCTTCTCGCCGAAGCGCAACCCGAGATCGCCCCCCACCGTATGAAAGCCAAAGTCCGGCGTGTGGCTGTATGAATAACGAGCGCCAAGCACGAAGATCCAAAGGCTCAGCTGGGCACCGATGCCCGCAGATAGCCCATCGCCTTCCACCGGGATCTGGGCGGCGTCCAACATCGAATTGACTTGCCCCTGGACGTCGATCTGCCCGTTGCGAACGCTGGCAGCGAGCTCGGCATCTGTCGGGGCGGCCGCGAGAAACTGATCCTCACTGAAGCCGGTCATGTTGATGAACGAATAACCCACCATCGGCTGCAGTTCGAAGCCGGCGTGGGCGGCCGCAGACGCCGACAGCACCGCCGACGCGACCAGAAGTGAACAGGCGTGTTTAAGCATGACTTAACGCTACTACGCACTGCGGCTGCCGCCAGCCGGCTTTGGCTACCAGAGCCATGACCCGCCCCGACGTGACACCTCAGGTTCTTCAGTAACCCTGGGCGTGGCCAGCAGAGAGTCCGGGATCCAGAAGAAATCGCGACCGCTCGGCCTAGAGTTCAGGACGAAGTCCAGGACGTGCGACCGCACTGAATTCTGGCTCCCAGCAGGAGCATTCACGGCCGGGCGCGCGCGCAAGTCCTTCGGTACCAGGGGCCAAGGGGTCACGGGTTGCAAAGCCCTGCGCGAGCAAATACAAGCGAGCACGAAGTGTACGCGTTGGTCCGAAAACTGCTCTTCTTGCTCTCCGCCGAGACCGCGCATCACGTGGCATTCTTCTGCCTGCGGCTAGCCGGCGCGCTCGGATTGCTGCGCTTGTTTTTCGGTTCGGCTCACCAGCATCAGCGAAAGCTAGAGGTCGAGGCCCTGGGCCTAACGTTCCCAAGCCCAATCGGTTTAGCGGCTGGTTTCGACAAGAACGCCGTCGGATACAACGCGCTGGGTGATCTCGGTTTCGGCTTCGTCGAGATCGGCACTGTCACCTTTCACGCTCAACCCGGAAATCCCAAACCACGACTGTTTCGGTTGCCGCAGGATCGCGCAGTGATCAACCGCATGGGCTTCAACAATGATGGCGCGCAGGCCGTGGAGAAGCGCTTGCAGGGTCCCCGGCGAGTCGTGCTGGGTGTCAACATCGGCAAGACCAAGAAGGTGTCCGAGGCCGACGCGATTGAAGACTACCGAAAGAGCGCAGCAACCCTGGCCCCCTACGCGGACTATCTGGTGGTGAACGTGAGCTCACCGAACACGCCGGGCCTGCGAGACCTGCAAGCAGTAGAAAAGCTGCGCCCACTATTAGCCGCCGTGCAGGATGAGATCGGCAAGACCAAGCCTGGCCTGCCACTGCTGGTGAAGATCGCGCCTGATCTGAGCGATGATGATGTTGACGCTGTGGCCGACTTGGCGCTGGAGCTGGGATTGTCTGGCATCATCGCCACCAACACCACCATCTCACGCAGCGGGCTAAAGACGCCTGCTGATGAAGTGGAGGGGTGCGGCGCTGGGGGGCTATCCGGCGCGCCGCTCAAGCAGCGTTCGCTGGATGTGCTGAAGCGACTGAAGAACAAGGTGCAAGATCGGCTGGTGTTGATCGCAGCTGGGGGCATTGAAACCGCTGAAGACGCTCAGCAGCGTCTGGATGCGGGAGCGACGCTGGTGCAGATCTATACAGGCTTCATTTACGGCGGCCCGGGCCTGCCCGCGAAATTGAATGCCGAGTTAGCCGCGATGCGCTGAGCCCCTTCAGGCTGGCTGAGCTCCGCCAGAGTGATCTGAGGTAGCTGAGCGTGGTGAAACGTCTGAACCGCAGGCCGCAAGGGTCAGATAAAATAGTGTGAGGCTTTGAACAGCTGCGCCCGGAGCGGGAACCAGCAGTGATTCAAAACGAAGCGACGTCTGGCGAGGCCTCTCGGTCTCGGCGGTGCGTGGCTGTCTTCACCCTGGAGGGCCCGAATTGCGCGCTCAACCACGAACGGCGCTTTGCGCATTGCTGACGACTGCAGCCTGCAGTCTTCAGCTCTTACTTCCAATCAGCGGCACGCACGTCGCTCTGGCCCAGCCTCAGGACTCGACCCCACCGACGGGCCCAGCACCGTCGGACCCAGCACCGACGGACCCAGCACCGTCGGACCCAGCACCGACGGACCCAGCACCGACGGACCCAAATCCAGCTGAAGGCGACGCCAACGACCCCAACACTGTCTCACCACCAAAGTTGCTCCAAGAAGCTTCTACCCTGCCGCCGGAGGGCCTGGAACTTCAGCAGCCAGCCGCGGTGGATCTCGAGCTGACCGTCAGCGCAGAGGGCAAGGTCATCGAAGCGAAGCTGCTGTCGAGCGAGGATGATCGCTTGAATGAGCACGCGCTCAGCATGGCCCGGCAATTCACGTTCGATCCAGCCAAACAGAATGGCACTCCCGTAGCAGTCGTGATCCAGTATCGATACTGGTTCGAACCCAACGGAGCCCCTGAGCCCGCGGGCACGGACCCAACTGGCGGAGCGTCCACACCTGCTTCGTACGCCAGCGCAGACGAAGCATCTAGCCCCGCACGAGCAGCTGCTACCGAGCAGGGCGCTGCCGCAGCCGCCAGCCCAGCCTCGGCAGCCGACACGGAAGACGAAGAAGTCTACGAAGCGGTCGCGGAAGTCGACGCGCCTCCCCGCGAAACCACCAAACGAACGCTGGACAAGCAGGTGCTGACGCGCATGCCTGGCACGCGCGGCGACGCCATTCGCGCGATTGAAGTACTGCCCGGCGTGGCTCGAGCACCCGACGGCGAAAACCCATTGATCCGCGGCGGCGGACAGTTCGAGAGCTTGGCCCTGGTCGACGGCACACCGATCCCGCTGCTCTATCACTTTGGTGGCGTCACGAGTGTGATCCCGTCGCGCCTCCTGGAGCGTGTCGACTTGTATCCAGGCAACTTCTCCGCGCGCTATGGGCGAGCTACCGCGGGCGTGGTTGAAGCCCAACTGCGAGATCCCAAGACTGACGGTTTCCACGCCTTGGTCGACATCAGCTTGATCGATTCGTCAGCCATGGTGGAGTCCCCCATCGGAGATCAGCTGAGCGTGGCTGTCGGCGGCCGACGCAGCAACATCGACTTGGTGTTCGATAGCTTCGTCCCAGAGGGTGCCTTCGACGTACTGGCCGCGCCGCTGTACTGGGACTATCAAGGCATCGCGACCTACCGCCCGAGTGCGAACCACAAGCTGCGACTGGCAGCATTTGGCGGCAGGGACCAATTGCGGCTGCTTTTTGACGACCCATCCAAAGAAGATCCGACCCTGCGCGGTGACTTGGACGTCTCGCTCGAGTTTCACAAGTTGCAGCTCTTGTATGAGGGCCAGTTTGACCAAGTGCGGCAATCATTGGTCGTCGCCTTGGGCAAACAAGACCTGCACCAAGTGTTCGGTCCGGACACGCGCGCGTACTTCGAGATCTACGAGCTGGATGCGCGAGGCGAGTGGGAGGTCACATTGGGTCACACCAAAAACGCCGCCAACCAACTGATGTTCGGTTTTGACGTCGGCCACCAAACATTGATCGGCGCCTACCGCGGCTCGGTGGCCTCACCGGACGAAGGCTCGTTACCCTACGACAACAAGAACCGTGGCGAGCTGGTCGTGAATGAAACGACCATAGGGATGACAAGCCCTGCTGTCTACGTGGAGGCGCGCGTTCACCCGACGGAAGCTTGGCAGTTGGTCCCCGGGATGCGCGTGGACTACTACACGCTGCAAAAAGCAGCCACCATCAACCCACGCCTCAGCTCCCGCTATCAACTGACCGACGCCACCGCGCTCAAAGCTGGTGTCGGTGGCTACTCACAGCCGCCGCTCTACTACGAGTCCTTCGATCCGGTGGGCAATCCAGAGGTAGATCCGTATCACGCGCTACACACGAGCCTCGGTGTAGAACACGAGTTTGGGGGCATGCTTCAACTGGATGTCGAAGCGTTTTACAAATCGCTCTGGAACCGGGTGGTCGGCACCGAAGACTCGGCCCCTCCGTTCTTCGAAAATGGTGGCAAGGGCCGCATCTATGGGCTCGAAACGGGGGCAACCTTCCGTCCAAGTGAGGCGACCTTCGCTCAGCTGTCCTACACGCTCTCGCGCAGCGAGCGGCGTGACCATGGCGAGCGCTGGCGCCTGTTCGACAGCGACCAACCACACATTCTCAATCTAGCTGCGGGTCACTCGTGGGACAGCGGCTGGGAGCTGGGGCTGCGCTTTCGGTACGTGAGCGGCAATCCCAACACACCCGTGGAGCGCGCCGTTTACGACGCCACCAGTGACGTCTACACGCCGATCTTCGGTGCGCACAACAGCACCCGCGACGGTGCGTTTCATCAGCTGGACGTGCGCGCGGAAAAGCGCTTCAGCATCGGCCCTGGTTCGCTTTCGATCTATCTCGACATCCAAAACGTCTACAACCAAGAAAACCCTGAAGGCTACTCCTACAGCTACGACTATTCGAAGAAAGAGGTCGTCTCTGGTCTGCCCTTCTTTCCCAATCTCGGATTGCGAGGTGAGCTGTGATCCACCTAACAGCAAGAGCGTTTGAGCTCTGCATCCAGCTGCCAGCGCGGCAGTCCACCCGATTGAACCTTGGCGTAGCATGCCTGTTCGTGACTTGTTTGGCCGCCTGCGGCGATCCCTTGGTCGAGCCTCAGGTGGTGGACGCAACCCGCGTGTTTGGAGTTCACCTCCAATCCGCAAACGAACCCGAGCGAGCCGAACTGGCGCGAGGCGAAGCCGGACGGCTCTCGTTCCTGCTCGCCGCGACCGAGGCCAGCCCTGTCTCGGGGTTGGTGCATATCTGTCGAGCCAGTGCTTCCACTCTTGGAGCGCCCCCCTGCGAGGGACAGCCGCTGTTGACGCTCGAAATGTCGGGGAGTTCTGGCTCGGAGCTGAGTCAGGACTTCGCACTACCCAATGCGCTACGCGCCGGGGACGAATGGCTCGCTTGGGCAGGATTCTGCGAAGAGGCACTGCCGTCCGCTGTCACTTCTGAACATTTCGAGTGCGACAACGGCGAGCCGGCTTTGGAAAGCTACGCGCGCTTTCGCGTCCCAGATGGGGCCGCCAACATGAATCCGTCCCTGGACGATGATCGCCTGCGGCTAGAAGGGGTGACGTGGTCGGATGAGCCCCTGTTGAAAAACGGGAGCGCTTGCGCAGACTCCGACCTACCCAGAGTTTCCGAAGAGCAAACGGTCGAAATCCGTTTTGCACTCCAAGGGGATGATCGTGAGCCGCTACCGGCGGAAGAGCCCAGCTATGGCCAAGCCACACAGGAGTCACTGGTGTACTCGCACGCCGCGACAGTCCCTGGTCTCTCACGTGCGTTTTCGGCAATCGACCATAACTCCGACAATGCAGGGTTTGAACTCAGCTTCACGCCAGAGCTGAACTCCGGTGCCCGCAATGGTCGAACGGCCACGCTGTTTTTCGTCGTTCGGGATGGGCGCGGAGGCAGCGATTGGCTGTTGAGGCAGTTGTGCATCATGCGCGGACAATAAAAAGGAGCAAGAAATGAGCATCGAAGCAGCATTGAACGCATTCGTACAGTTGGGCGCCCAATGGGTGTTGTGGCTACTGGTTGGCCTCAGCGTCATAGGCATCGGCATCATCATCGAGCGTGGGATCTACTTTTGGACCTCGCGCGATGACCTATCCAAACTCCAAGCGCAGCTATCAGAGCTGCTGCCCTCGGGCAAACTCGAGCCGCTGCGCAAGCTGCTCAGTGAATCACCAAGCTTGGAAGCACGGGTGGCGCGCAGCGCCGTCAGTGCCGTCGAAGACGAACAGCTGGACGTTCGACAGCAAGCCGAAGTGGCCAATGAGCACATGCTGGGCGAAGCCGAACAAGCGCGTCTGGAGATGGAACGCCACCTAGCGTTCCTCGGCACAGTCGGCAGCAACGCTCCATTCGTCGGATTGCTGGGTACGGTGATCGGCATCATCGGTGCGTTCCAGGAGCTGGACAAGAGCCAAGGCGCCATCACCAATGGCTTGATGAGCGAGATTGGCGAGGCACTGGTGGCTACGGCCATTGGCTTGTTGGTGGCGCTACCCGCAATCGCGGGATTCAATCTCTTTCGGAGGCTAATTCAGGCGCGCATGGGACGCATTCACGCTCTCCGACAGCAGACATTCGCGCACTTGATACAGCTTGGGTCGTCCCGCAACGCTGCGCGCAATCCGGCAGGAGGCGAATGATGGCCGGGCGCACGGAACACGACGACTTCATCAGCGACATCAACGTCACTCCCTTGGTTGACGTGATGCTGGTGCTGTTGATCATCATGATGGTGACGGCCAGCTATGTCGTCGCCCGAAGTTTGGGGGTAGAGCTTCCGCAGGCGGGCACCTCCAGTGAGACATCGCAATCCTTGATTGTGACGATCGAGCCCGATGGTCGCTGGTTGATGGATTCCGTCCCGATCAGCGAAGCTGAACTCAGAGCTCGGGCAACCGCCGCACGCAGCAAGAATGCGGCGGTTCACGCTCTGATCGCCGCCGACGGCTCCGCCGCTCATCGGCATGTGGTGGCTGCAATGGACACCCTCCGCGCCGCGGGAATTCAAAAGGTCGCAATCGGTGTTCGCCCTAATCCGTAGCACCGCAGATCCGAGCCCTGGGCTTGAGTCGGCGTCCAACGGGCCCCGCTGGTCGTCCGCACTGCTCGGGCCGGCCATGGGCAGCGCGCTGCTGCACGCCGCCGTCGGAGTAGTGCTGCTCGTCGCGCCTGCCCCCGCGCCTCGGCCGCCGCAAATGCCGATCGGAATGGTTGAGTTGGCGGACTTGCCAAAGCAGCCTCCCCCACCAATGCCGCAGCCTGAGCCCGCTCCACAGCCACCGAAAGCCGCGGAGCCACGGCCGAGCAAACCCGCTGCTCCCCCCCCCAAGGCGCCTCCTCCACCGCCCCCCGCACCCGGGGAAACACCACCTGCCACTCCGGTGCGTCTCACCGGAGTCCAGTTGTCCAATGGCGGCACTCTGACCATCACTGGCATCGCTGAACGCGATCAGCCCGCGGCCGCCCAGCCCAGGCGCTCGGCTGGTGTTGCCACCAGTCAGCCTGTTGCGCCGTCACCAAAACCCCTGGCAGTGCGTACTGGACCCAAGCTGGTCCAAGCGGCAGATCTCTCCACGCGCCCAAAGCCGCCGAACCTCAACGCCGAGCTGCGGCGCCACTATCCGAGCCGACTGCGACAACTCGGCGTGGAAGGAGAAGCCTTGGTGCGGGCCTTGATATCCCCCACAGGCCGAGTAGATAAGACAACTCTGTTGTTCGAAAGTCACGCGGGATTTGGCGGGGCCTGCCTGAACACCCTCAGGCAGAGTCACTGGTCCCCTCCAATCACCTCCGACGGCACGGCTGCCGCTACCTTCGTCAAGTACCGCTGTCGATTCAAGATCGATCAATAACAGGCTCGGAGACCAAACGTGCAGTCTTGCAGCCCATGCATTGAACGGATACCGGCGAGTCGGGAACGCATTCACATCATGCGACGAGTCGGCTTCTTGTTCTTGCTACCGTTGGGCGCCGCGGCACCAGCGCATGCTCAGCCCCCGCCTGCGCCGGCAGCTGGTGACCCCACCACGTCGGCAACAACATCGGCAAGTACGCCTGCCGACGACAGCGCGCAAGAGGCTCCCGCAAAATCTGCCGGAGTGCTGGCGGTGCAGGTTCAGGCCAAGGGATATGACGTCGATGAGCGCTCGGTCCGCATAGCTATCGCCAAGGAACTCGGAGTGCCGGTCACGGAAGACGCGTCCGCTGCGAAGAATATCGCCAGCGTCAGCGTGACCGAGGGCGGTGATATGATCGTGTCACTGAAGAGCCAAGACAAGCCTGAGGTGCTGCGCGTCGTCAAGGCACCAGGCCGTGCTGACGAGGTGCCTGAAGTGGCAGCACTGTTGGTCGGCAACATGGCACGCGATGAATCCGGCGAGTTGTTGGCTTCGTTGCGCCAGCCCACGGAACCTGACCCGAAACCAGCAGAGCCACAAGAACCAACGCCGCCGGAAGAGCCCAAACCTAGCGTGCCCCCGGCAGAATCGAAATCAAAGCCTGACAACGCGGACGAACAGACAGCCCCAAAAGCCCCCCTCCCCCGAAGGACCGCCAATTTCTCGTTATTTCACCCTATCTCGACGCTCAAACACAGCGAACGTTACCAAGTGAACATCGAAGCCGGCCTGGTCTATGGCCGGGTCGGCGCCCTGCAGGGGATTGCGCTCAATCTGCTCGGCGTGACGCAAGTCGATGGCTACGCCGAGGGAGTTGAGCTGTCCAATTTCGGCAATCTCAATCGCGGAGGCGGGCAAGGCTTCCGATTCGCAGAGCTGTTCAACATCGATTTAGGGCGCTTTGACGGCGCGCAGCTCTCCGGTCTGTTCAACTCCCGTTCCGGTGGCATCGGTGCAGACGTCTCAGGCCTGGTCAATCACAGCGACGCCGACTTGGAAGGCGTGCAGCTTTCGGGCATCGCGTCCGTGCAACGCGGAGAACTCGGGGGAGCTCAGCTATCCGGTATCGCGTCGTTCACGACCGACTCCATCAGCGGCGGACAACTTTCCGGGATCAGTAGTGTCTCCCAGGGTGACGTGTCGGGAGCGCAATTGTCAGGCGTGGCCAGTGTCGCCAAAGACGTTCAAGGCATGCAATTCGGTTCACTCGCGAACATCGCGGGAGATGTCTCTGGACTGCAACTGGGGTTAGTCAACGTCGGCGCACGCGTTTCAGGGGTGCAGCTTGGATTGGTCAACATTGCCGAAGAGGTGGACGGCGCGTCAGTAGGGCTGATCACCTATAGTCAAAGCGGCAAGGTCCAATGGGTAAACTGGGTCAGCAGCACGCAGATGCTCAACACCGGGGTACGTTTCTACACCGGGCCCTTGTACGCCATGCCCACCTTTGGTTTTCAACCGCGCAGCACAGGCCCCGATGTGTTCGCTCCCGGATTCAGCTTGGGTGCGCGCCTCCCGCTCAGTCCTTTCTACGCAGATCTCGATGCCAACTACAGCAACCCCAGCCTCGAATTCGACTTCAGTGAGCACCTGATCGACCTGCGCTACCGCGCGCTATTGGGTCTTGAGCTGACTGAATGGCTGGGCGTATTTGCGGGCGGCGGCGCGCGGCAGCGCCTCGTGACTCAGGGTGATGGCAGCCAATTCAGCGAAGCTGAATTCAGCGCCGGCATAGAATTTTTCTGAATAATATCTGCAGCTTGAGAAATTTTCACCGGAACTCTTGAACACTCGCGCCGCCGGCGGGAACACAGTTTTGGTTCAGCCAGATCGTAGAACGCTGCTGGACGCCCTGAGAAACGAGTTGTTGCTTTGCGAGCCGGCGAGACCATATCCCAATTGCGAATGCGCGCATTGAGTCTCAGAAGCCGGCCTGCCGGAGATTCACTGCTGGTTCGGGTGCAGCGTGGGGAGCCCGCTGCCGTAGGTGAAGTGTACGATCTGCACCACGAAGCCGTGCGCGCTTTTGCGGAGCGTCTCTTGGGTGATGAGGCAGCAGCTGAAGATCTGGTGCACGAAGTATTCGTGCAACTGCCACGTCTGGTGCACAAGTTTCGCGGCGAAAGCTCCCTACGCACGTTCCTGACCGGTATCGCCATCAATCACGCGCGCCACCATGTGCGCGCCGCCGCCCGCCGCCGCGCCGCGACGGATCGCATGGCGGTCGAAGCCCCCACCCCGGACTGTGCTGAATCGCCTGAGGTTGAGCATCAACGCCGGGAGCTGCTGCGCCGCCTGAATATTTCGCTCGACCAATTGCCCCTAGATCAACGTATCGCGTTCGTGCTGTGCGATGTCGAGGAGCGCACTTCGAAAGAGGCGGCAGATCTCGTTGGCGCCCCGGAGGCAACGATGCGCACTCGCCTGTTCCACGCGCGCAAGAAGCTGCGAGCATTGCTGGAGGAGAGCCAATGAGCGATCAGGATCTCTTGAAGCTCGCCGCGCGAAGTCTGCGCAACAGCACGGACGGCAAGCGCCCCGGCTCCGGCTTCACTCGTGCTCGCATCATGAAGACGCTGCATGCTCGGCGTCGACGCCGCGCGCTCTGGTGGAGTTTCACCCTGCCGGTTGGGGCGCTCTTGTTTGGGGGCTCGGCGTGGGCCTCGGCCACCGACAATTGGCCGCTTGTGTGGCAAAACGTGGAAGCGCTGGTGCGCTTCGAGACGCCCCCGCTCTTCGTTTCCAACGTCGAAGAGTCGAGCGCGCAGCCCCACGCGGACAACAACGCTCACAACACTGGGCAGGCAATCCCATCGCGCCTCCCAGAGCCGCTAGATGGCGCGCCCGAAGCCGACGAGGTCACGGACCCAGAGATCACTCAGACCGAATCCGCGGACGAGCCAACTTTGCCTCCGGGAGCCGACCCCGCACTTGTGGTTCAGACTCCACCCGCCGCAGCGCCAGCACGTGACCGTCGCTCAATCGCTAACCCAGATCCTGGGGGCCCAACGCAGGTTGCGAGTTCTGACGAATCCTCCGCCCCCGAGCCAGAAACACTTCAGCCAGCAGATGAAACACCCATTGAAGCAGCCAGCGATCCCGAGCTGGCCGTATTCAGAAAGGCCCATCAGCTACACTTCGTGCAGCGCTCACCGAGCGCGGCCTTGGCGGCGTATCGCGACTACATCCAGCGCTACCCCAGCGGGCGCTTCGTGCCCGAAGCCAAGTACAACATCGGCATCAACTTGCTCCGCATAGGCAACACTGAGCAGGCGCGGCAGGTGTTGCAGCCATTCGCCGAGGGCCGCTATGGCGACTACCGTCAGCAGCAGGCCCGCAAACTGTTGGACGCTCTTTGAGCGCTAAGCATCAACCGTCGTCTGACAGCAAACGACGGATCTGGTTGAGCAGCCCCTCCCCAAGACTCGACCGAAGGCTGGTTGATCCGCACGCTCCGCGGCCGACCTGCGACGCTCGCTGACATCGCTGCAGAACACCGCGAACCCGACGACTTGTTCTTCCTCCAGCAGAGGCGCAACGCGTACGTCCCAATAGGTCACCGCGCCCGTGTCGGGAGCAGTAAACGTCGTCTCGTAGCGCCCGGGACTCTTGGTCGTCTTCACTTGATCAAAGCAAGCGTGGATGCGGGGGCGGTCCTCACTCGACGCCAAGTCGAGCATGTTCGCACCGATCAGCTGCTCCAAGCGCACGCCATGAGCTGCCCAGTTGGCGATCTGGATCCTCATATCCAGATCGAGAATCAACATCGAGTCGGCGGAATGCTGCAGGCCGCTGCGAAGTTGCCCAGTTCTTCGCGATTCAGCGTCGTTCTTGACCCCGCGCTCAACCTGCGCCCATCTTGCTTGACGAGTTGCTTTGGTTTTGGCCCAATCCAACCATGGTCGAGAAGCCCCCGCCCGCTGAAACCGACGCCGGAAAAACGGATGACGCCCCTACCGACGCGAACGCTTCGCATGTGATTGAGCCGGCCAGCAGCGCACGCGCCAAGTGTCGAGGATGCGGCGCCAAAATCGCCAAAGGGGAGCTCCGGTTCGGCGAATCGGTACCGAATCCTTTTGCGGACGGAAACACGACGATTTGGTTTCACCTGGATTGCGGCGCCCACCGGCGCCCAGAACCGTTCCTGGAGGCTCTCGAGGTTTGGCCAGAAAATCCCAACGACGAAACCATCGCGCGACTATCCGTCGCCGCTGAACTCGGCATCGCGCACCCACGCGCAACCCGCGTGGCACAGCTGGAGTGCTCTCTATCTGGCCGCGCCAAGTGTCGTCAATGTAAGGAGCTGATTGCCAAAGACAGGTTACGCATCAAACTGGAAATCTTCCAGGACGCGCGATTCGAGCCAATTGGTTACATTCATTTGAATTGTTGCTCCGACTACTTCGGCACGGGAATCGACTTCGATCGAGTTCAGCGCCACCTAGCTGCGCTCGACGATGCCCAGATACAGAGCGTCAAAGAGCAAGTAAAAAGCCTGGCTACTGCAGAAAGTTGACGCCCTGACGGTGTCGTTAACACCAACCCGAAGTGAATAAGCGCCGCACGTTCAACCACCAACTGTCCCGCCTTCACATCGCACCAACTCATACCAAACTAGCGACCCGCCCTTCAGGTATTGAGCGTCGCGCCGCTAATGCCCTGTGGAATGGGATCACTACGCCTACAGCGCGACGAACTTTTCGCTGGACCTGCGAATTCCGGCGAAACGTTGCGTTCTGACGTAGCACCCAGTAGCTCACAGTTTTCACCAACGTCATCGGGGCAACGCCCAGCGTACAAGCGTCAGGCGAAAAAACAGCCCGTCATCGACAATCGTTATGAACTGGGCGAGTGCATCGGTGAAGGCGCAATGGGCGTCGTGTACCGCTGTCGCCATCAAAGATTGCGGCGCCCGCTGGCAATTAAGATCTTGCGCCGTCGGTTTGCGTTCGACGAAGAAATTGTCCAGCGCTTCTTAAACGAAGCCGCGGTTGCTTCAGCGATCGACAACCAACATGTCGTGAGTGTTTCTGACTGCGGCATGTTGGACGATGGCCGCCCATACCTGGTGATGGAGTACCTCAAAGGCAGATCGTTAGCAGACGTCTTGGTCGACTCCCGTCGGATGCGGGTGCGTGCAGCTGTCGAAGTAGCTGTGCAGGTTTGTAGCGGGCTTTCGGCGGCGCACTCGATGGGGGTCGTTCACCGCGATCTGAAACCAGAAAACATTCATCTGTGTGAGCTACCAAACGGCGAGCTCTTAGTGAAACTGCTCGACTTTGGGATCGCCAAGATCGTGGATGCGACATGCGCCCTCACTCAGAGCGGAACCTTATTCGGGACTCCACACTACATGTCGCCAGAGCAAGCACGTGGGGACAAGGTCGACCAAAGAACGGATGTGTACGCACTGGGCGTACTTCTGCATGAAATGCTGTGCGGGAGGCCGCCGTATGACGGCGAAACGACGCTGCAAATCCTCGCCCGCCACCGCTATCAACCGGTGGGGGCCATCCGTCAGCTGCGTGGCCAAGCGCAGCGCGTGTCACCCGAACTGGATGCAACCATTCAATGCTGCTTAGCCAAGCTGGCGGAGGAACGCTTTTCAAGTGCCGAGGAGCTCCGCGCCAGGCTCCAGCAAATCCCTCTGGAACCTGGCGATACCCGCATCAAGCTAGCGCCACCGGTTCGTCGCCGCATCGGCGTCCGGCGTGACGACCGTCATCCGCCGCGCATTCAGCTCTTTCAACCTCAGCGGAGTGACCTCCACCGGTGGTGAAAACGCCCGCACCGGTCTGAACCCGACCATGAGCGAGCGCGGGTTAGCGGCTTCTTAACACCAATGCTTCCCTACATTCGGAAGGCGTGTAGTCCGTAAAGACCTGCCGGTCGAATTTTGCGTCCACCTAGTTTGTCGCGCGCGACTGCTACCGTTTGGACTTTTGGGGAGTCATACTAGGGAGGATGCAGCGGCGAATAAAATGGACGATGACCGGTCAGCGAGCGCCTGACTTCAACAGCGTGCGCATGCTGCGAGAGCCCGACATCAACGTTGCGTTTCAACCCATCGTTGATCTCTCGACCGGTCGCACTTTTGCGCACGAGGCTTTGGCACGATGTAAACACGCCCAGTTTCAGTCGCCGGCCGTGCTTTTTTCGAGGGCCGAAGAAGAGGAAGCCTGTGGCCGACTCGGCCGTTTGATCCGCAACGTGGCCTTTCAGCATTGCGAAGGGCGCCCCGTCTTCATCAACTTGCACCCCCAAGAGATCGGACAACGCTGGCTGGTGCAACCCACGGATCCAATCTTCATGCATGATTCCGAGGTCTATCTCGAAGTCACCGAAACGGCGGCGTTCGACTACTTCGATCTATGCATGAGCGTCTTGGGTGAGGTCAAGTCGCGTTGTAATGGCCATGTCGTAGTCGATGACTTCGGAGCAGGACACTCCGATCTGAAGCGCGTGCTGGCACTAGAGCCTGACATCGTGAAGCTGGATATGGCGCTCGTGCGTGACATCGACCAGGAGCCGGACAAGCAGAGCTACGTAGAGCACGTGATTCACACTTGTCGCTCTTTGGGAGCGAGAGTTGTCGCGGAAGGCATTGAGACCGAGGAAGAGTTGCGCACACTGATGAGCCTGGGCGCGGATTACGGCCAGGGGTACTTCTTGGCTCGTCCCGCTCCCCCTCCCCTGGGCGACGCGGTCTGGCCCATCGCGCCCGACGCCGAGTCGGTCGTAGCCTAGCGCCCTCGGCTCGCTCGGAGGCGAGTCAAACCCGCGCCGCTCAGGTTAGCAATCCGGGCAGCGGATCCCCGACGGAATTGAGATCGTAGTCGACGGGCCACAGTGTTGGGTCACGGCCGGACGTGCTCGTGGATCCATAGCCGGGCTGCCCATCGCGCTCGTAGTCCTCTGGGGACAGACCCATGGCCTGCAACACTGAAACCAAGAAGCGATTGTGCGGAATGCCCTTGATGACGTTACCGTCTTCTTGCGAGAAGAATGACTTGCCATCCCAGTCGATGTAATCCAGGTAGCGGCCGGGTTGGATCGCACCTCCGGCGCTACCAGCGAGCAGGCACGGCACGCTGTAAGCAATGTGATTGAACCCTAGCTCATTGCCCCAGTAGACCAACGAGTTGTCCAAGAGCGTGCGCTCTCCCTCAGCCACATCCAGTCTGTCCAGGAGCTTGGCAAAGAACTCGTTGGACACCCAGCGATTGATGCCTTGCAACATGCGGCGCGAGTTCTCGTTTCCCCAATCGTGAGCCAAACCGTGCCAGGTGCCCCCGCTAGCGTTCTCCGAGTGAAAGTGACCTGCGAGCGTCGGATCATCCGGATCGGGACCAGGGCCCAGTGCTTTGTGCACCCCGATGGTCACGATCCGCGTGCGATCACACATGAGCGCAGCCTGAACGAGATCCAGATGCAGGTCCCACTTGGTCTGGATATCGCTGGGATCCGTCTCTTGATTGTTCTCGAGCGATTGCGGTTCAGCGGGCTTAGTGCATGACAGCACCTGCTTGACGCTCAATTTGGCTTGCAGCTCCGCCATCAGGTTGACGTACTGATCGACTTTTTCTTTGTCCTCCGCTGATAGTCGAGGGCTTTGGCGCAGCGTCTTGTATTGCTCGACGACCTTGTCAACCAGCAGAGCGTCCTTGCCATTGGCGACCGGCGCGTCCGTTTGATCCATCATCGGCGCTGGGTCCAGCCCCGCGAACAAATCGTTGAATACGTCGACGGGGTTGGTTCGCGCCTTCAGTTGCTCGACGCTGCCGCCCTGGCCACCGTCAGAGTACGACATCGAATCCACCACGCCTTGCGAGATGTGCATGTAGCGTTGCGCCGGGGTCTCCGGATAGAACTTGGAAGAATACGCCAGCACCTGATCAATCGTGGGCACATCAGGTTCGGCGTCCGCGTCACATGGGGTAGCGTTCGTACACGAGCCAAAGTTGCCGAGCAACCCACCGAAGTTGTGGTTGACGCTAGGCAAGAAATCGAGCCCTCTCACCAACGTGAGTTGATCCAGGTACCTGTTCAGATTCTCGCCGATGATCCCAGATATTCCAGTGGGCGTTTCGAAATCTCGCATCGGAGCCCAGGTGTAAGGCAGCGCGGAATCGACCTTCTGAGTCAGCAGCGTGGTTCCGTCAGCCTTGCTCCCACTGTAGTTGGCGTCACGCAGACTGTAGCCATTGCCGTTCAAAGCCGGGTACCATTGTCGGATTAGCTGCGTGCTGAAGGTCTTGACGACAATGAAGCGTTTCGGTCCAGTGGCGGACTGCGCCTGAACGTGGCGAGGCAGCAGAGAACTCAAGAATGGCAAGGCCAACATTGCGCCGCCCGCACCGCGCAGGAAGAAGCGACGCGACTGTTTGCGATCCTGAGTCGTGCTCAGTCGCTCGAGAATGGGAAGGCTCACTGGGCTCCAACCTTTCGCTGAAAGAAGCTCGAATACATCGCAATACTCTTGAATGCTGCGCTCATGCCTTGGTCCGGGTCCGCTAGTTTTTGCGTCAGATCGTCGACCAGGCACACATCCTCAGTTTGTGAGGACAAGGCGCGGCGCATCGCGAATTGGAAGTACTTCTGCGCCATACATGCCTCGACTTGTCCGCTATCTACAATCGCTTGGTTGAGTTCGCTGGGACCGGTGACCTCGCGCTCCAATTCTCCGATGGTGATCGTGGCGCTGGTGTCGATGGGGAGTTCGGCGAGCGTTTCGCCAGTTTCTTCGTCGAATATCACTTCTGTGGTGCGGTAGCGCCCGAGGGCGTCAAATGACTCCAGCACGTAACCGACGTCGCTGAACAGTGTGTGGCATCCTTCGCACAGCCCGTTACCGGCAATCTTGGCTTGGTAGCGCTCTCGGGTAGTTTCCGCGTCCGTCGTTTCTGGAAGTTCCAGCGAGCCCGGCGGCAGTGAATTGGGATCTGGCTGAGGTAACTCAGCACACAGCAAGTTGCGCTTGACGATAGCGCCGCGATGAAACGGGTTCGTGCCCTCCAGCGCGTTGACCAGCAAAGCCCCGCGCTGCAAGAGTCCGACCCGTGTCCCTTCAGGAAGCGATGGGTAGTCACCGTTTCCAGCGTAGGGCTCAACCCCATACAGCTTTGCCAAATCAGCCGACGGCGTAACGGAAAGGTCGGTCGTCAACAATTCGCTCAGAGGTGCTTCCCGCTCGAATACGAAAAGTTGCGTCAAGTCTCGAACCTCTTGGACCATGTCCGCGTAGTGTTCGTGCCCTTCCTCTCCCACGAGCTCCCCCTGTGCCAAAGCTTGAAAGCCAGGGCGCGTTACCTCGAAACCCGTGAAGCCCTCGAGCGCCAGCCATTCATTCCAGAAGGTCCACACGTTCTCTTTCGCGCGCGGATCCTCGAACATGCGGTCGAGTTGCGCTTTGAGGCCGTCTTCGGTAGCGAGCGAGCCGTCCATCGCGACCTCAATCAATTCGTCGTCAGGTAGGGTTTGCCACAAGGCATAAGACAAACGTGAGGCCACCTCGAACACGTCGAGCTGCAGCTCGTCTTGGGCGCCGTCAATGGCTGCGCCGTTGATCTCCACATGATTGACGAAACGAGGGGAATTCATCACCACGATGATCATCGCACGCAGCGTTTCGGCGCCACTCATGGAACCGTCATTGAGGCTGGCCAGCGTCTCGATCTCAGCGTCGCTGAGCGGATGCCGATACGCCCTCTGAGCGAAGCCCTCCACGAAAGCCGTCACACAATCGTCGCTGAGCGTCGCCTCGGTGGCGCAATCCCCTGCGACCGCGGACAGCAGCTGAGAATCGGACGTGATGGCGTCCGCCGCGGCCACTGCGACGTTAAAGTAGCCCTGCACATGTTCCAACGAGATGCGATTATCCAATCCACGAAATGACTTACTGCGACTGTCCTCGGGAATGGAGTTCAACACACTCTGCAGCTGAGGCAGTACCGATTCGGCGCCGCTGGCCGTCAGCAAATCCCGGACAGTGTTTTGATATTGTTGACGCGTCAGCTTCAGCCACGGACTTTCCGAGAGCGTGCCCGCTTGACCGCATTCACTGAGCTCAATGCCTCCCGGCACGACAACCATCCCTTCGTCAATTTGGCCTCCGGGAGGGTCATCCGGGTCCCCCGGGACCTCTGGATCGTCCGAAACGTCCTCCATTTCAGCGGCTGCCTTGCCGTCCTTGGAACCCCCGCAAGCAGGCAGCAGCGCGGCCGCCAAGATTGGAATCAGCCATCGGAAACCCGCGGCGAAGCCTCTGCTCGTGCTGTGTTTCTTCATGTGCACCCCCCAAAGGCCGGTGCATCGGCGTCAGGGTTCAACTTTGGCAGGATGCTCAGCGGCCCGAGAATTTTCCAACGATAGCCCTAAAATCGGCTCGCTTGGCCGGTACGAGCCACCTGCGCACATTGCCCACAATGTAAGTGCGAGCAGCCTTGCCCAAAGCGTCCACGGGTACCAGGCAGCCTGTCGATCCACGCAGGTTTCTCTACCGGGAAGCGTTGGTTAGTTCCTGCAGCGACGAGCGAAGACCCACACGATTGACGCGATTGCGCAAGCTCACGCGCTCGTGTGAGAATGCCCGCATGAGTGACGAAGAGGTGGAGCATCCAGTCTATGTGATCGAAAACATTCCGGCTGGAGGAGACAATGATCTGTCCGCCGAGGAGATCGCATCCGAAGGTATTCCAACACCACCCCACCTGCGCTTGTTCAGCGAACTGGGTCGAGGCGGCATGGGTCGCATTCACGCGGCCACGGACCGCAACCTCTTGCGCCACGTCGCCCTGAAGCGTCTCGACAAAGAGCTATCACAGGTGCCGATGTACAAGGATGGCTTCATTGCCGAAGCCCAGATGACGGGGCAATTGGAACACCCGAACATCGTTCCTGTGCACGAGCTCAACATCGGCGACAACGGTGTTCCCTACTTCACGATGAAGTTGGTGCAAGGGGTCTCACTCGAAGATTGGCTGTATGACGACAATCGCCCGCCTGGCTCGAACGAAAGACTGAGTGACGGTTTGGAAATTTTCCTGAAGGTGTGTGACGCCATGGCCTACGCGCACTTTCGAGGCGTGGTGCACCGAGACCTCAAGCCAGAGAACATCATGGTGGCCGACTTTGGCCAGGTGTACTTGATGGACTGGGGCCTGGCGCGACTCAGCAAGTCACGCCCGGCGTCTGGCTCCAATTCCCAGATGGAAGCCCCAGGCGCCGTGGGCACGCCCGCGTACATGTCACCTGAGCAAGCGCGAGGCAACCCGCGCGAAATGACGGAGTTGTCTGACGTGTTTGGTTTGGGAGCGGTGCTGTATGAGATCGTCAGCGGCCGCACTCCTTACGGCTACGCCACGCTGCCCGAAGAGATCATCGAGCGAGCCAAAGCCGGCCAGGTCATCCCGATCGACAAGACGGCGGCCGCCATCGGCATCTCCGACAGCATGATCTCGATCGTCAATCGAGCCGTGGCGCCCAACCCTGCGGACCGTTTCCAAAGCGTGCTCGAGCTCCAAGAGGCTGTCCGCAACTTCCTGCGCGGCGGACTTCACTTGCCGCGCAAGGTGTTCCCAGCCGGCAGCCTGATCATCAAGGAGGGTGACGTTGGGCACGCCGCGTTCATGATTATCAGCGGCCACTGTCGCGCATATCGTGACGTCGCGGGGCGTAGAGAGACCCTTTCCGAGATGGGCGCAGGCGACGTATTCGGAGAGATGGCTTTGCTGCTGGAGGAACCTCGAGCGGCGAGCGTAGAAGCGGTCGACAACACGACTGTGCTCGTGCTCGACCGCAGCACCATGACCGAAGGGCTCGGCTACGATGGCTGGACCGGAGCTCTGGTGCGGGCGCTGGCGCAGCGTTTTCGAGATCTGGAGCTGCACGTCCGCAATAGCGGCGTGTTTCGCGGATAGCCGACACGCAGATGCGAGATCTGTACGACGCGGGTAGCCTGCACGAAGCCCAATTGCTGGTTCACCGGCTGCAGGAGTGCGGCATCAAGACCGTGATCCGGAATGAATACCTACAAGGCGCGCTGGGCGAACTACCGCTCACCGCGAGACCGATTGTGAGCGTCGTCAATGACACTGATTGGGCGCGAGCGCAGGACGAGGTGCGGTTGTTCGAGGAAGCCAATCAAAGCGTCGACGGACCCGAGCGTTCTTGCCCGCAATGCGGGGAGCTCAGCCCCGGCAACTTTCAACTTTGTTGGAGCTGCCGCGCTCCGCTCAGCGAACGTTGAATCAGCGAACGTTGAAACTGAGTCGTGCTAGCGTTTGTTAGCCTTGGGCAACTCGTCGACGCTGAAGACCGCAGGCTCAGCAGGCTGATCGGCTGTTTTTGGCTTCGGCGTGGGCTCAGACTTCGGTGGGGCAACCACCTGAACGGCTGAAGGCGGGGCGACGGCGGCTGGCGCCGCGCTCAGCAGTGCCGGCGACTGGGGTAGCGCGGCCGCTGCCGGTTCCTCCGCCAAGAGCGACTTGACCACCGTGCCCACTAGCACGCCCACGCTGATCCCCATGGCCACCAATGCGATCAAACGAACGGTAGGATTGGCAAATGCTCGCTGCAGAGGTGCCGCCAGTGGCGACACCCTTGTTTTCGCGACCGACAGCCAGTCGGCGCGATCACGCAACGCCGGCAGCTCATTCGAGCGGCGAATGGCGTGAACCCAAAGACTGGGCTCCTTGCCGGTCTCGTTCTCTTCATCTGCCGTATAGACTTCGTAGGCGCGGACCGCCTGCGTGGTCTGCCCAACCTTGGGGCTCTTGTATCGCCTGACGGCTTTTGTGGTCGCGACGCGAGCGCGAGCTGACGGAAGCGCTTGCGGCATGGAACGCACCGTCTGCACCCGCTCGCGCGGAGCCGGCGGAGACAATTCTCGGGTTTCGCTTTGGCGACTGGCCAGCGGCGCATGAATGGCGGTTGCCGGCTCATCATCAGTCTCGGCTGGCGGTGGCGGCAAGGTGTCGACATCATCATCCAACGGGTCTTCAGTTGGCGCCGACCCGTCGACCAGCGTTTCCATTTGAGCCCGAGCCTTCAGCGGCTCCACCGCGGTTCTCTCGTCCATCGGCGAGCGGGAGCGAGCGGCCGTGCCTAACGCAGGTGTGACGCCCCTGGGTTTCGGCGGAGGTGCTTGGATCCGCATGGCCTCATGCAGACTTTCCAAGGATTGCTTGTGGGTTGGACCTTCGTCACTGCCTTGCAGCTTGGGCAACGGAGGTGGCTTGGGCATCGAGCTCCGGGTCACGGCAGGCACTCCCACTCCAGGTTTCGGCGGGGCCTGCTTGCGTGCCTTGACGGGGCGGGACACCACGCCTGAGTCCACTTCTTCAGGTGCCAAACTGCACACCCACCGGGCGACTTCCGTTTTCGACCCAGCAGGCAAGTTCCTTTGGATGGCCACCATCAGCTCATCTGGAGACTGGTAGCGCGCGAGTTCGTCCCGATCGAGCCCAGGTAACAAGAACGATAGGTCTAGCGCCGACGCGCGTGCCAGATTCCGCGGTACCGGTTGGTCACAAATTGCTTTGATCGTTTCCTCAACGCTGGCTTTCTTGAACAGCCTGCGCTGCGTCAGCACCTCCCAGAGCAGCACGCACAGCGAGTAAGTGTCGCTTGCGGGTCCAACTCGTCCGCCCTTGAGTTGTTCGGGAGCCATGTACGGCAGCGCATCCGCCAAGTGGGCGCGGTGGGTGATGCCCGTGCGATCCCCCGCGCGCGAGAGTCCAAGGTCCAACAGCTTCGAGCTGCCGTCGCGACACACGAAGATAGTATCGAGCGCGATCGCACGATGCGCGACAACCAAGCCCCCTCGCTCCAAGAGGCGGCTGTGCAGCTCTTGGAGCCCACGCAGCACGTCCTGCAGGACGAACGCAACCACCGAAGCTGGCAGGCGGCAGCGGCGCTGCTTGGCGAGTTCCAAAAGATAGCCGAGTGAAACGCCGTCCAAGTCATCCAGCACGGCCCAGACGGAGTCATCCTGCTGCACCACATCAATCACACTGATCAGATTGGGATGAGTCTCCGCTGGTACATCCAGCACTTCTCTTTGGAACGCCTGGACCAGCTCCGGCTGCTCGACGACTGGTCCGCTCAAGCGCTTGACCGCAACGCGTCGTTCCCCGCCCTGTGCGTCGCGCAAGCGACCGGAAAACAAGTCAGCGACGCCGCAATGTTCCGCGGCGCCGATGGTGTAGGTTCCCCCCGCAGACGCCGATTTGGTGCTGGGCCGGAGTAACTTCGAAACTCGAGTCATTGAAAGGTGATTGTCAGTGGTGGTGAATCAGCGCCCCATCTCCCCCATGGCTGATGCGCGATCCCGCACCATTTGGTGCATTTCTCTAGTATTGCACACGATCCGGCTGTGCCAACGTAACGAGTCACCGAACTCGGCAGTTATGTAGCATGACCGACGCCCATGTGGCCCCAGAGCGCACGCCCGTGCTGCTCTAGCTGTAATAAGTGCACGCCCGTTTCCGCGGGTAGGCTCCGCGTGTAGGAGCGGTCACGAGAGCGGGGCGCCCCTTAAGGGCGTCGCAGCGCCCGACGCACTCTCGCCCTCAAGCATCTCGAGTAGCTCCGAGCCGGCCAATGTCTCCTGTTCCATCAGGCGCTTCGCGCTGGAGTCGAGGAGCGGACGGTGCTGCTCCAGCAGCGCACAGACGCGCTCATACGCCTGCTCAACGATTTGGCGCACTGCCACGTCGATCTCGCGCGCTGTACTCTCGCTGTACTTGCGTTGCTCGAACGAGAGCGGTCCCTGATTCAAAAACGTACCGGGATCTTTGTCGTAGGTCACCGGCCCCAAGCTTGGCACCATGGCGTAGCGGGTAACCATACTGCGGGCGATGTCGGTCACTTTCGCCAAATCATCCGCCGCGCCGGTGGAGGTGTGCGAGAACACCAGCTGCTCCGCCGCGCGCCCCCCGAGCAAGACGGCCATCTTGTTCTCCAGTTCCTCACGCGTCATCAAGAAACGATCTTCCGTCGGCCGTTGCAGCGTGTAACCCAGAGCTCCAACTCCGCGCGGAATGATGGAGACTTTGTGCACCACATCGATCCCGGGGATCAGCGAAGCCACCAAAGCGTGCCCCATCTCATGATAGGCGACGATTTCTCGCTCCTTCGGATTGAGCAGACGATTGGTCTTTTCCAAACCCGCAACGATGCGCTCCAACGCCCGAGTGAAGTCGTCCATCACGACCATCTCGGCGTTTCGCCGGGTAGCGAACAGGGCGGCCTCGTTCACGAGATTGGCCAAATCAGCCCCGGTGAACCCGGGCGTCAGGGCAGCGATGGCTTCCACATCCAGCTCTGGCTCGGCGTGGATCTTCTTGAGATGCACCCGCAGTATTGCGTCGCGTCCAACCCGATCGGGCCGGTCCACCACAATCTGACGATCAAAGCGCCCGGCCCTCAGCAGCGCTGCATCCAAAATCTCGGGTCGATTGGTTGCGGCGAGCAAGACCAATCCGCTCTTGGAGTCGAACCCATCCAACTCCACCAGCAACTGGTTCAGTGTCTGCTCTTTTTCGTCGTGGCCTCCCCCGAAGGCCTGAGCGTTGCGCGCCCGACCGAGCGCATCCAGCTCATCAATAAAGATGATGCATGGCGCAGCCTTGCGAGCTTGCTCGAACAGGTCGCGCACGCGCGCGGCGCCAACCCCGACGAACATCTCCACGAACTCCGAGCCGCTGATTGAGTAGAAGGGCACTTTCGCTTCGCCAGCGATGGCGCGGGCGAATAAAGTTTTGCCCGTTCCAGGAGGCCCGACGAGCAAAACGCCTTTTGGCATGTGCGCGCCCAATCGACCGTGGGAGGCGGGGTCCTTGAGGAACTCGACCACCTCACGCAACTCCTGCTTGGCCTCCTCAGCACCCGCCACGTCAGCGAAGGTGACCTGGGTGTCTGTTTCAACGTAGACCTTGGCCTTGCTCTTGCCGATCGCCATCAGGCCACCACCACCGCTGCCCATGCGACGTACAACGAAGGACCAGATGATGAAGAACAACCCAAGTGGCAGTACCCACGACAGCAACGTCGGCAGCAGCATCGACTCTGGTTGCTGCGAGTACTTCACGTTCGCCTGATCTAGCCGCTTCGCTAGCTCAGGATCCACACGGCGCGTGCTGAAGCGTTTCTGACCAGAAACCGGCGTCTTGAATTCACCGCGGATCTCGTCGCCCGAGATCACGACCTCGGTGATATTGCCCTCATCGAGTCCCTTTTCGAACTCGCTGTAGGCGATCGGTGCGCTGCGTACGACCTGACCGCACGCCCGTTGGATCAGCAGTACCGCTACGAAGGTCGTTAGCAGGTAGAGCACGTTGAAGGCGGTATTGTTGCGTTTCTTTTGGGCCATCGAGCGGAGCGACTATACCCCGAAACGCGAGTCGCGCCCCTCAGAACCGCCAGACGAGGCATCCCGCTCGACGAAAGCCTTGCGTAGCACATCCGCAGCAGCGTAGGGATTGCGCAAGCTGATTGCGCGCAGGGAGGAGGCGCGGTTATACCCCCGACCCCATGGCAAGAAGCGACGCGGAAGAGTCCCCTCAGACGAGCGAACCCAAGCACAACGCCCCAGCGGGAGCGGGGGCACGTCGAACGATGCTTTCGGCGATTCAGCCAACCAACCCGATGACGCTGGGAAACTTCGTTGGCGCGATGCGCAACTGGACGAAGTACCAGCGCGACTACGACAGTATCTTCTTCGCGGTCGATCTGCACGCGATCACGCTTCGTCAGGAGCCTAGCCAGCTGCGTGAAAACACCTATCGGGCAATGGCGACCTTTCTAGCAGCGGGATTGGATCCGGAGCATTGCATGTTGTTCATCCAATCCCACGTTCCTGAACATGCAGAGCTGGCGTGGGTCCTGACCTGCCACAGCTACATGGGTGAGCTGAACCGGATGACCCAATTCAAGGACAAGTCCGCGAAGCAGGGCGCCAATATTCCTGCGGGGTTGTTCACCTACCCAACCCTGATGGCTTCCGACATCTTGCTCTACCGGGCCCACTCGATCCCCGTCGGGGCCGACCAGAAACAGCACGTCGAGCTCACCCGTGACATCGCGCTGAGGATGAACCGTGCCTACGAGCGAGAACTCTTCGTCGTGCCAGAGCCGTTCATTCCCAAGATTGGCGCCAAGGTCATGAGTCTCCAAGAGCCAACGGCGAAGATGTCGAAAAGTGACCCCAATCCGAAAGCAACCGTCTTCTTAACCGACACCAACAAGCAGATCGAAAAGAAGATAAAAGGCGCCGTCACTGATTCAGGCTCCGAAGTGACCTACGAAGAGTCCAAGCCGGGAATTGTGAACCTGATCAACATCCAGTCCGCGCTGACGGGTAGAGCCCCCGAAGAAGTCGTGGCGGACTACGCAGGCAAGATGTACGGACACTTGAAGGTCGATACGGCAGAAATCGTGGTGCAATACCTGGCCCCAGTGCGCGACGAAGCCCAGCGTTTGATGGATGATCGGTCCGAGCTAGAGCGAGTACTCGAGGCGGGTGCCCGAAAGGCCCGTACCCGCGCCCAAGAGACGCTGGCGAACGTCTATGATGCGCTCGGGTTTGTTCCCGCACGTGCCTGATTGGCGCCAAGGAAAAAGTCCAACCACAGCATAAGCGCTCCGACGGCGGTAGCTCGGGCGGGGCGTGGCAACTGCCCAGTCTCGAGCCCCTCGGGCTTTGCCAAACCAGCGCTTCGTGTCATGTGTCCATGGTCGAAGGAGTCGCGCGCTGCAACAGACGGTCGATCTGCTTTACGAAGAACCCCAGAATCGCGTTTCGCTGAAGTTGTTGGAGCGCGCTCTGGTCTTCGCCTTCTCCGCGGGTGATACGGACGGCGCCTTTGACACTGTGCTCAGCAGAGCCAAGGCGGGCGAGAGCACCTATTCCGCGCAGTGCTTCGCGCAAGATCTGTTTCTGGACGACTTCGTCGCGGGCTGCCTGCAAATCAAGATTGATGGCCAGAGCTTCGAGCCCAATACGAACTACCTGCGCAGCGTGCTGTGCCATCCGCCGCTCGCACCAAGCACGACTGTCCATCGCCAACGGGTATTCCAAGAGCTCCAGGGTGTCACTGGATATCGCTCCCAGTTGGAGCAGATCTATAGCGTCGCTCGCTCGCTGCGAACCTTGCTGAGCCGCGCCGATTTCACCGCGCGAATGGATCAAGTGCAGCGTCGAGTCGATATTCTGCAGCGGCTGCGCAGCGTGTTCCAACTGATGGCCGACGGCTTTCACGAATCGACTTCGGGCTTGCTCGGCATTCGTGAGTTCGGCCAGAGTACCGTCAAGTCCGAAGCCTACGCTCGGCTGTGTGACGTGCTGGAATACGAACAGCACGCGGCTTCAGTCGACTTGAACCTGCGCTTGGGTGTAGACGGCTCGATTCGGGCGATCGAGCTCACCGGGCACCACGACAATCAGGAGAGCGCCTTCTACAGCACTCGCTTTGGTCGCTGGTGGACGCGCTTCAAAATGTTGCTGCGAGGCTACCGATTTTCAGAGCGCGAGATCCTGATGCGGCTGCTCGATCAGGTGTTTGACGGCGTGAAACCGCAACTCCTGCAGCTATTCCAACTGATTGGCGACATGGAGTTCTACCTGTGTGGGCTCAACCTGTCTGATGCGGCGAAGCAAAAGGGGTTGCACACCTGCTTCCCGGCGTTCACTCCAGCCTTTTCTTCTCCGTCTTCTTCACCTGAGCAGACGACGGACATCCAGCTGGTGGGCTTGTTCAACCCGTTTCTGTTGGTCGAAGGAGTTGATGTCAAAGCCTGTGATCTGGTGGCTCAAGCAGACGCCGTAGTGGTGGTGACTGGCCCCAACTCCGGCGGCAAGACGCGCTTGCTCCAATCTCTGGCCTTGGCGCACCTGCTCGGTCACTGCGGCATGCCAATTCCGGCAGCCAGCGCCCGACTCAACTGGACGCGCGGCATGTTCGTGTCGCTCGTCGACAATACTAGTGCGGATCAGCGCGAGGGAAGATTAGGAATGGAGCTGCTGCGCATCCGCAATCTGTTCGAGCAGATCAACGTTGGCGATCTGGTCGTCCTGGATGAGCTTTGTTCCGGCACCAATCCATCCGAGGGCGAAGAGATTTTCCAGCTGGTGATTGAGCTGCTGGCAGAACTCAAGCCTCAAGTCTGGCTGACAACTCACTTCCTGTCTTTTGCTAGCAGCCTTCAGCAGCGCCAAAGCCTGCCTCAACTTCAGTTTTTGCAGGTAGAGCTCGACGAGCATGAGCACCCGACTTTCCGCTTCGTACCCGGCGTAGCCAGCACCTCACTCGCTGGACAAACCGCCAAACGACTCGGCGTCACGCGGCTTGAGCTAGAGCAGTTGGTCGAGCAGGCGCGCGAGCGCAGCTCGAGAGAAGCCGGCCCCGACTCGAGCGCAGCCGAGGCTCAAACGGCACAGGCCCTAGAGCGCCGGGACTCGAAGCCATCCCCCTCGAAGCCACAAGCTGTGAGCCCACAAGCCTTGAACCCGCAAGCCTCGAACCAACAGGGCACGCCGCTGGCTACGCCCTCCGAAGTTCCCAATGCGACGGCCACAGATCCTCAGTCATAACAAGCACGCCTGGAACGAACGCGTCGCGCAGCAAGAAACGTTCACCAGACCCGCTGCCGAGGAGGACTTCAAGGACCCGCTTTCTCGTCTGGACCCGAAAGGGTGGCTCGGCGTGGTCGAAGGCAAGCGAGTGCTTTGCTTGGGGGCAGGAGGTGGCAAGCATGGCCCGCTGTTCGCCAAAGCAGGAGCTAAGGTCACCGTGGTAGACATCAGCCCGGCGCAGCTGCAACTGGATCAGCAGCTGGCCCGGCGCTACGGCTTGAGCGTCAAGACGGTAGAAGGCTCAATCGATGACCTTTCTCCTCTGTACGGTGAACAGTTTGACGTGGCTGTGCAGCCCGTCAGTAGCTGTTACATCCCCGATGTCGAGGTGATGTACCGTGAAGTCGCCAAGTTACTGCTCCCTGGTGGTGTTTACGTCAGCCAGCACAAGAGCCCAACCAGCTTACAGGCCAAGATAGAGCCTGGACCCGCCGGCTATGAGCTCGTGGCCCCCTACTACCTCGGCACGTCCTTGCCACAGGTAGAAAACAGCCGACTGCGCGAAGCTGGCACCCTGGAGTTCTTACACCGCTTGGAGCAACTCATCGGAGGACTGTGCCGTGCGGGCTTCCAGATCGAAGACCTGGTAGAGCCGCGCCACGATAAGCTCGCGGCCGAACCCGGCAGCTTCGCCCATCGAGCGCAGTTCATCGCTCCGTACATTCGCGTCAAAGCGCGTCGCATCGATCCCGACAGCCGGCAGGATCTGAGCCCGTTGATAGTGCCGCGCTAAAGCGGATTCAGGTGCGTGCGGCGACCTCGTCAAGCGGGAGTCCCAGAAGGGGATGCGAGGAACGGCAAAGAACTGCCCACAAAAAAACAGGGCCAGTCATGGCGGTGCCAGACTGACCCTTCCCTGTGTTTCAGGGGCTGTTGTGTATTTGCTGTGCTGCTTATCAGTTGCCAGCGTCGCCGCTGGGAACACCAGCGTCACCGGCTCCGGCATCGCTCATGCCAGCGTCCGGCATCGGTCCACCTGCAGTTCGGCACAGGGTGGAGTAGGGCTCCCCGCTGGGGTTCGCCTTTGCCTCCAGATTGACCAAGAAGTGGCCGATTGCCAGCGCGTGCTCATCTTCCAGATTCGCAAACGGTCCCATCGGGCCGCTGGGCATGGGCGGACACAGCATCTGCCCTTCTTCATCCGTTCCATCCTGCAATGCAGTCTGCACCTGGGCCGCAGTCCAACCCTCGAGGCCGTCCGAGGAAGGCGTCAGATTGGCGCTGACCGGAGAGGTTGGCGCGGGCGGACCAAAGACGCGTCCACCGAGCAGGATATTCGCCAGATCGGGGATGCCGCTTTCCAGGCGGGCGGTGTGACACTCGACGCACACGCTCGCGCTGCCCACGATGTACTGGCCCAGCATGGCCTCCTCGTAGTTGTCGTCGCCGGCTTCGAGCTGAAGCTCCGGCAGCAGACCGGTGTCAAACAGCGGAATCGGCTGATCCGGACGATCCACGTCGTCCTTGGTGATCTCGCGCTCGATACCGTCGAGCGACATCAGGTACTCGGCGATCGCCTCAGCATCCACCATCGCCATGTTGCCAAACAGCGTGTAGGGCATGACTGGCTTCAGTGCCTTGCCGTCTTTGCGCACGCCAGTCGTGATCGCCGCGATAATCTCGTCCTTGCTCCAGTCGCCGAGACCGGTGGCGTCCGGAGTGAGGTTGGGCACGTAGGACATCAGCGGAGCGTAGAATTCTTGACCTGAAAGGTCCTCACCGTGACAGCCGACGCAGTCGGAAACCACGTGCACCATGTACTCGCCGCAGTCGATCAGATCTTGGCCTTCTTTGCCGCCGCAGATCGAGACTCCGTCCTCAGGCCCCGCGTCGAGGCCCATTCCGGCATCGTCATCGGCATCGTCATCGGCATCGTCGTCCGCGCCAGCGTCGTCGTCAGCATCATCATCCGCGTCGTCGTCGGCGTCGTCATCCACGTCATCATCGGCGTCGTCATCCGCGCCAGCGTCATCCGTGGTGTCGTCTTCGTTGTTGGTGTCCTCGTCGTCATCACCACAGGCAACCATCAAACCGGCGCTGAGTAGCAGCAGCGCAGCCTGCTTCATTCGCAAAACCATGAGTCTCTCCTTCTCCAATATGTAACAAGCAAGACAAGCAAGCTCAGGAACGTGGCATCCCGATAGGTGCCTTCCCTTGCGCCCCTCGTTCCACAAGCGCAGCCAGATTCGCTGGAATGCTCCTCCGCGGCCCCTGGCGTATCACACTGATCCGAATTGGCGTCAAGATCGCTGCAGCGCTCGCTCCCGGTATCCGCCTCCACTGCATTTGGTGCCCCGTCCTTCGTCGCTTCATCAAGAGCCGTGCCCGCATCTGTTTGCGTAGAAATCGAAGCATCAGGACTCTCACCGACTATCCCCGCGTCGGGTTCAGCACCCGCGGCATCGATAGTGACGCGAACACTCGCCATTTCGACCGGTGGGGAACGGTCGTACTTGTCCCACAATTGATAGAGCCGCTCACCTCGATCGTCAGACTGGTTGCCGTCCCGGAGGAACTCGACGTATTCGCGTGCTGCTGTCTGGTACCAGAGCCGGGCAGTGATCATCACTTTGCCGTTGACTTCCTCGGGGACCTCCACGCGGTACGGCGCCACGTCCCAGTGAGCGAGTACCGGACCATCCTCATCCTCGCTGACTACCGGATAGCTTCTGCCGACGGGCCACGTGTCCGCCGTGGGACGAAAGCCTCTGGGTGGGATGCGATTGTCCTGAAGCAGTTCATTTTGCAGCACGAAGTGGAAGCCCTCCTCGCCGTCAGCCGCCATCTTGACTTCGTAGGTGCGTAGCTGGGCGTCTTCTTCGCGCTCCGCCATCAGCCCCTCGTAGGCGCCAGAATGCAACCAAACCGCGCCGGCTTCATCGCGCACTTCAAGCTCTAGCCAACACAGCCGTCCCTCAGGGTATCCGGTCGGCAACTTGTGTCCGGTCAGGTTCTCGACTCGCACGCTGAGCTCCAGCTTCCTCCCGGGCTCGACCCTGTCTGGCGCCTCGATGCTCAACTCGGCGGAGCTCTGAAGCATGCGGATCGCATTCTGCGCGGTTCTTTCGTACGCATCCTGACGCTCGAGTTCGGGAAACTCGCCAGCGAGCACGAGGGGCATCCAAGCATTTCCGCCGGCTAGCTCGTGCACATGGGCGATGCGGTCTCGTGCCGCCGGATTGCCTGCCACCTTTCCGGGATGCTCCGGCATATGACAGCTTTGGCAGGTCCGACCCTCGACCGAGTAGTCGGAGTTCTTCCACTCCGTATAGGTTCGTTCGATGGCGAAGCCCCCTTGCGCAGGGTTCGATACGTCGTGGCACAAACCGCAAAGCTCACTGCTCTCATGATAGGGGGAGTACTGCCAGTCGTGAGCAGACTCGGCGTCATCCAGCGGTCCGCGGCGAATGAAGTCATCAGCAACCGTATACTGACCGGATCCAATCAGCAGCGGATCGCGAGGCACTAGTCGGTGACAGAAATCACATTGCACGCTCTCATAATCATCCGGCTCGAGGTTGGACAGCCGCGGCGGGTTGGAGCGCCCGAATAGCCACGCGCGCGGAGCGTGGCAGCGAATGCACAAGTCTCCAGAGCCCGGGACATCTTGATTCGCGATCGTCAACGCAGCTTGAAACAGCGGATCGCGTGCCGCGTTGGCCATCATCGTGCCTTTCCAGCTCTCGTTCGCCGAGTAATCGGCGTAGACGCCGTGGCAGTTCTTGCACAGCTCAGGCGAACGCAGATCCAGGGTCAGCTCCCCCGGTTGAGTGCCGGGGAGAAAGAACGGCGAACGGCCAGCGTCTGGTCCCGCATCACTAGGACCGCCAGCCCCCGCGTCCTGCGCGGCGGCAGGCAACATCAGCAGCAGAAGTAGTCTTGCGGTCCAAACGAATCGAAAGCGGGTCACAGGCGACGGACAATACCCGCTCCGCGAGCCCGCCGATATTCCACCGGAAAGGCGCCCAGAGCATCGGCACCGACTACAGCTGCATCAAAATCAGGCCTGCATCGCTCCGAACGCCGCTCCCCAAATTGTCACAGAATTGTAATCAGCTGTAGCTGGGTGTCAGCGGAGCTATCGCACTGTCATTACAGACGAATCCTGGCGCCACTGAAAATTGGACCAGCGTGACAAGTCCTGGATCGTGCCGTGGTAGCGAAGGCGCATGGAGATTGTTCTGGGGATTTACTTCGCCGTCCTGCTGCTGCTGTGCACTTACGGCGTTCACCGAGCCCACTTGGTTTACCTGTGGCTTCGCCACAACCACCGCGTCAAGGAGCAGGCAGACGCCCATCGCTTGCCGGAGCGCCATGAGCTGCCCTTCGTGACGGTGCAACTGCCGTTGTACAACGAAGCGACCGTGGTCGAACGCCTGCTCGAAGCAGTGGCCAAGATCGACTACCCGCGTGACCGCTTCGAGATCCAGGTGCTGGACGACTCGAACGACGAGACCCGTCATCTGGCTTCTCGCAAGGTGAAAGAGCTGCAGCGCAGCGGTCTGGACATCGAATACATCCGGCGTCCAAACCGCGAAGGCTACAAAGCCGGAGCCTTGGAGTACGGGCTGCGCACCGCTAAGGGCGAATTCATTGCGATGTTCGACGCGGACTTCATCCCGCAAGAGAACTTCCTGACCGCCATCATGGGGCATTTCACCGACCCGAAGATCGCCATGGTGCAGACGCGCTGGGCACACATCAACCGTGACGAGTCGCTGTTGACCAAGGTGCAGGCCTTGCTGTTGGACGGTCACCACCTGGTGGAAAACCAGGCCCGCTGCGGCTCTGGCCTACTATTCAACTTCGCGGGCACCGGTGGCGTTTGGCGCCGCGCCGCGATCGACGACGCGGGCGGCTGGCAGCACGACACGCTGACGGAAGACTTGGATCTGTCCTACCGAGCGCAGCTCAAGGGCTGGCGTTTCATCTACCGACCTGACATCGCTACGCCCGCGGAGCTGCCCCACGAGATCAGCGCATTCCGCGCCCAGCAATACCGTTGGGCACGCGGCACCGTGCAAACGGCTCGCAAACTGCTGAAGCGTTTGCTGACCAGCGATCTGACTTTTGCACAAAAGAGTGAGGCGTTCTTTCACTTGACGCCCCACGCCGCCTACCCCGCCATGATGGCCCTGAGCGTGCTGATCCTACCGGCAGTGCTGCTGGTCCCGGTATCCAACGCAGGCACGTTGTTCTTGATTGATCTGCCACTGTGCACCGGTGCCACGGGGTCTATTGCGGGCTTCTTCATTCTGGCAGAACGCGCTCAGGGGCGCTCCGCTTGGTCCGCGATCCGCCGTTTGCCTTCGGTCATTGCCATGGGTGCTGGCCTGAGTCCTCTGGTAACCAAGGCCGCCTGGGAGGGCCTGCGCAGCATGTCGGGTGAGTTCGTGCGAACCCCCAAGCGCGGCTCAGGCACCACCCGCTACCGTCAGCGCACGAAGTTGCCCTGGATCGAAATGGTGCTGGGTGTCATCTCGAGTTGCAGCGTGATCGCCTCCGTGCAAACGGGGCACTACTTCGCCACGCCATTCACACTGCTGTTCGCCAGCGGCTACTGGTATGTCGCGTATCACACGCTGGTTGAGCAGCTTCAGTCTCGCCGTCAAGAGGTGCCCCGTTTGGTGACCTCCGGCAGCAACTGAGCTGCGTCTCAGTCGGCGTGCAAATTGGCGCGGTGAAGCTAGCTTCACTGCGCCAATCCCATTTTGTGCCCTGCTCTTGTCGCCAGCTCGGATTGTGGCCGTATCAATTAGCCAGCAGACGGCTGTGAAATAGCAGCATCTCGAAGGCTCCGGGGCCGCGATTGAATTCGTAGCTATGGGTGCCCTGCACCACGTCAAATCGATGCGGCACACCAGCCCGAGTCCAACTCTCCGACAGCTCCCGATTGACCTGCTGATAGTAGTCCCGATCGCTAGTGAGCAGTCTCAGCCGCAGGCGCGGGTTAGCCCGTTGAGCTTGCTGAGCGAGTTCGGTGAACGCTTGCAGCTCTTCCTCGTCAATCGCGGCCTGCAACGCCCCCAAACTGACGAAGCGGTTCGCCTGGGTCAACCCGATTAACAGCGCCGCTCGTCCACCGAGGCTCACGCCATCCAAGCCGATGCGCCCATTGAGCGGCAGCTCAGCATTCATTTTCGGGATTAGCGTCTGGCTGACGAACTCCCCGAGCTTCGGTCCGTTTGCAAACGCTTGTTCCTTCTTCAACACGTCCGGCAGGTACGGCGTCACGAGTACTATGTCGGCGTAGGGCTGTTGCTGAAGCTTGCTGTTGAACTCGGTCAGACGCTCCGCGCTGATGAAGTCTTGGAAGTCGGTGGCGCTGAGTGGAGGCTGATGCAACCGCTCCACCGCACTCAGTAGGCGATAGTCTGTAAACCAACCACGAACCCCTCGCGCGGGCCCCTTCAGTGTTTCGCCCCGCCCATGGTAGGCGATCAAAGCGCCCAAACGCTGATCAGCTCGCCTTTGGGGCACGTACACGGCCACCGGTAACGCACCCCAGGGTGAACTCAGTGACCAATTCATTTCAGCCGCGGGCAATTGCCGCGCTGGCGCGACGTCGGCGGAATCGCTCGCAGAGGTCGTCGGCTTCGCCGCAGCGGGCTCCCCCTGCAGAGGCCGGTTGGTATCAGTAGTTGCCCGCTCAGCGATCGGCTGCTTCGACAACGGTTGTGACGAAGCGTTGGATGAAGCCGTCTGACACGACGTGCCGCCCAAAACCAAGGCGATGGCCAACCTCTGGATGCTCCGTCGAGCGCTGCCCGAACCGCTCCCTCCAAGCATGCCACGTCATAGCAAGCCCAGACGCTTCTTCACAAGGAACGAGCCCGGATTGAGTTGCAAGGCGACGCGATAGGCTTTTACCGCGGCTTCTCGATCTCCCTTGGCACTGAGCACCTCACCGAGCAAGAACTGGGCTTGGAAACTACGTGGTTCGAGCTGCGTCGCTTTGACCGCGTAGCGGGCAGCTCCTTCCAGCTCATTTCGCTTGAGCAGCAGCTCCGCCAGCCCGGTTGTGGCGAGTAGGTTGTCGGCGTCTAGAGCGGTGGAGCGCAAGAACATCCGCTCCGCCTGAGCAGGATCGCCCCCCTTGAGCACTTTGTGACCAGCATAGGCAAAGCGACGCGACACGCGTTGCAGCACCTCCGTGTTGTGCGGCAGGATGTTCATCGAGTCCATCAACAACTTGCGTGCGCCGGCAATGTCCCCTTCATGATTGAGGGAGTCGGCTAGCAGTTGCTTGACGGTCGGATCGTCGGGGCGTTGCTCCATCGCCCATAGAGTACTGCCCTTGGCGTTCGCCAATTCGTCTTGCATGAAGTAGAGCCGGATCAAGGCAATCGTACCTTGCCCTTGCGGATCCAAATGCGCGGATAAACACAGCTGCTCTTCGGCCGTGGCGATATCCCCAAGCATGAGGGACTTGCGTGCCAAGTGCCAAGCGGACTCAGCTTGCCCGGGGTGGCGTTTGCGCGGCACGCTGGTCTTGGCCAGCAAGTGTTCGCAGCTCTTGCTCGGCGTGCGTAGCTCACCGGAGTCCACTGCGGCCACGCCATCATCGGGAGGGTCCTGCGGGGGCGGGGTCTCGGCCTGGGCCTCGACCTTGACTGGCGCTGGTTCTACAGGTTTGGCAGCCGCCAGCGGCGGCGCAGGCTTCTGCGGCGCGGCGGCAACCGCGACTTTGGCAGCGGGCTGAACGACTGGTTTCGCTTTGGGTTTTGGAGCAGGCGCGGCAGCTTGCGCAGGCGGAGCAGCCTCGGAAGCCTGCGCCGCATCGTCCGTTGAACCGCTCAGCGCAGTGATGAGCCCAACGGAAAGCAGCGTCGTCGCGACTCCTGCCACCAGCGGCAGTCGGTAGAAGCGGGCGCTGTCGAGCAGTCGATGACTTGGTAGCGGCGGTTTGAGTTGTTTCGCGGCCTGAACCACTGGCGCGACGAACTCTTCGCCCAGATAGGCGGGCTGCGCCGCCACGCGTTCAGCATGCAGACGCAACAGTTCACGCACCGCAATGATGGCCTTGGCCGGCGTATTCGACTGCTCCACCAAGCTCACGGTCCCGCTCGACAGCAACATCAGCTGTTCGAACACGGCATACAGCTGCGCCGGCGCCACGGGCACTCCATCTTGGCTGAGCCCAACCAGGGCTCCCGCAGCCAGCTCCAGGCCCCAGTAGTGCCCGGCGGAAGAAACCTGCACGTGGGCGCTGCCTGACGCGCGACTGGCAGCCACCAAGATCCTGGCCATGCCCAGACGCTCGACGGCGATTTCACGGCCCTGCAGCAGCTGCTCCAAGGTTTCCCACTCGGTTTCCCAGTGCAATTCGAGGGAGCGCGTCAGCGTCTCGGTGACCACGCCCGCGGTCTCTTCGTCGAAAAGGTCCCCCCAGCGCAACGCCACAAGCCGCATCCAACGCAGACGCGGATCTTGCTCAAAGCTCTTGAGCAGCGCCGGGGCCGAACGCAAATCGCGCTCGTCAATCAAGTACCCGATGGCATCGAGGGCACGCACGCGCGCGAGCTTTTCGCCCGGATTCGACAGCGACATCGTCTCGACTTTCGCGCCAAGCTGCCTCAAACACGTCGCGACCGCCTGCACGCGCGCTTCATTGTCGTCGACCACAACCCAACGCGTGGCGCGCAGGGTTCGTCCGTCGGGCGCCATCGACATCGGCGCTTGCGAAAAATGCCGCAAGCTCTGCGGAGCCACCGCTTGCATGGTGACCGCACTCGGTGGCGGCGGCGAGACCGCATAATCGACCGCAGGCGCATAATCGACCGCAGGCGCATAGTCGACCGCAGGCACAGCATGATCGACCGCAGGGGCGGGCGCGGTCATTTCCGCCTCAACTGGCGCCGCTGGCTCGACAGCTACCTGCTCGACGACTGCCGGAGCGGGTGGCCTGCTGGTCATGCGCCGATGGGACGACGGCGGCGGCTGAGGCAGGATGTCAAACTCTGGACGCACCGCCGGGAACTGATTGATCGTGACGCTGGGCGGGGGGATCTGCCTCAACGCCTGCGGGGCCTTGAGTGACAGCTGGGTGGGCGGGGTGTCTTTTGGCTCGACCGGTTGCTGCTTGATCACTGGCGCGGTCTTTTTGGGGCGCGCTCCCGTCAGACTCGACCATTCCTGCGGCCCAGGATCCGCCAGCGCCGTCTTCGCGAGTGGGTCCGCGGCTCGACCGGCCGCCTGAGCCGGCTTGCGCCGATCAGTCTTCGACTTGTCCGCGCGCGGCTGCTTGATTTCTGAGCGCAACTGCTTGCCCGAGCGCTGCGCCCCCGAGCCACCCAAACGTCGCGACCCAACACCGGTCGGCAACGGGGCAGGTTTGGGGAACTTGAGCTGCTCCTCGGCGACGGTATCATTACTCGGAGCCACGTCTGATGGGGGTTTGGCCAACGGCTGCGGAGCCTTTGGCGCCTGCTCAAAGCCAGGCAATTCAAAGTCGGGCTCGTCCGTGTCCTCCACTGACTTCAGGTTGGACAACACGAGCTGCATGATGCGCTTCACCAGCTGAGGCCCCTCCCAGCTCTTGGGAAGTATCGTCAGCCGCAGACGCTTGAGCAGCTCGTCGTCCAGCTTGACCTCGGACAGCTGCCCAATCGCAACGATGGGCGTGGACAGAGCTTTCTTCTTCGACAGAGCGCTCACCACCTTGTCGAGCGCCGCGACCTCCCCCACGACAATGCAATCGCCAGCAGCGATGTCACCGCTACCGAGCAGGTTGGCCCCTACGGTCTCGACGTTGATCGGACTGGACTGCAGCGCGTCCACGACATCAGCGGGGATGCGGTCGCTACTGACCATCATCAGGCGTCCACGCGGACCGAGCCCTACTTGGGTCTTGAACATCGGTGACCGTGCCTTCGCCGAGCGGGCGCCCGTCGCCTTCACTCGGGTGCGGGGTGATGAGCCATCACGGGTGGCGGATTTCGTCTCTCTAGCGCCCACGCTCCGCCCCCCCAGTGTTCCAATCTTGCTCCCCCCAAGCGCCGTTCCAAGCGCTTGGAGGACCCCCCAACAACCTCAAAGAAACGAACGATGGTGTGTGAAGCACGTGGTCTGTCCAAGCTCGACCTTTGGCGCCCAAGGAGAAATGTGCGCGTAATGTCGCAGATGTAGGAATCACTTGAAGTTTAGCACGCTGCGTCAGCGCGCCCGTCGTTTCGCAGAATGCTAGACTGCGGGCTCTGCACCAGGCCCCGCCGAAGGCTCGAGTTTGCAAGTTTTCGACTTGTTTGCTACCAGCCCCTCCCCTTATTGAATCCCGCGAACGCGGCTCCTCCAATTTCTCCCGATTCGATGCCAAACCTCTCACCAAACCCGCCAACTAGCGCCGATCCAGCTGAGTTGCCCGCGGGCGATCCGGATCGAGCCCGAGCCGCGCTGGGCTTTGCTTTGGTGTGCGCACGCGCGCCTGGCAACGCACGCCATGCCGATGATGACTTGCCGGAAGTTCCAGTGACGGTGTCGGAAACCGATGTACGCAGCTTGCCCACCGCCGAGGTGCGCGCGCTGCTCGACGACATCATGCTCAGCAAGCGCGCCGATCGAGGGCTGCTGGCGCTGCGTGAGACAGGCCTGCTGGATGTGGTCTTGCCCGAGGTCACCGCGCTGGTTGGCTTCGGTGAAGGCGACTCGCGCCATAAGGACGTGTGGTTGCACACGCTGCAGGTGGTGATCCAAGCCGTGCCACGCATTGCGGTGCGCTACGCCGCGTTGTTCCATGACATCGGCAAGCCACGCACGCGCTCCATCGACTCGGACGGAACCGTTCACTTTTTGCATCACGCAGAAGTCGGCGCTCGTATGTTTGAGAAGCTGGCACGCCGCGAACGCCTGTTCGACAAGGACATGCGCGAGAAGATCCGTTTCTTGGTTTACCACCACCAGCGTGCTCATCAGTACGATGACAGCTGGACAGACAGCGCCACCCGCCGCTTCGCCAAAGAAATCGGTGAAGAGCTGGATGATCTGATGGCGCTGTCACGCGCGGACATGACCACCAAGCGCAAAGAAAAGCGCCGCCGCTTCCTGAGTCAACTCAAGGTGCTGACAGACCGGATCGAGCGGATCCAGGCTGAAGACAACAAACCCAAGGCGTTGCCCAAGGGTTTGGGCGCCGCTCTGATTGCCGAGTTCAAGCTGCCACCTTCCAAGCTGGTGGGTGACATTCGCAAGCAGTTGGAAGACGCCGTCGAAAGCGGTGAGCTGCCGTTGCAGGCGGACTTCCAGATTTACCTCGACTTCGTGCGGGACAACCCCGTGCGGTTCAACCTGCCCCATTCTGACGGATAACGCAGACGGACTGATGACACTCACAGCTGGGACCCATTTCCTCGCGCCCAACATTCCGGTGTACGTATTCGATGCCCCGGAAAGTGGACCAACAGCGCTGATCCAAGCTGGCATTCACGGCAATGAAGTCGCTGGAGTGCACGCGCTGCAAGAGATGCTCGAAGCAGGCGTACGCCCGGATCGGGGCCGCTTGATCATCATCCCCGTGATGAATCCGGCGGCCTACCGAGCGCGCCAACGTGCGGCTCCGGGCGGGCTGGACTTGAATCGCTGCTTCCCCGGCGACCCGAGCGGTAGCGAAGTCGAACAGCGACTCGCCCACCAGTTCATGTCCTTGGTCGAGGATGAAAAGCCCGCGTTGATGGCCACCCTGCACGAGAGCCTAAAGCGCTTTCATCCGCAGGTGCCGCAATCGTTCGGACAAACGTTGGTGTACGGCGTCAAACCGATGCCGGAAATCATCGACCGCGTCGTGACCCGCCTGAACGAGAGCTTGGAGAACCCCTACGAGCTGTGGGCGCCGCACTATTACCCCGTCGCGACCTCATCCACCGAGGTGATCGTCGACAAGGTCGGCTGCGTGGGGATCTGCGTTGAGACCTGGGAAGTGTTCGAAGAGCGCCGGCGGATCGACATGCAGCAGCAAGTCGTGCGCCTGCTGCTCGAAGATCTGGGCGTGCTGAACCCCGCCAGCTAGCTCTGCGCAAGCTTCCGGAGTCTCATGCAGGACAGCGCCTCAGCCAACTCAGCGCTGCTGACCGCACTGCGAGCGGAGCTGGCGAAGTTGACCGACGCAGAGCGCGCCCAAGGGGCTGCCGCCTATATGAAACAGGCGCTGCCGTTTCTCGGCCTGCCCATGTCCCAAACCCGCAGTTTGGCCCGCCAGTGTTTGAAGCAGCACCCATTGACCAGCGACAAGAGCTGGCGTGCCAGCGTCGAGAGCCTGTTTTTCAATGCCCGCTATCAAGAGGAACGCTACGCCGCACTGGAGCTGGCCGGCATCAAACGCTTCGACAGCTACCAGAAGCCGGCGCTGCTCAGTCTCTACAAGCGCATGATCCAAACCGCCGCCTGGTGGGATTTGGTGGATGAACTGTCGACCCTGGTGGGCACGCTGCTGCTGCTGCATCCATCCCAGGTGCGGCCGCAGCTCCTCGGGTGGTCCAAGCATGAAGACATCTGGCTACGCCGGGCCAGCATCATTTGCCAACGCAAGCATCGACAGCAGACCGATTTGGAGCTGCTGGTCGCCTGCATCGAGCCCTCCTTGGACAGCAGCGAATTCTTTCTGCGCAAAGCCATCGGTTGGGCGCTGAGGGAGCATTCCAAGACAGATCCCGAAGTCATCCTCGCCTATGTGACGGCCCATCGCCGGCAGCTCAGCAATCTGAGCAAGCGCGAAGCGCTCAAGCACCTGCGCGCCAGCAAAAAGCTCAGCCCAAGAAAGCTGCAAGAGCTGCTAGACTAGCCGCCGTGCTATTCCGTGAGCGTTGGCTTGGCGCCCTGACAGCCTCGGCGCTCGCTGGCCCCGGACTCTTTGGCTGCGGGCAGGCCCCGTCGGAGTATGAGCCTCCCGCCGGCATGGAAGTCCAGCGAAGCGCACACTTCGAGTACTGGTCCCGTCCAGACAGCGCGCACGACTGCAAGAACACGCTCGAAACACTGGAGAGGCACTACGCGTCGCTGCAAGACTATCTGCAGTTTGACGCCCCCACACAACGGCTGCGCTACCATCGCTTCGAAAATCGAGACGCACTCCAAGCCGAAGGCGCATGCAGCGCGGGCAACTCCGCCTGCTACTTCGAAGCCTACGGCATCTACGCCTCGGATGAGCTGGAGCTGCATGAGCTGGTCCACGCCTACCTGCAAGTGTACGGGGACCGCAGCCAGTTGCTCGAAGAGGGCACCGCCCAAGCACTGAGCTGCGCTGAGCGGCCCCCACCGCTGCCGGTGACTGGGCTCTCACTGGAGCAAGCGTTCGACGCTGAGGTCTGGCAGACTGCGAACACCGCAGAACTCCGCCAATTGTACCGAGCCGGCAGCTTGCTGGTGGCTCACTTACTGCGTGAGCGTGGGCCGCGGCGCTTCATGCAATGGTATCGCAGGCTCGATCGCTTGGCTGACGTGAGTGAGGCACGCGTTGAGTTCGAAGATGTGTACGCCCAGTCCCTGGATGACGTCTGGGTTGAGGCGATGCAGGCCGTGGCGGCCGACGCGGGCTGCGTGCGCGTTTGGGAATGTGACCAACAATTCGAAGTCGACACGGACTCATTCGACAACGACTCAGCCGGAGAGTTGGAGCTGCACGCCGGGGACTGCGCCGATGAGCGGTTTCGGGTGTTGGAGCTTTCGGACCCCACCTGGTTGGACATCGAGACGCGCGTGTCCGGAGTACTAGTTGGAAGTTGTGAACACCTGGCCATGCCCCATGACCACTTCCGGAGCAGCAATGCCACCGGGCAGGTCGGTGAGCGCTTCATTGTCGGCCTAGATCCCGGCCGCTACTTCGCGAGTTTTGAAGCGCTAGACGAACGTTCACGGAGCAGCGATGCGGACGCCAGCGTCCGCCGGCTCCCCGACAATCTGGTGACCGGCGGAGAGGCCTGCGTGATGACTGGCGTGCTGGAATCGGCCATCGAGCGTGATCTGACCGTCGCGGTCTCGGAGTCATTCGCATCGGAACTGACGTTGCGTTGGCGTGACGCCAATTTCGACGACGCCGAGTACTACATGCTTTGCTCGGATGGACTGCAAGTCCTCTGGTGCGACACTTGCAGCACCGAAGTGCTGACGTGCTCGGCGGCATGTGACAGAAATGTCGTGGTTAACGAGTCGAACGAGCAAGATGCGGCAGCTGCACTGCGGCTCGGCGGCCCGCCGGAATCCCGTCAGCAAGCAGCGCGATGGTTGCGCCTCCAGCGTCTTTGAGGCCACAAATCGCACAGCGACCAACCGATGATCCCCTACGTTAAGCCCAATGTAGGTCACGGGTTTTGGGCGAGTAACGAGAAGTAAAATCGCGGGCGGCGCGATTTCTGCAAAGCGGGCGTGATGAACCTGCTAGCTACGCGGCCAGGTTTGGCCTTCGGGCTGCAGGGCGTTTGTTTCCTATGAACTTGTCACAGGCTGACGCCGTCTAAACCGCGAATGTGGGGTGGAGCATCGAGCGATCGATCTCAATCCTGCGCTCGAACCTTCGGCCGCTGGCCAACACTTACTTACTTAATTGCGGGTGGAATCCCGCTCCCAAAACTCGTGCACAACGGCTTTAATCAGCTAACAATTCGTCCCGTCAGCATCTACGATTGCGGGCGCTACGCTGGGGCTTGCCTGGCGTGTATCAGCCAACTTCCAACACAGGGACGCGGCTTAGATAGAAGGAGCTTTCAATGAGGAATCTACTTAGGGGAGCAGCGTCGTCTGCGGCGCTGATTGCTGCCGGTCTGCTCGGTGGCTGCCAGCAGCAA
>JBNLEN010000016.1:0-68256 GCA_050304975.1 Polyangiaceae bacterium
GAGCCAAAGATCGTTGAGCCAGCTCGTTTTCTTTCGAGTCGGTCATTCATGCTAACAAAGGCGCCGTGTTTACTGGCATTACGCGCGGCTTGTTCCCCGTCCTCTCTGTCGAGCGTCAACCGAGTCTACTTCGCTATCGGGTTGATCTGGGCTCCGACCTGGTGCGGGGCTTGGAGCTGGGCGCGAGTGTTTCCATTGATGGGGTGTGTCAGACGGTCGTTGCCGTGGACGGAACCTGCGCCGAGTTCGAAGCCATCGAAGAAACGCTGCGTCTCACTACGTTGGATGGCCTGGAGGTCGGCCAAAAGGTAAGCGTCGAGCGGAGCCTGACTTTCGGGGCCGAAATTGGGGGGCATGTCGTCGCGGGGCACGTCTGGGGTACCGGAGTTGTGGATGCTGTCGAGACGCCGCGTGAGGGGGACTACTGCATGTGGGTACGCGTGCCGCCGGCCTGGATGAAATACATTCTGCCCAAGGGGTTCATCGCCGTGGATGGTTCGAGTTTGACGGTTGGAAGAACAGAGAGCAGTGGGCGTTTTTCCTTACATCTGATCCCCGAGACACTCTCGCTCACGAAGCTGGGCAGCAAGCGCCCCGGGGATGCGGTAAATCTGGAACTGGATGCACACACGGTGGCCATCGTGGACACTGTGGAGCGCGTCTTGGAGCAACGCGAGCGAGCATGAAGAAACACTCGACCGGCGGCGCGCTGACGGATGTCCTGCGCGACAACTTACGCTTAGTGGGAAGCGCTGGCGCCAACAAGCTCATGGCGGGCGAGCTGTCGCGCCTGGTGCGTCGAGCGCATGATGACGTTCGGGTTCCCGTTCCGCGCAAGGAGGGCTCTGGTGCCGTATGTTACCCGTTCGACATCCGCATGGCGGCGACGGCGGTGCGCTTCCACCGGACCTCCGCGCGGGTACTTTGGGAGTTGTACCGGACCCCCGCATCTCGTCTGGAGCCTCTGTATGAGTCGCTAAAAGGGGCCATCGGCGCGGATCAGCGAGCCTGGCTCGACGGCGATCGGCGCATCAGCGTCCAGGCGTTTGGCGTGCAAGAATTCGCCGCTGGCTCGCGCCAGGTCGTTGGTGCGGTCAAGAACGCACTGCTGGACGGCGCAGCGGAGCGGGGCTTCAGCTTGCGCGTCGACCCGGAGTCCCCGGAGCTCTTGTTCGACGTGAGACTGGTGGGGGAGGAAGTCTCCGTGTCCCTGGATCTAGCTGGTCGCCCCATGCATCAAAGGGGCTATCGACAGATCGCTGGCGCGGCTCCGCTGCGGGAAGACTTGGCAGCCATGCTGGTGATGCTGACGCGGCACGACAGTCGACGGGAAGTCTTGCTGGATCCGATGACGGGGTCCGGTACGATCGCGATTGAAGCGGCGTGTATGGCGAAAGGGCGTTACGCCTGGAGTTCGGGGCGCACTCCGCTGTGCGCGGGCATGGGGCTGTTCAAGTCGGAGTTTGCTCAGCATCGCAAAGCGCTATTTCCTGACACGGAGCCCCTGATCATCGCCCGAGATGTCGATCCGGAAGTGTTTGGGGCAGCGCAAAAGAACATGCAAACCGCTGGAGTCGAGTCCAGCTGCGACCTAGCGTGCGCCGATTTTCGTTCGATCACGCGACAGCAGGTGGAGCAGCTGGCAAGAGACCGTGGCTTGTCCGCTGATACCGGGGTGATCTTGTGCAATCCACCCTACGGTGAACGTCTGTCTGAGGACGAACTGGACGAACTGTACGCGGACTTGCGGCATTGGTGCAGCGAGTTCAAAGGTTGGCGTGCAGGCTTCTTGGTGGCCAATCCCGAGTTCGAGTACGTGTTTGACCGGCGCCCAAGTGTGAAGAAGCCGCTGTTCAATGGGCCACTCAAAGCGATGTTCTATCTGTATGAGCTCTAGACCGCCCTGATTGGTCCTGCGCTGATTGGTCCTGTGCTGATCAGCCCTGCTCAGCCGCAGTCGCAGCTGAAGCGTTGCTGGTCTTCCAGTCTAAGCGCGGTCAGCGAGCGTGCCCACGCGCAGCCGGTGTCGAGCGCGTGCACGTTGCGCTCATTGCTAACGCCTCGTAGCGCTGCCCAATGTCCGAACAGCAGTTGTATGTCTTTCGTCTCACGCTGCGGATGTTTGAACCACGGTAACATGCCGGGCGGCGCGGCACTTGCTGGGCCCTTGGCGCTCAGGTCGATGGTGCCGTCTGCTGCACAGAAGCGCATGCGGGTGAAGATGTTGATCAACGCCCGGTGACGGTCGTGGCCAGTCAGGGTTGGAGCGAAACGGGATGGTTCGTTGCCATACATCACTGGCAAGAACTCGTTGAAGTCGTCCGATTGCAGGAGCGCTTGCAATTCGGCAGAATAGCGGAGGCAGTCGGCCAGCGACCAACTAGGAATGACGCCCGCATGGACCGCAAGCCAGGGCCCGTTTGGCGCGTCTGTATGAAGCGCCAGCGGCAGCTGCCGGAACCAAGCGATGAGCTCGGCTGCGTCCGGTGCGGTCAGCAGTGCGTCGAGCGTGTCCTTTTTGGAGGGAGGCTTGGTGCCCGCGGCCACTGCCAGAAAATGCAGATCGTGGTTGCCGAGCAAAGCGCGTGCACTTCGACCTAGCGAACGTACCAACCGCACCACTTCCAACGATTGAGGTCCGCGGTTGACCAGGTCGCCCAGCAACCAGATCTGGTCGCTGGCGGGGTCGAATTTCAATCGTTCCAGCAGGCGTTGCAATTGGGCGTAGCTGCCCTGAACGTCTCCAATAGCGTAGGTGCTCACCGCGCGTCTCAGAAACTCTTGGACATCAACAGCAGGTGCAGCTCACGGAGATTTTGTACGCCCTGCAGTGCGCCGGCCAGGTCGGGCTCTGGCAGCAGGACGCGCAAGCTGAGCCGCGCCGCCTCCAGCGCGGTTTTCAATGCCTGAGCCACCGCCACTGCTTCGGCGTCCCAGGTTTCGAGTAACCATGGCTCCAGCTCTGCGCTCAACTCGAAGCGGGTCAGGCTGGCGTCAGGGAGCGCCAGCCCGCAGTGCGCCAGACTGCTCAGCAAGGCGACGAAGCGCGCCGCCAGGCGCGTGCGCTTCGTCAGCGGGACCCTGGTAGGATCCTGCAGAAGCGTCGCTGCACTGCGACCTGTGCGCGGGTAAGCGATGTATACGCGGCCCCGCTCCTCGAACACGGTGTTTTCGAACAGACGGCCTTCGAAAACACTGTCAGGCGTGCCGGAGGCATTGCTTGGCAGTGGTTGCACGACGCCCGCAAGCAAAGGCGTACGACTCAAGAGCTCTCGGAAAGTGCGCTCTTGGTCCAGCGGCGCGCTTCGCAGCCAAACGTCGATCTCGCGCTGGAGGCAGAACCCCGGGCGGAGCGGGTGCAGTGTTTTCGGGGGCAGGGGACTGGATGAGTTGCCGGTCTTTGCCTTGAAGACCGCGTACCGGCCTGCTTTTGGGGCCCGGAGTGCTTTGAGAAGCTGGGCAGCTCTCGAATCGCTGGGCTGAGCTTGACCGATTTGCGTGAGCAGCTTTTCGGCGCGAGCTTCGTGTTGAAAACGAATCAAGCTCGACGCGAGCCTGAGCTGCAGTTGGTAATGCAGCTCAGGTTGCGTTTCGAAGCTGTCGACCAGCTCCTGCACTGAGGTTCGTAAACGTTCGGTGCCGGGATCAAAATCGCGCAGGGCGATTTCTAGAAGGCGGCGTCGCACGGCGGGGTGTCGTTTTGCCAGGTCCTGCAGGCCGCCCTCGAGCAACGCGCTGACCCCGAGCGACAATTGTGCCGCGTTCAGCTCCGGCGCGCTTTCGACCGCCGCGGGGGCACCAGGTTTCTTGAGCACGTATTCATGCACCGCTCGCAATGGCGTCACCAGCTCAGCAAGCGATGCCGGCAGCTTGCCCAGCGCCGAGTCAAAAGCTTGCTGGAAGCTGCGGCTCTCTAGCAGGCTGAGCAGCAGCTTGGGCCGCTCCTGTGGACCGAACAACTCAACGATCACGTCCAAAACGCGACGCATCTGACCTTCCGAAACGGCTCCGAAGTCGATCCGGCGAAGGGCTTGGCTCAAAGCGGAGCTAGCTCCGGCGTGGCCAGCGTCTTTGAGACTCTCCAAGTAGAGCAGCAGAAACGAGAGCTCCGAAGAAAAGCGCAGCACTCCTTCGACCAGCTGCACTCGCTCGTTGGGGGCCATGCGTTCTGCAGCGGCGACGACTCGCGAGTACTCGACCTTGGCAAGCAGGTGTTGGCAAATCCCGCGATGCTCTGGCTCGCGCGCTCCGTTGACCAGCAGATCTTCCTGGGCGTTGAGTTTGAGCTTGAGCTGTTTGCGATAGTCTTTGAGAAACTGGAAGTGACGTTTGAGCTCAGCGACCTCGGACTGACTCAGGGGTTTTTCGGTCGCGATCTTTGGTGCTGTTTTGGTGGTGGCGCTCTTCGCCACCGCCTTGACCAGTTGCGCAGGACTGACATCAGCCTTCTGCGCGCGACGTTTTGACCCGTTGCGATCCTTGTTGGGGCCGTCTTTGTTAGGGCCGTCCTTTTTAGGGGTGCCGCGTCGCGTCTTGTTCTTGCGCTGTTGAGCGCCGCCTTTCGTCGGTTTCTGCCGAGCGCCGCCAGCGCCGCCAGCGCCTTGGGCGCCGTGCCCAGCGCCGGACGAGAGCGCGCCGTCGGCATTGGCGGCGTTGCCGGCAGGGGGGCTACCGCCACGAGGGGGATGGAGTTCCGATTTGGAATCGTCCCCCGTCGCGCTATTCGGGTGTTCGCCCGCGGCGGCGTTGGTGTTGGAGCCATCGCCCGAGGCAGCGCTTCGCCGGCGCCGCCTTCTCCGACGGCGAGGACGCCCCTCGCCCGCAGCAGTATTTTCAGGTGTTGTCACGCCTTTGACCAGACAGCTGGACATAGTGCACGACGCCTGGCGAGTCAAAACGGGCATGCTCCCGCGCCGAGCCCTTTCTGACCCGCGCTGAGCTCTCACCCAGCTCATTTGGCGGGACCCTGTGACATGCTGCGTCATGAGCCAGTTGCGTCAAGAGCTACCTAGCGAGCGCACGCCGCCGCCCGCGGCGCTGATTGATCCCGCGGTCATAAAAGCGCCCCCGCGCTGCCCCAAACCAGAACTAGCGTCTAGCCAGCGAGGCTAGCCGCCGTTACTATTAGGGGTTTGGGGGATCGTACAATTTGGCGAACATACTGGTCGTGGATGACACCGAGGCCGTCCTGGACTCGTTGGGCATATTGCTGAGCAAAGGGCGCCACAACGTGCACTTGGCGGGGGATCTGGAGAGCGCGCGCTGGGTACTCGGTGAGCACGCGATCGATATCGTGATCATCGGTTCGATGGTGGATCCGACAGACATCCGCGGACTGGTTCGACATGTAGGCGAAGGGGACGGCGCGACCAAGATGCTGCTGATGGAGTCGGAGCTGGCGGCCCGGGAGGAGCTGGAGCGCTCAGATCCCAGCTCATGGTCCCATGTGCACCAGCTGAGCACACCGGTTTCCGCAGAGCAGCTACTGGCGCTTGTCAGCGACGTCGAAGCTGATGTTGCCAAGCGCGGTACAGTTCACGATACGCGCGAGTCCAAAGCCAGCTCGATCCCCGACCAGAACTGAACCCCGGCAGCGCCAATATCTTGCCGCAAGTCGTCGCTCGAGCCTTTCACTCGCACCGAGTCTGGGACTCGGGACACGCGAATCGCACGTGGATGTGGTCCTTGTGGCCGGGCACGTGCTTGATCTTTGGCTCGATCTTCGATCCCTTGGGATTGGCCACCTGCAGCCAGTGGCGCAGTCGATCCTTGCGGATACTCCCGTGCTTCTTTGCGTGCTTGAGCAGTACTCGCTGCAGGCTTCGGTCGATGAAGAAGGCTTCGATCTCGGCGTGCTTGTCCAGGAGCTTGAGCAGATCCCAGGTGCGCGAGGCGTCCAAATTCTTTTCAGACATGCGCTGCCATGCCACCGCGCTCTTGCCGTCCCAATTCGCGATGTAGCTGATGTCCACATCGCGGCCGGACTGATGTGTCTTGTGAGGTTCGAGCGGCCCACCATGCCGAGCTGAAAGGTTACCGACCAGCACGATGGGCGCTTCGGGATATTGCTTGGCCCACAGCCGAAGCACCTTGTCTAGGCTGTGAACGGTGTCACGCGTGGCCCAGGTCTTCCAACGTTGAGCCGTTATCTTGCGGCCCGGGCCGTCGAGCATTGGCATCGCGCCGACCAACTTGCCGGCATGAGGCAGGCCTATCGATTCGCTCTTGTCTCGCTGGTAATCGTAGACCCTTACTTTCGTGTCGGGTCCGAGCTCCGTATCGGGGTCCACCCCTGGGTTGAGCTCGATAATCTCGTGGTGATGTAGCTTGTAGAGATTCGCCACGTTGCGCAGCGTGCCCCCCCGGGCGATCGTGTAAAACACCTCGTCCTCGCGAGGACGGGCTGGCCGCTCGGGGGCGGGCTCGGCGGTTGGCGCCTGTTCGGGAGCGGCCAGCGTTGGCTCCTCCGGCGCATCTTCTGCCGTCGAACAGCCCCAGAGGTTGGCTCCCACCACTGCAGAGATCAGCAGGAAACGCGCACATTTCGAGCGGGGCCACATACGCAGGGCAAAATAGCCGCTGAGACTTCGTTATCCAAAAAATACGCGGTGTTGGCGGCCAATTTGGCCGGGGGGCGTCCCAGCCAGGCAGCAGAGCGGTGCGACTCCCGCGATTGTGGAGCGCGTGCTACGCCAAGCTGCGTGGATGGTCGCGTATTGAGTGTTGCTGGTTCCGATTCAGGCGGAGGTGCGGGGATCCAGGCGGATCTCAAGACCATCACGGCGCTGGGCGGCTATGGCAGTTCGGTCATTACGGCATTGACGGCTCAAAACACGCTCGGGGTTGCGGAGGTCAGTGAGGTCGATCCGCTGTTCGTCGAGCGTCAGCTGGAGGTCGTGCTGGAAGATATCGGCGCTGACGCCATCAAGACCGGCATGCTGTCCAATCGCTTGATGGTTGAACTCGTCGCACGCAAGCTGGAGCAGCAGGCGCGTCACGTCCCGCTGGTAGTGGATCCGGTGATGGTGTCCAGCAGTGGTCACCAGTTGTTAGATACGGCAGGCCAGCAAGCGCTCGTCAAACGGCTGCTGCCCATGTGCGCTCTGATCACGCCCAACACGTTTGAAGCTGCGCTGATAGCCGGCATCGAAATTCAAGACGAAGGGGACATGCACCGCGCGGCGGACGCGATGCTGCTGATGGGGGCATCTGCGGTGTTGCTAAAAGGGGGACATCTGGACTCGGATACGGTAGTCGATCTGCTGCGCACCGCTGATGGCCACGAGGTACGCTTTGAAGCCGAACGACAGGTGACGACTGCCACTCACGGCACTGGCTGCACGTTGTCAGCCGCCGTCGCGACGGGCCTGGCGCAGGGCATGACGCTGGAGAGCGCTGTCGCCCGAGCAATCGACTACGTTCAGCAAGCGATGCGTTGGGCTCGTCCTATCGGCAAAGGGGCCGCGACCCCTCTGGATCATGGGTATTGTCTGCGGCAGCGACCCGAAGAGGAGCCTGTCCATTGACGTTGGCGTTGTGTCGCCGCGGCAGCCTGTTGGGCTCTGGCATCGCACTGGTTAGTGCAAGCCTATGCCTGGCGTGCACGACAGATCACTCCAATCTCAAGAAACGTGGCAAGGACGATCCGTCGGACCAACCGGCGTTCAATTTTGGAGATGATGGCGGCGCTGCGGGGGCGGGGGCGGGTCCGGCGACCCCACCTCCGGAAGTAGATCCGCGTGCGGGCTTGCCGCCAGAGCCGCCGGGCAACCCGGCGTTGACGTTGCTGCACGCGGTCGTTGATGCCAAGACTATCTACTTCTGTGTGGCGGCCTCTGCGGAAGACGGGCAAGAGCTCCGATTGTTCGCTTCTCCGCTGCCCGACGGCGGTTTGGCCTACGGCGAGTCGATGGTCCTCACGCCCAGCGATGAGCTCGACTTCAAGCAAGCGGCGTTGAGCGTCTACTTGATCGCCGCCGAGCCAGAGTTCGTGCAGGATAAGGATTGCGGCGAGTTGCTCCAGGCTGGCGGACTCGAACCACCGGTGATGGCTGACGTCGCGCTCGAGCCGTTCGCTTCCGAGCGCCGACTCTTGCTCGCGCAGACCGCCAGCGCGGCGGCGGACGCGTCCGCCGATCCGGGCGATGCGGGATTGGCTGACGCCGGAAGACTCCGCGACGGCGGGGCTTTTGGCGTTTTCGATGCGTCGACATTGGCCGATGCCGCAGCGGGCCACGACGCGTCCACGCCGAAGGGCGCCGACGCGTCTGCCGACGCCCCCAGGGACGCTGCTCCCAGCGGCGACGCCGGCTCTGAGCGGCCCGTGGTTATCCCGGAGCTGAGAGTGCAGCCCCTAGCGGCGCTACCTGCCGGCAGCTTGGCGAGCTTCAGTCATTTGCTTTCCCCAAGCGGCTGCTTGGGTGCTCCAACGTTCGAAGACGAAATCGAAGAGCTGTTGTGTGGACCCGGCTACAGTTCGCGGCGCACCACGCTTACCCCCATCTTCGTGCGGCTTTCGCGTCGAAGTTCCTTCGACTCGGTGGGCTTTCAGGTGGTCAACGCCAACCCCGCGTTTCCTCTGCTCACGCTGCGTTCGGCGCCTGGCGAGTCGGAGTTTCCGACGCTGACGCTCGCCTCAGACGTGAGCTTCGGACAAATTGCGCCACGTCAAACGCGCACTGGGGTCGCGGCGGCACGCCTGGGCGATCCCCTGGGGCGGGTTCCGCTTCAGATTGTCGCCGGCACCGGCAATCCCGTGTTCACCATCCCTTGGAGCGTCCCGCTCGAGAGCTCTGGCATCTCTGGGCTCGAGGATGGTCACGCGTACACCGTGATTTTGATGGGGCCGGTGCCGGGTTTGACCGCTGAAAGCTGGTGGAACGGGACCTTGCTATCGCTGGTCCGAAACGATCCGGTGCGGCAGTAAGGTCCAAGCGAGTTCAGTGGTGCAGCTGAATGTCAGCGAGTTTGATTCGGGCGTCGTTGGCTAGCGGACTGTTTGGGAAACGTCGAATGAATCCGCGCAATGTCGCTTTGGCGTCATTGTAGGCTTCGAGATCCACCTGGGCCTCGGCCAACAGCAGGGTCGCGTCGTCCATGATTTCTTTGTCGGGGGATGCTTCCGACAGCTTCATCAGCATGGGGATCGCCTCTCGTGGCTTGCCCAAAGTCTTCAGCGCGCGGGCCAGATGCAAGCGCGCGGAAGGACTGTGGGTCGCATCGTCTTTGTATTTCAAAGACTGCTCCAGCGCTTGTTCCGCTTCGTGCCAACGCCGCGTTCGCACATGGTCCAGGCCTTCGTGATACAGTTTCACGCTGAGCTCAGTCTGTGCGTGGTCGCGTGCGGCGCTGAACAGCTTCTTCTCGGTACGTGTCAATCGCAGCTTGGCGATCTCATCATACTTCTTGATTACCTCGCGGTGGTCCCGCTTCAGAACCAGGTCGTAGAATTCCGCCGCAGCGCGTTCGTCACGGACTTGGTTCTCTTCACGCGTCTGTAGGCGTGTGACCTCTTTGTCGAGCCGCTCCAACTTTTCTCGTTGGTCCTTGGTTTGTGCGCGGACGGCTTCAATCCGCGCGTCCACCACGATTTTTGCAACAACCATCAGCACGATCACGGTGATGACGTAGGCCACAGCGCTGTTCCAACGTAGGCGACCCTCGTAGCTTTGCTGGCGTTTGGCGATGCTGTTGACGTCCGCGGAGAGCGCGTTGACGAGGTTGTTCGTCTTGATGGATAGCGAGCGGCTCTCCACGATCTCGCGCTTGATCTCTTCCAGCTCGTTGCCGAAATCGTCCAACATTTGGGCACTGAAATAGCCTGATTGTGCCGTGGTTGTCGCGTGCCACGGTCGGTTCCGCGTTTCTGTCGGCCGGAGTGCTCACTGGAATTTGACGCTCAGCGCCCCGGCACGGCAAAACCGCTGAACAAACCGGCGTTTCAGGCTTGAAACTCGCTCCGCGGGCGGCTAGACGCAGGCAGGCGTAACGCGCGCTCGAGTCTCGTTGGGTGCGCCGCATTTTCAAGCGAACGGAATTGACGAAAGAGCGATGGAAACCAGCGACATCAAGAAGGGCGTGAAGTTCATGTACGAGGGGGAGCCGTACGTGGTCTTGGAGTTTCAGTTCGTCAAGCCGGGCAAGGGCCAAGCTTTCACGCGAACCAAGATGCGCCACTTGCTCACGGGCTCGGTGCTGGAGCGCAACATCCGCTCCGGCGAAAAGATCGAACCGGCGGACGCAGAAGAGCGGTCGTTCCAGTACATCTACCCGGAAGCTGATAGCTACGTCTTCATGGATCAGAACTCGGGTGACCAGGTCAGCGTGCACCGTGACGTGGTGGGAAGTGACGCTGACTTCCTGATGGATGGCAGTTCATGCCTGATCACCATCTACAAGGGCAATCCCGTCGCGATTGAGTTGCCGCCTCACATCGAAGTGCAGATCACCGAGACTGAGCCGGGCGTCAAAGGCGACACCGCTAGCAACGTGACCAAACCGGCCAAGATCGAGACCGGGGCAACTGTGCAGGTGCCGCTGTTTATCACCGAGGGCGAATGGGTCAAAGTGGATACCCGCAGCCGCTCGTATCTGGAACGCGTCAAGCGGTAAGCGCTCGCTCTGCGCGCGCTTACTGCTCACTCACTCTCTCGCGCTCAGCCAAGCCACCTGGTTGCCGCTAATGCAGGCGATGGCGCTGGCGTCATTGTTGATCACGCAGTCGGACAGCTTGGACGCATCGGCGCTGGCCCACAGTTCGTATTTGCCCGCGTGGCGCACGAGTAAGCCGTCCCTGATAGCTTCGGGGCGCGCTACCAATTGCTGGCCATTGGCGCTGAGCGGAGCGCCGCGAGCACCCGCGTTCGCCTCCGGCCCCACCCACAGCCCGTCCACGAGTGCGCTCAGTCCAGCAGCTGGCCACAAGATGGGGCGTAGCCTTGGGGGCTGAAACTCGAGACGATTGGTTCGGGCGCCGCAAAGTCCAGGGCGTGGGGCCAAGGTCTGAGTGGTGCCAACTTGCACCACGCGTCCGCTCGGGTCACTGCCAACCAGAGAGATCATCGGCTCGTTGCAAGCCAAGGTGGCCGCGGTGAGTGTTTCACCGTGGGGACCCCGTGGCACCAACGGCCAGGGATCCACTTCTTCCGTTGCGTCCTCCAGTTCGCCATTTCGATAGCGTTTGACACCGTCCGTTGTGAGGATGAGTAGCGTATCGTTCGTGACGAAAGAAAGTGGGCTGTAGCGCGGGGCGCCAGAAGGAGCGCGGGCAGAGACGTTGATGCTATGCTGGTCCACTTTGCGCTTGGTCAAGCTGGCGCGGACCTGTTCCTGGAGTTCGCGACGCGTCTTGTCTGAGATGGCGCCGCCATACCAGTCAGCGCGCGCCAACGCCCACAGCGCCTCGTTTGGTGCGTTCTGCGTGAGTGCCGCCTGGACCTCCGCTTGAGCGTAGAAGTTGCGGCTCAATTGCAGATCCCCGCAGGGCAAGGCATCTCCGTTCGACGTGGTCAACCCGACGGTTCCACCTTCGGCGCACAGGTATGAAAACAGTCGGCGTGCATCTGAAATGCGCTGCGCGACGTGAGCGCTGGTATTCTTGCCTTTGGAGCGCACCACCTCGACACTGCCAATGTCGGCAAATGACTTGGCAGTTTGCTCCAGGTCGCGGGAGAGACCTGCCGGACGCTCCAGCCAAGCCATCACCGCGGAGCTTTCATTCTCGCTGCCATCGACGGCTAGCGTGAAGCGCACGCTCACGTCATCGTGGCCATCACCATCCCGGTCTTGACTGTCGACGTGGACGGTGAGGGTTTCGCCTGGTTGGGTAGGAGCGAGGCGCAAAGACAGAAGCTCTGGATTGGGGCGAAGTGGGGCAACCACGATCAACGCCTCGGTTGGAACGCGCACCGGCTTGCGGGGTTCACAGTCCGAGGCGATACGCAGGGTGGCACTGCGCAATCCGCTGTGCCGCAGCGATACCGAGAGTTGACAGCTTGCGTCCGTCGGGACGAAGCCTGGGAACTTCACCACTTGGGTGGGTTCGGTCGTCGGTGATGGATAGAACCACAAGCCACTTTCATTGGCGCGCTGGCTCGACTTCGTCGGTACGACCCAGGCGAGCAGTTCGTCCCCGTCGGTCGCATCAAAGTCGGCGCTGATGGTTTGGGCGAAGCCGAGTCCCTCCGGAGCTTGCAGCGTTTCTGAGCCAAGTTTGAAGCTGGACGCTGGCGGATTGTGCCGCTGAGCCAGCGTGGCTTCGAACTCTGCCGGGGAGCTCGTCTCACCCGCTGCGGCAGCCGCCGTCGTGGCTGCCGGAAGTGAGCTGGCCACGCCAAACGGGGTATAGGGTTTGCGTTCGTCACGTTCGCAGCTGCATCCAACTGCCAGTCCGCACGAAATCAGCCACGCACCTAGCCACCTGGCTCTCAGCCAAACGGTCCTCCAGCGGCTCCGGCCAGCCGGCGTTCGGCTCACCTCGGTGAGGTGCTCCATGTACGTGCAGCTGCGCCCGAGGCCGCCACACCTCACTTCCCGGCGAGCCCGCTGTTGCGGCGATCCTGCGCTGACGACGCAGTGCGCGATATTCGGAGTTAGTGATGTGCGAGTCATCAGAGATCAAACGTCGTTGCCAAATCCCGCAGTCCCTTGCGCCAGTCAAGAAATCAACCAGCCAGGGATTCGAGCGCAGTCGACAAAAAAGTGCTTACAAACCGGTGTCTAAGTCAGGCAGGCAAGGGGGACGCGCCGCGCTGATGTTCGTGGCAGGATACTCACGCCTACATGTACCCCTGAGAAGAAAAATGAAGGCTGGGCGATCGCTTTGCGCTCGCGATCGGCCGCACCGTCAGCTTGCTGTACGGCTCCGGCAAGCGCTGGATAACCAGGGAAACAAGCTAGCAGAATCGCCAAGTTAGGAGCTTGTAACGCTCCGACTGGCGGCGTACGCTCACAAGCCGCAACGGCGTCTGGTGACGCTGGGTTTGTAGAGGTTTGAGGAATGGATTCAGAGACAATCCGTGGGGCGCTTGGAGAACTGCAACAAGATCCGGACTCGCCTGACGCATGGGTGAGACTGCAAGAAGCGATCGAAGCGGAGGCAGGACAAGCCAACGGAGAGCTGCAGAGTCTGTTGGCTGCTGCACGCCAAGCGCACAGTGAGCGCGGAGAATGGGACGCCGTAGCCAACATTCTTCCGATTGAGGTAGAGCTCAACCAGGAGGAGCAAGATAAGATCGCGCTGCTCATGGAGCTGGGCAGAGTGCGCCAGCAAGAGTTGCTGGATGAGATGGGAGCGGTCTCTGTATTCCAGCAGGTGCTTCAGATCTCGCCGGATGACGAGCTGACCCAGGCAGCGATAGCCGAAAGCCACGAGCGTCAAGAACGCTGGGAGCAATTGGCGGAAGCCTATCAGAAGGAGGCGGAGTCCGCCCCTGACGAGGTCTACAAAGCCTCGATGCTGATGCGCATCGCGGAAGTTGAATGGCGCTTCGCCGGTGACAAGTTGGACGAGGCTCGGGTTCTCGGCTTCTTGGCGCAAGCTGCTGAGGCAGATCCGAAGAACCAGACCGTGCTCCAGATGTTGGAGCGCATCTACCGCAAGACGGAAGACTACAAGGCCTTGAGCCAAGTCTTGGAGCGCTGGGTTCAGTACAGTACGGAACCCTCAGCTCGGATCGCGGCCGCCTTGCGACTCGCCCGGCTGAACAAAAATCGCTTGGATAATCGTGAAGCGGCTGCGGCGGCTTACGAAATGGCGCTGAGCATCAATCCCGCCCAGCACGAAGCCATGGGGATGCTTGTCGGTTACTATTCCGAGCAGGAGAACTGGGACAAGCTGGTGCAGCTGTATGAGCGTGAGCTCCAGCAAGCCGACATGAAGAACGCCGAACGCATCGGGGACATGCTGCAGATCGCGATGCTGCACTGGCGCAAGCGCGAGAACTTGGCAGATGCGGGCATGTGGTTCGAACGCATCCGGTCGATCGAGCCGACGAATGGTGCCATGCTCGACTTCTTCCGCGAATTCGCTAGCACCACGGGCGACGAAGGTAAACTGCTGCAGGTACTGCAAGACGCTCAGCGTGTGCTGGCGGAAGGCGAAGAGAAGCAGGCCATCACGCAAGAGATTGCCAAGCTGGCTGAAGGACAAGAGGACGCTAAGCAGGCGATCGATCAATACCGCGCATTGCTGCGGCAAGATCCGTCCAACAGCGAAGCTCTGAACTCGCTCAAGTCGCTGTATCGGCGTACTCAAGAGTACAAACAACTGGTCGATTTGCTGCGCCATGAGCTGGAGCGCCTCCCCGAGGACGACACCAGTGGCCGGGTCGCGATTCTGACTGAGGTGGCCTCGGTCTATCGTGACCACATTCCCAACGACACCTCCCTGGTTTCGGCGTTGAACCAGATCCTTCAGGTGGATGAAAACCACGCGCAGGCCGTGCGTGAGTTGATCAGCCTGTACGACCGACTCGGCCGCGGCCGGGACCTGCTGATGAACCAGCAGCGCTTGGCCAACTTGACCGACGACGCGGACGAGAAAGTCGAGCTTTTGCGAGCGTCCGGTCGCCGCTGGCTGGAGCAGTTCTCCAATGTGCAGAATGCGACCCAAGCGTTTGAGCAGCTGTTGGAAGTGTCGCCGCGAGATCGCGAGGCACGTGATACCTTGAGTGAGCTGTACAAGAAGCGTCGGGCCTGGCCAGATCTGTTCAAGCTCTACGAGAGTGAACTGCCAGACCTCGAGGGCGCGCGCCGAGTGGCAGTCATGAAAGAGATGGCCCAGCTCGCTGCCGAACGTCTGGGTAAGGGTGATGTTGCCAGCCAGCTCTATCGAAACATCTTGGAAGAGGAACCCGGCAACGGTGCAGTGCTGGATGCGCTGGAAAAGCAGGCCGAGCGTGCCCGCGATTGGAAGCTCTTGGCCGAGGCGCTCGAGCGGCGTCTGGCGGCGGGTGGAGAGCCAGCTGAGCAAGTTGCTGTGCTGCAAAAGCTCGGAGCGGTCTATTCCGAGCAATTGAAAGACGCCGAGGCGGCAGCGGGGACCTGGCGCCGAGTGCTCGAGCTGGAGCCGGGGCAGCCGCGCGCAGTGCGTGTGCTGCGCGATACCTATTTGGAGGCTGGCGATTATGACGCCCTGGAGGAGCTGTACACTTCACAGAGTGACTTCGAGGGATTGGCAGAGGTACTGAGCAACGCGGCTGACCGCAGCCAGGACATCCGTGCAAAAATCGATCTGAGCTATCGTGCGGCGGCGGTTTATGAGCAGCAGCTCCAGACTCCGGAGCGGGCGTTTCGCAGCTACGAACGCATCCTGTCGGCGGATCCGATGGACGCCAAGGCCGCTTCCCGCCTGGTTCCCATCTACGAACAAGAAGAGAAGTGGGCTCGGCTGCCCGCGCTGTATGAACTTCTGCTGTCGGAAGCAACAGACGACGAGCAGCGAATGGCTTTGCTGCGCAAGCTGGCTGACGTTAGCGCCCACCGCCTGAGCGATCGAATTGCTGCGGTGGGCTACGCTCGCCAGGCCTATCAGCTCGCGCCCGATAGTCCCGACGCACTCGAACTGTTCGAGGCTGCTTGTCGTAACGCTGGATCGTGGGAGCCCTATGTAGAGGCTCTCGAGTCTCGCCTGAAGCAGCACCGCGAGTCGATCCCGCCCGCGGGTGCAGACCAGTCCGAGAGCAAGGCCAAAGGCAAGAAGGGCAAGAAGGGCAAGAAGGGCAAGCGCCAAAGCACACCCCCGGACGAGGGCGCCGGATTGGCACTTTCACCCGACGTCGTGCGCCGTCTGGAAGTCAAGTTGGCCCAAGTTTACGATGAGCAGCTCGGGCGTACGGACGACGCAGTTGCAACGTTCCAACGCTTGCTGAAAGCGCAGCCGTCGGATGCGGACGCAGGCCAGGCACTGGAGAACCTGCTTCGTCGTGAAGGCAAACGTGACGACTTGCGCTGGCTGTTTGGCCTGCGCGTCGAGCATGCGCCGGATGATCAGGCTCGCATGCAGCTGATGCACGAGTGGGCCGTGCTGGAAGAAGAAGGCTTTGAAGATCTGGCGCGTGCCGCGGAGTTGTACCGCCGCATCGTCGAGTTCTCTCCAGACGACACTCAGGCGTTGCGTCAGCTCCCCCGTTTGCTGTTGGCTCTTGGTGAGGCCGCTGACGCTGCCCAAGTGATCGAACGGCACCGCGATTTGGCGGAGGGTGACGAGCGTGCCAGGTTGGAGGCGGAGCTAGCCGAGGTCTATCTATATCGGCTTGAGCGTCATCAAGACGCGCTGGCCGCTGCCATGCGCGTAATAGACCTGGGCAGCGAGGTGCCTCGCGCCGTTGAAGTGCTGCAACGCTTGGTCGAAGTCGACAGCACCAAGGGCGAAGCTGCCCGGGCATTGGCAGAAGTCTACCATGACGGGCAGGAGAGCCGGCGCGAGGCCGACACTCTCGGCGTTTTGCTCAGCGTTGAGGAAGATTCAGACAAGCGGCTCGAGTTGTACAACCGAGCTGTCCACGTGCACGAGCAATTGGGCTCGTTCAACTCCGCGTTTGAGCTGATGCTAAAAGCATGTCGCGAATTTCCCACGAACTTGGAGTTGTGGGAGCGCGCGGCGCTGCTCAGCGCCAGTTCTGGACGTCCGGCAGAGTTGGCAGAAGCCTACCGTGACGTGCTTCGAGGGGATTTGACCGAAGAGGTCGTTCGCGCGCTATGTGAGAGCGCCGCCAGGTTGCACGAGGAGCAACTGGGCGACCCGGTGGGGGCGACGCCGTATTTGGAGCGCGTGCTCAAGTTGGAGCCGAGCAACCAGGAGGCGTTCAACAAGCTCAAGCAAATCTTGACCAGCGCCCAGCGGTGGAGCGAGTTGCAGGCCCTTTACGACCGTACTGCTGAAGCCATCTCGGATGATGATGCCAAGATCGAGATCTTGGGTGAGGTCGCCATGATCTGCGAGGAGTTCATGGACGATTCCGCGACTGCGCTCAAATACTACGAGCGCATGCTCGAGGTGGATGCGCAGCAGTCAAATGCGCTTGAGGCGCTCGATCGTCTGTACGCACGCCATGAGCAGTACGAAAAGCTGGTGGAGCTGCTGCTGAAGCGCTTGGAGCTGGCCGCGGGAGACGACGCGGTGCGCTTCCGGCTGCGGCTAGCGGTGCTGTATCTAGACCAACTGCACCAACCCGAAAATGCTCTGCATCAGGTGGAGAGCGTGGTGAATGAGGATCTGGGCAGCAGCGCTGGGCGAGAGCTGGCGGAGCGCATTCTGCAGATCGGCAGTCTACGCGGCCCGGCGGCGGCGCTCCTCGAGCGTGTCTACGAAGCCAAGGACGAAGTCCGCGAGTTGGTGCGCGTGCTACAGATCCGTCTAGAGGTCCTGCGTGAAGCCAAAGGCGGGGCGGATACGGACGCGAGCGTCGATTCGAGCGCTGAAGCAGACGAGCGCGACTTGCTGCGCCGGATCGCGGATCTCAAGAACGATCGGTTGCGTGACGATGAAGGCGCTCTACAAGCGTTGGCCGACTACGTGCCCCTGGAGCCAGTCGACCATGCGGCGCGGCAGGCCTTGCTCGAGGTGAGTCAACGCTTGGGGGCGTTCGAGCAAGTGGCAGAGGTGTTGGAGCTGGCGGCAGGGCGCGCTGATGACACGGAGCTCAAGGGCGAGATCTTGCGGCAGGCAGCTGAGATCAACGATCGCGCGCTGCACCGCCCGGAGCGTGCAGAAGCGCTCTATCGCCAGGTGATTGAGCTCGACCCGAGCAACGGCGAAATGGTGCTGCCGGCGGCGCGGGCGTTGGAAGCCATCTATCAGAACTCTGAGGCTCACGCCCAGCTCACCCAAATCCTGCGGGTCCAACTGGAGTTGGAGCATGACCCCGATGTGCGAGCGCGCCTTCTGGCTCGGATTGCACAGTTGTGCGAGGAACATCTCGACGACTTGGAGGGGGCGATCGAAGCCTGGAAGTCTCGGGTAGAAGACAACCCCGAGGACGGGTTGGCCCTGGCCTCATTGGATCGTCTGTATGAACGGACTGAGCGCTGGAAAGAGCTCGTGCGCGTGCTGGAGGCGCGGCGCGACCTGGCCACGGTCGAGGAAGAACGCAGCACACTGATCCGACGTATCGCAGGCGTGTACTCCGAAAAACTCGACAATACGACCGATGCGATCGAGGCGTATCGCACGCTCATGGACGAGTTCGGCCCCGACTTGCAGACCCTGCAAGCCTTGGAGCAGCTGTTCGAAAAAGAGCAGCGTTGGGAAGAACTGGCGGATACGTATGGGATCCACCTGGACCTAGCGGAGAGCACCGGTGAGCGCCTGAACATGCAGGCCACGATCGGAGACCTGCGTCGCAAACACCTGTCCAACCCGGGGGGGGCTCTGGAAGCCTATCGCGACGTGGTGGCCGTAGATCCCAGTCATCAACAAGCTCGAGCGGCCTTGGAAGAACTGCTGCAGAGTGAAGACCAGCTCAACCGTCGGGACGCCGCAGAAATTCTGCTTCCGCTCTACGATGGCGAGGCTAACAACAAGCGATTGCTGGGGGTGTTGGAAATCCTCACGGATTGCACCGATGACCCGCTGGGGCGGTTAGACGTGCTCAAGCGCGCGATCCAAGTCGCCGATAGCGCGCTGCAAGATCGAGAACGCGCGCTCGCCTACGCAGCCCGCGCCGTGCGCGAAGCCGCCGGCCACACAGATCTCGTGCCCTGGCTCGAAGAGCTGGAGCGCTTGAGTGAGGCGACCGAGAAGCGACAGGAACAGGTGGATTTGCTGCGCGAAGTTGCCGGCGACATCTTCGACGGCGAAGTCCAGTTCTCCGTCATTCTGAGGGTGGCGACCTTGGCTCGAGACGCCTTGGGCGACAAAGAGCTGGCGCTGGAATACTTCCGCAAGGCGCTCGACGTGCGCAGTGACGCACTGCAGCCGTTGATGGCTTTGGAGGAGCTTTACGCCGAGGCTGAGGACTACAGCAACCTGCTGGAAATCTTGGAGCGGCGTGTGGAAGCGGCGCGCGATGACGTCGAACGCAAGGATCTTCTCGTGCGCCGAGGGCAGCTGCTGGATGAGAAGCTGAACGAGGCAGCCCGCGCGATCACCGCGTTCGAAAGCATTCTCGACATCGATTTGGATCCGCGCGCCGTCGACGCGCTGGTCCAGCTCTATACGCGAGAGAATCGTTGGGAAGAGCTGATTGAACTCTATCAGCGGATGCTGGATGGCGGCAGTGACCCAGCGGAGACCCGCGTCAAGATCGCCAAGATTGCTTCGCAGCAGCTCAGCGACCCTCATCGCGCATTCGATGAGCTGGAGGCGGCGCTGCAGGTCGACACGCAGCACGCTGGAGCGATTGAGCTGCTGGAGAAACTGATGAGCGCCGAAGGCGAAGCGGAGCAGCACGCACGTGCGGCCACGTTGCTGGAGCCAATCTACTTGGCGCGGTCAGATTACGACCGGGTTATGCGCAGTTTGGAGGCGCGGCTGGAGTACGCGGACATTCCCGATGACCGCAGAGACCTGCTGCAGCGCCTGGCGCAGTTGTTTGAGGAGCAGAAGGAGGATTATTCCTCCGCGCTCGAGACGGTCGCCAAGATCTTGCAGGATGATCTGCAGGATGCGGGCACCATCGCTGAGCTCGAGCGGTTGGCGAAGGTTGGCGATAATCGCAAGCGCTTGGCAGAGATTTACGCCGAGCAGCTCGAGAAAGTCAGCACCGACGATGAGCACAGCGCCAAGCTCTCCGAACGCACCGGCGAGCTGTACCGTGAGTTAGGTGGATTGGACAAAGCCCTGGCTTTTTATCGCCGGGCGCTAGCGTTCGAACCGGACAACGTTCGACTGTTCAAAGCGGTTGACGGCATTCTGGAGCAGCTGGATCAAAGTGAAGCGCGCGTCGAGTTGCATCGTGCCGCGCTGGATCACCGCTTCGAACCGGCAGATCGTTTGGGGCTGCTCCACACGGTGGGCAAGCTTCAAAATGAGAAGCTCGGGCTGAAAGACGAGGCGATCGCTACCTACACCGAGATTCTCGAGCTGAAAGAAGATGACGCCATCGGGCTCGATACGTTGGGGCGCCTGTTCTACGAGACCAAGCGCTTCGAAGACCTGTATGATTTGGTTCTGCGCTTGGCTGAGAACGCAGCCGACCAGCGAGCAGCGATCGCATATCGGCTGGAGTTGGCCAAGCTCTGCAAGAATGAACTGAAGGACGTTTCCCGCTCGATCGACCAATTGGAGGAGATCGTGCGCATCGCGCCCGGCGATTCGAGCGCGATAGAGGAGCTGGAGAAGCTACGAAGCGACGCCCAACACAAGCGACGAGTGGTTGAGATCTTGTCGCCGCTGTATGAACAGGCGGACGCTTGGCGCCACGTGATCAAGTTGAATGAGGACCGCTTTCAGCTCGCCGACAACCCGGTCGACAAGGTGGAAGTGCTGCGAGAGACCGCTCGCCTGTGGGAGCAGCGCGGCGGAGATCCGACGAAGGCGCGTCAAGGCTTGGCCGCTGCCGTGCAACTCGATCCGGAGGACGGGGAGGTACGCAGTGAGTTCGAACGTTTGACGGAAGTCACCGGCGCGTCTGATCCGCGCGCTTGGGACAGCCTGGCGCAGATCTACTCGTCCATTCTCGACAAGACACCTGACGTGTCCTGCGCCCGCGAGATGTGGGCCAAGCTCGCCAAGACCCATGATGGTCCCAGAGATGACCCGCGGGCTGCACTGCGCGCCTATGACAAGCTGCGCGAGCTCGAGCCGGGGGATCTGGAACCCGTCGATCGGATGGAGTCGTTGGCGACGCTGCTGAGTGATTGGCAGACGTTGGACCGGGTGTTGATGGCCAAAGCCGATTTGGTTTTGGACGACGAAGAACGGGCAAGCCTCTGGCGTCGAGTAGGCGAGGGCCGACGAGATATGCTGGAAAACCCCCAAGGGGCGGTCGAAGCGTATGAGCGCGCACTCGAGTTCGAGCCGGATAGCGCGTTCACCATCGACAATCTGACGGATTTGTACGAGCAGCAGAACAACGCCGAACGTTTGGTGGAGCTTTACCAGCGGCGTGTCGAGTTGACTGATGAGGAAGACTACGAGCTCCGCTACAATCTGCTGCTGCTTTGCGCCGACCGGCACGAAAAAGACTTCAGTGACCGCGTGGCCGCGATTGATGCGTTGAATCAGGCACTGGGCAACAAGCCAGGGGACAGTACCGTGCTGGAACGCCTGAACCGCTTGTACCGTGAGGAGCAACAGTGGCCAGAGCTGCTGGACAATCTGCGGGCCCAGGCAGAGGGAGCGGACCAGGCCGAAGCGCGGGCGGCGCTCCGCTTCGAGATGGGGCAAATCCTCTCTGGCAAGTTGGAAAGCTTCGACGAAGCGCTGGACGCGTACCGCATGGCGTTGGAAGACGTCCCGAGCCACGAGCCATCGCGTGAAGCTGCCAAGCAGATCGGTCAGGAACACGAGGAGCTACGAGAGACAGTCGCCAGTATCTTGATCCCGGCGCTCACGTCTGCTCAGGAGCACGAGGAGCTGGTGAATGTCTTGGAGTTGCGCTTGACCGTCGAGACGGATCCGGTGCAGCGCGCGACGACGTTGCGCAACATCGCGGAGGTTTTGCAGTACCAGATGAACAACCCCGGGCTGACGGAGAAAGCATTGCTGCGCGCCGTGGCGGAAGTTCCCGAGGACGTGGACCTGCACCGCGATATCGAGCAACTGTGTCAGACCACTGGAGACTGGGCGAGCTACGCGGACGCGCTAGCAGAGCGTGGGCAAAATACCTTCGACGCTGAGTTGGCGAAGGATCTCTACTCGCGCCTGGGACGCATCTCGGAGGAGCAGCTGTCAGACGTTCCGCGTGCGATCGACGCCTACCAGAAGGCGGTCGAACAGGTGGGGGATCAGCCAGCTCTGCTCGAGGCCCTCGACCGGTTGTATGTGCGCGCTGAAGACTGGCAACAGTTGACTGAGGTTCTGGAGCGGCGCTCCGTACTAGTCGACTCAGATCAGGAGCGCGCCGACTTGCACTACCGCTTGGCAGTGGTGCAGTTGGAGAAGTTCGAAGAGCCCGGGCAGGCGCTCGGCGCGTTGCGGGCAGCTTTGGAGCTGAACGCGTTCCAGGATGAGGCTGTGGCGCGTCTGGAAAGTCTGACCGACCGTCGTGATCTTTTCGACGAGGCAGCGGAGGTTTTGGAGTCTGTCTACCGTTCGCGCGCCATGACGGACAAGCTGGCCGCGCTGTTCCAGAAGCGAGTCGGCTTTGCGGAAACGCCCGGTGAACGGGTGGAGATGCGAAAGGACCTGGCCCGGGTGCTGGAGGATGAACTCGGTGACGCGCTCGGCGCTCAGCACGTGATCCAGCAGGGGTTGGCAGACGACCCGGGTGACGAGTCACAGCTGGAGGAAATCGAGCGCTTGGCGACGATGACCAACGACTGGGCATCTGCCGCAGGCGCGCTCAGTGAGGCGATCGAAAATGCCAGCATGTTGGCACCGGATCAGGGCAAAGCGCTGAGCGTGCGCCTGGCACACTGGTATCGCGATCGAGCGCTGGATACGGAGGCCGCGGAGAAGGCGTTGCTCAAGGCTCTCGAGTTTGACGAAAACAGCGAGGACGTATTGATCGAACTGGAAGCCCTGCAGAGCGCACCCGGTCGGGAGTTGGCCAAGGTCGAGACATTGCTGCGCCGTGCTCGCATGCAGTTTGACGAAACTGTGCGTGAAGAGCTGTACCGCCAAGCCAAGGAACTCGCCGAGTCTCAGGCTGCGACGGAGAAGGTCGAAGCAATCGTGCGTGAGCTGCTGAAGCACGATGAGACCAACGTTTGGGCTCTGCGCCAGCTGTGCGCGCTGCGTGAATCCGCGGAGGACTACCAGGAAACATTCACGCTGGTTCTACGTCTGACCGAGGTCGCGCTGGACGGGCATGAGGCGTCCCAGTTGAGACACCGGGCAGCTCAGATTGCCCAGGAACAACTGAAGGACAAGGACAAGGCGATCGAGTTGTATGCTCAGTTGTTTGAGGACGATCCGCTGGACCATGCGGCTGCTGCGCAGTTGCGGGGCCTGTACGCAGAGCAAGACCGTGCCGACGATCTGGCTCGGCTGCTCGAGCGCCTAGTGGACATCGCCGAATCACCAGAGCAACGCTCCGTCTTGCGCATCGAGTTGGCGACGCTCAATCGCGACAAGTTTGAAGCCGTGGATACGGCCGTGGAGTTGCTGCGAACAGTGCTGGATGATGAGCCTGGCAACACCGAAGCGGTGGTGATGCTCAGCCGGCTGTACGAAGACACCGGGCGTGATGAAGAACTCGCTGAGCTGCTTAACGACCAGATTGCCGCTGCGGAGCAGCGCGGTGACACGGAAGCCCAGCTCCGTTTTGAGGTGCGCTTAGGGGAGATCTACGAAGGCAAACTGGGCGACAAACAACGCGCGATCGAGACTTACGGTCGCGTGCTCGAGCAGCAGCCGAACCACGTCGAAGCGCTCACTGCGTTGGCGCGCCTGCACAAGGCCTCCGACCAGAACACGGAAGCAGTCCAGGTGCTCGAGCGTCTGATTGAGTTGGTCGAGGGTGAAGACAAGCTGCCCATCGCGACCGAGCTGGCGGAGGTCTACGGTGCTTTAGGTGATGTCGCCCAAGCTTGCTCCGCGTTGGAACGTGCGCTGGTGGTCAAACCAGACCAGGCAGAGGTGCGGGAACAGCTGCGGAAGCTGTACCGCGATAGCAGCGCCTGGGAGAAGCTGGGTGAGTTGATTGCTGATGATGCGGAGCGCGAGTCTGACGAAGGCAAGCGCGTGCAATTGTTCCGTGAGGCAGCAACCATCTTTGCCGAAAAGCAGAAGAACCAGGTCCGAGCAGCGGAGCTGTTGGAGAAAGCCGTCGCTCTGAAACAAGATGATCGTCAGCTCTTGATGCAGTTGTGCGACGCGTACAGCGACTCTGGTCGAGCGGATGAGTCGGTCAAGGTTTTGGAGCAAATTGTCGAGAGCTACGGTGGACGGCGCAGCAAGGAGCTGGCCGAGATCCACCGGCGCTTGGCTGCGGCCTTCAAGGCGTCAGGACAGACAGAACGAGCCGTGGAAGAGCTGGACAAGGCCTTCCGCATCGAGCCCGGCAATATTCACGTGTTGCGCGCGCTGGGTGAGCTATCGCTTCAGATCAACGATTTGAAACGCGCTCAGCAGATGTTCCGCGCATTGTTGCTGCAAAAGTTGACTCCGGAGAGCCCGATCACCAAGGCGGAAGTGTTCTACCACCTCGGGCTGGTACATCACCGCTTGGAAGAGAAACCCAAGGCAATTCAAATGCTCGAACGAGCGCTGCAGACCGACCCGGAGCTAGCTGTCGCCAAAGACCTACTGGCCGAAATCAAGGGTTGACCCGCGTCGCCGGCGCGCGGTCTGGCGGCTCTCCTCCTCGTGAGCTACACGCAGAGCATCTCATGTCAGTTCAAGTCATGATCGACGGCCAGCTCCGCGCGCCGGGCGACGCCAAAGTGAGCGTTTTTGATCGAGGATTCCTCTATGGCGACTCGGTGTTCGAAACCATTCGCACCTATCATTCACTGCCGTTTGCCCTGAGCGAGCACTTGGCTCGGCTCGAGGCGAGCGCCAGCAAGGTGTTCATCGAGCTTCCGGTGCCTGTCTCGCAACTGGCTGAGGAAGTCAGGCAGACGCTGGCAGCGGCAGCTAATCCTGAGAGCTACATCCGGGTGATGATCACCCGAGGGCAGGGGGCTCTGGGGCTGGATCCGGCTCTGGCGAACGTGGCTTCGCGAGTGATCATCGTCGAGCAGCTGAAAGCCCTGCCACCAAGCGCCTACCGTGACGGTGTGGCGACGGTGACGTTCAAGACGCTCCGCCCATCCGATGCCACCGCGGCGGAGGGGGCCAAGATTGGCAATTATCTGGTCGCGGTGCTCGCGATGCGGGAGGCGAAGGCCGAAGGCGCCCACGAAGCTTTGATCTTGGATGCTCAAGGTCATGTCGTGGAGGGCGCGACTTCTAACCTTTTCTATGTGGTGGCTGGGCGCTTGCTCACCCCGCCGGTGCGCGCCGGGATCTTGCCGGGGATCACTCGGGACCGGATCTTGAAGGCCGCCCAACGCTTGGGCATTGAGACGGAGTTTGCCCTGCCCAACGTTGAGCAGTTGCAGGCTGCTGATGAAGTGCTGATTTCGTCGAGCATTCGTGAACTGGTGCCGGTTGTCAGAGTGGACGGAGTGCCTGTAGGTGACGCCAGGCCAGGTCCGATAACTACCCAATTACATGCGGAATTTCGTCGATTGGTGGAGACTGAGCTGCAGCTGCAGTAGATTAGGCGCTCCACTTTGGTGGAGGCTGACGCCCCGGCTCCCGGGGGCAGGGGAGATTTCTCTAGCGTTGGCGTAGGACTGCTGTGCGAGGATATTGCTTATGACTTTCACGAAATTGCTTACGACGGGACTCTTGGTTGGCTTGGCCTACGGCGGAGCCATGGGCTGCGCGGCGCGCGATTGCAACGACGCCGAGCGCGACGAGGTGGATGCCGATGATGACGATACCTGCACCAAGATCGAGGGCTTGAAGACTTTTACCGATGAAGCAAAACAGGACCTGGCTGAAGACTGGGAAGCTGGCGACGATTTGTTGATCAACGGTGACATCCGTGAGCTCAAGATTGTTCGTGGAGATAGTGACACTGAGGTAGAGGTGAGCTTTCGGGCGCAGGTCGATCTCGCGGAGGGGCGGTCCGACAAGGAAGTGATCGCTACCATGGAGAATCTGACCAACGACGTCTCCAAGAGCTCCGGCAGAATCACTGTCAGTTCGGATCGAGGGGACAGTGAAAGCAACTTGGGCTCGATTGCCGTCGTCTCCATTCCGGCGGACTTCGACGGAGCTATCAAGGTTGACCTCGGCGGTGACCTGCCAGGTTTCGCTAATCTCGAATTCACCGGGGACGCCACTGAACTCGAGATCGACCGCGACAGCGGGGGTGATGTGGACGTAGAGGATGCCAGCAAGTTGACCAGCGTCGTGATCAATAACAAGGGCAAGATCGCCATCGATTCGCCGTTTACTTCTGACGACTTGGAGCAGGTCGCCATGAAATCCGGGATTGGCAAGATCATTGCCGTTTTCGAGAAGGTGCCCAGCAAGAGCGCACGCCTCGTGACCGATTTCGGTGACATCGAGGTGGGGCTGCCCAGCTCCGGCGACTACACGATGCAGGTCCAAGCGACGGAGGGCGTGAACCTGCGTGGTGAGCCCAGCTCTTGTGAGGTGGATGACGACGATGACCAAGCGCAGTCGATGACCTGCGGTGCCGGCTCTGATGGCGTGACGTTCCAGATCGACGCTGACGGCGAGGCGTTGATTCGATTCCCGTAGGTCCGCGACCTACTTTCGCCTGTCAGAAAACGCGGAGTCAGCCAACGGCTCCGCGTCTTTCTTTTTTGTGTTGCTCGGTAGCGACACACAAGACGCCGCGCGCGTGACGCGGCCTGGCTCAGCCCTCGCTGGGTGCGTCGGCGCTGTCACCTTCAGTGGTGGCGGGCGCAGGAGGGCGCGGCAAGGGGATACTCAGCTTGCCGCCGGATTGGGCCATCAGCACGCTGACGGCTTTCTCGAAGAATGCCCTGAGAAACGGTACCTCCTGGGGGGGATCCGTGACCAGACCGCAGCTGTCTACTACCTGCATGGTCGCCGCCAGTTGCAGGGCCTCTTGTTCACCCGCGCGTGCCAAAACCGACAAGCCTGAGTCCTTCATTCGGGTGAGCAGCTCTGCACGCACCTCTGGAGTGAAGTAACGATCGGTCGCCGCCAACATTTCTTCTTTCAGGAACTCGCTGACCTTGTCTTGCGTGGGCTCCTCGCCGGGCTCAAAACGTTGACCGACCTTGCTCAGCAGTTCTTGCACCGATGCTTGGGAGGGCAGCCAAGCGCGAAACTCCGGCATGTGGTGAAGTGACCCGGAGCCCTTGGATAACTCTTTGGCGTCATCCAGAGAGAACTCGAACCCTTCCGCATCAAACGGGTGATCTGGGGCCTGCTCGGGCACGGGCTCTAGTAGCGACTGCGCGCTGGTAAAGCCCAATGGCTCAGGGGCCTTGTTCTTCTTGTGAGTCTCGCGCGCCTGGGCCACCTTGTAGCGTGCCCAGTCAACTGGTACCTGCACCGCGCCATAGCCCGCCCCTGGCAAAAGCTTGCTCAGGCGGCTCTTGAGCTTGTTGCGCGTGGTTTCGGAATTCTCGACGCGCAGCACGCCCATACTGTCGCTGAAGAAAACGATGGTGGCGTGGATGATATCGCCCGACAAGCCGCGGCTGAGCGCCAATAGCCGGATCCCGGCAGCGTCGGGGGGCATTAGCCAAGCTTCTGGTTCGGCTTTGCCCTTGGAGACCAGGCTGCTCTTGCGATGCCGCTCGGGGATGGGAATGCGCTTCGCTTTGAGCACGTTGAGGCCGCGGCGTGCCAGCTTGCGGGTCGTTCCGGTTCCCCGCTCGGCCACTTCTTGTACTGCGGCGGCGTTTCCTGCAGAGACCCAGGCTTCGACGAGACTCGAGGCTGCGTCACCGGCCTGCTCGATCAGAGCGAGCGCTGCGTCGGCATCAACTTCGAGTTGGTCTTTGGTGAACGTCTGTTTTTGGGACATAAGCTTCTCTTGGATATGTTTGGCGCTCGTTCCGTTAGCAGCCACAATGGCTCAAACCTTACGCAGGAGCGGGGATACCCGGCAACTGTTCGCAGGGCGGATCATTCAGCGAGACGAGCAACCGCGTCGATTTCAACGCTGGCTCCGAGGGGCAAGGCGGCGACTTGCACCGTCGCACGTGCTGGAGGGTTGTCGCTGAAGCGTTGGGCATAGACCGCGTTGACGGTCGTGAAGTCTGCTAGGTCTTTCAAGTAGATGGTCGTCTTGACGACCCGGTCGAAATCGGCGCCCGCGGCGCGCAGCACTGCCGCCAGGTTATCGAGCACGCGCTGCGTTTGGGCGGCCACGTCGCCCGAGACCAATTTCCCTGTTGATGGATCCAGCGGGATCTGCCCGCTCAGATACAGCCAACCGTCGCAAGCGATCGCTTGCGAATAGGGGCCGATGGCGGCGGGAGCATCAGGCGACGAAACGCTGTGTTTGTTCATCTTCTGGCGTCACGTTTACGTCGCTCCTGCGCCTGAATCAACCGCTGTTTCCGTCCCCGGGGTCGATGCCCCGGCGGCCCGAAATGGCCCGGCCCAGGGTGATCTGGTCGGCGAATTCCAAGTCGCCCCCATGGGGGACTCCGCTGGCGATGCGGGTCACGTTCAGCTGTTTCTTCGCCAGCTCCCGAGCCAGAAAAAGTGCCGTGGCTTCCCCATCGACCGAGGGCGGTGTAGCCAGGATGACTTCTGCCACCTGGTCCTGTTCGATACGCTTGTACAGTTCCCCCAGCGGGAGTTCGTCAGGCCCGATGCCATCCAGCGGCGACAGCAGCCTGCCGAGAACGAAGTAGCGGCCGCGCATCGCTCCGCTGCTTTCGACCGCGAGCAGGTCCTGCACCTTGGCCACGACGCAGAGCAGCTGCGAGTCGCGCTGGTCGTCGCGGCACACGCGGCACACGGCATGGCCTTCGCCGTCCACCTCCGCGATGTTGCCGCAGCGTTCGCAGCTCCGGATCTGCGAAGGGAGCTCGCTCAGGGAGCTGCCGAGCTCCGACGCCAGGTCATCGCCCTCAAGCGCCAAGTGCAGCGCAAATCGCTGGGCTGTCTTCTCTCCGACGCCCGGTAGGCGTGCGAGTAAATAGACTAGGGTGCGCAAGCGGTCAGGTAACATCAGCTATCCGGAAGTTCGATGCCTTTGATGCGTGCGCCAAAAACGCGTACGGCCTCCAGCACGGCTGGGTGCTGTCGAGCTTGCTCGATAGCTTGCTTGCGCTTCGCTTCTCGGGCTTGTCTATCTTGCTCGAACACGGTTTCCGCGCTCGTTCCGTTTGCTCCAAATTTCAGCTCCACCGATGGGCTCGAGCCGAGCAGCTCTCGCGCTGCGCGCGTGACGGCCAGCCTCGTTTCGGTTGGATCTAAGCCCGCGGGGAACACGCTGTCATGTTCATAGGATACCAAGATGCTTTCGCGCTCGACACTCAGCACCTGAGCGTGATCCAAAAACGCTCCGAGCTTCGGATCCCCGGGGCGAATGCGATCGACGATCGAACGCCAACGCTCGACTGGGGCGAGGTCGTCAAAGCTTTTAGCGGGCTCGGGAGCTGGCCCAGAGTCTGCGGTCGGAGCGCTACTAGAGTGTCCTGATGGGTTCGCGTCCGGCGCGGGCACCGGGGACGCGGGCGCAAGAGACTCAGTTTCAGACTCAATTTCAGACTCAGGCGACTCAGACTCAGGCGAATCGGGCGCAAGAGACTCAGGAGACTGCCGCAGGGAAGAGTCCGCAGAAGCTTGGCGCGCCGGTGCAGGCGACTTCGGCGGTGGCGGTTTTGGGGCTGGAGGTTCCGGCGCCGGCGGCTCGGGTGGGTTCGATGGGGCGCTAGCTCCGGCGGCTCGCTCTCTGGGCGCGGTTGCCTCTTGGGGAGCCGAAGCGCCGCTGCGTTCCAGGCTGCGGCCCGCGGCGGGCGCAGCAGCAGGTGGCCCCCGATGGGCGACCGGAGAACCCGAACCGCGGCCGGCCGCGGGGGGCCCGGATGCGCGGCCTCCGCCGCCGCGCCCCCCGTGAAGCCGCTTTTCGAGCCCAATCAGCCTCTCGATGAGGTCATCGACAGGGATCAGCGGAGGACGCCGCGCCAATCTCACGAGCAGCATTTCGAGCGCCGCGCGTGGCTGGGCACTAGTCGCCACCGAGTCGTAGCCGGCAGAGAAGCCTTGGTGCAGTCGCAGCAAGTCGTCCGTCGAGTGCTCAGCCAGACGCTGCACGCTGCCAAGCTCTTCGTCCGGCAGATCCAGTAGTTCTTGGAAGTTGGAGCAGCTGGCGCAGACCACGATGTCGCGCAGCAGGGCCAGCACATCCCGCGCCACGTTGCCCATCTCAAACCCCTGGTTAGCTAGTCCTGCAACGTGGTTCAGGGCGGCTTCTACGTCGCCCGAGATCAACGATTCGGCCAATTCGTGTACAGCTTGGCGGCTGGCGACGCCGAGCACGCGCGCCACATCGTCGCCAGTGAGTTCTTTGGTGCTCCAAGCCAAGACTTGGTCAAGCAGGCTCATCGCGTCTCGCATGCTGCCCGCCGCCTCTCTGGCGACGATGGTGAGCGCTGCTGTATCCGCTTTGACGTTCTCTTGTTCCAGCACATACGCCAGGCGATCCATGATCAGCTTCGTCGGGATCAGCTTGAAGTCGAAACGCTGAACCCGGCTCAGGATCGTCACGGGGACCTTGTGCACCTCCGTCGTCGCGAAAATGAACTTGACGTGCGGCGGTGGCTCTTCCAGCGTCTTCAAGAACGCGTTCCATGCACTCTGCGACAGCATGTGAACTTCGTCGACGATATAGATCTTGAAGCGATCTCGATTGGGACGATAGGGCAGCGATTCCTGCAAACGCCGAACTTCATCGACGCCGGTATAGCTGGCGCCGTCGATCTCTTGCACGTCCACATCTCGGCCGTCGGTGATCTCCTTACACGCGCTGCACTCGAGACACGGCTCTGCGGTGGGGCCGTCAGAGCTCATGCAATTCAGCGCCTTGGCCAGAATGCGAGCGCTGGTCGTCTTGCCGACCCCGCGTACGCCCGTGAACAGGAATGCGTGGGCGACGCGGTCATTGGCGATAGCGTTGGCAAGCGTCTGTGAGACGTGACCCTGACCGACCAAGTCAGAGAAGGTTTGCGGACGCCACTTGCGGGCCAGAACGACGTAGCTCATTTTCCCGAATGTACCCGATTAGCAGATCACCCGTCGCTGCACCACCGGCGGCCGTGGCCAACCCGCAAAGCGCCGCATTCTTGCTTCTTGACCTCGGATTTGAACCCAGATTTGCGTCGAGTTCGCTTTGCATCGGAAAGCCGTATCGCTAGTTTCGGGCCATGTCGGACGACCGCTGGCCAAATTTGGGAAGGGGGCTCTTGCTGCTGCCGCTAGTATTGGCGGTCGGCTGCAAGCAGCCCGGAGATGAGCCGCGGGCGCCGCTCCCGCCGCCGGAGCCCAGCGTTGCGCCCACCACGTCCAAGTCCGCCGCGATCGCGCCGGCGGCGAGCGTGACCGCCGAGCCAGTGACTCCTCCTACAGTCCAAGTACAGAGCTTGCCCGCAGAGTCCGTGGCGCCGATGGATGTCATCCTTGCGCCGCGATCAGGTCAGGTTATCCGGCATGCAGACGCAGCCGGGGCGACGATCAAGTGGCGCCGGCCGCCGCTGGCGGCTGATGAGCAGCTGATGCTCAAGTTGGATGCGTTTGCGCCGCGCGCGGTCGATCGCGCGCAGCAGCGTCTGCGATTGCGAGACCTACTTTTCGAGTTCGACCAGCTTCACCCTGGTCAACATCGCTTGGTGGCGTTCGTGCAGCGCGCCGCTTCTCCTGAAGACCAAGTCGATGAGGTAAAAGGCCCAGCCGCTCTCGTGAAGCTGCAGCGCATCCGGTTCGAGATTGATCGGGCAGAAGCCGCGCCTGCGGCCGGAGACGGCTCTGCACCGAAAGGCTCCGAGTCCACACCGAAAGGTCCCGAGTCGGATGCTCCGGAACACGAGCTCGTGGTCCTCAGCCCCCACGGTACGTTCAATGGAGCCCGCGCCGCCGACCAGGTTCAGCTCAACTTCGTACTTCTGCCGAAGTCCAGTCTCGGCTTTCAGCAGGCGGCAGACTCAGCGACCGTCAGCGTGAGGCTAATTGAGCCCAGCGGCGCGCAGCAGTCCCTAAGCCTGCAGCCTGGGCGCTACGCGCTGCGCAACCTCGAAAGCGGCGACTATCGCATCGAACTGGGTCTTCCGGGAGCGCCGGGGCGTGCGGCGCACGAACGGGCTGAAACCACCACGATCACCGTCAATCGAGATGTCGACCCCTCGCAGCCTGCACCCTGAAGCGCGCAAGCTGCGCGAGCGCATTGTCGCTGCAGACAAGCGCCACGTCTGGCATCCCTACACACCGATGGATCGCTACATCGGTGAGACGCAGCCGCTCGTCATCGCCCGCGCCTCAGGCTCGAGGCTGTTTGATTTGGATGGACGCTCGTTCATCGATGGTAACTCGTCTTGGTGGGTTTCGCTGTTGGGGCACAACCACCCCCGCCTCCTGAGCACCCTCGCGGAGCAGAGTCAGCGCCTGTGTCATACGGCGTTGGCTGGCATCACCCACGAGCCGGCGGCGCTGCTGGCCGAAGAACTCTGCGCCGTCGCCCCTGAGGGATTGAGCCGGGTGTTCTACAGCGATGACGGTTCGACTGCGGTGGAGCTCGCGATCAAGATGTGTCTGCAATATTGGGCGCAAAACGGTCGACCCGAGCGACGGCGATTCTTGGCGTTGAGTGATGCGTTTCATGGTGAGACGTTGGGCGTGACAGCGCTGGGTGGGGTCGAAGTGTTTCGCAAACCGTTCGCCGGTGCATTGATGGAATGTGTGCATGTTCCTCCTGGTACGGACGGCCACGCCCAAGCCTTTGACGCACTCTCCCGCACGCTGTCCGAGCAATCGCACGAGATCGCCGCATGTGTGGTCGAGCCCATACTGCAGGGCGCCGGTGGCATGCGTATGTATGACCCCCAGTTTCTGCGGCACCTGCGCGAAGTGACAGCTCAGCATGACGTGTTCCTGGTGATTGACGAAGTTTTCACGGGCTATGGGCGAACCGGGCCGATGTGGGCCTCAGAGCACGCTGCGATAGAGCCTGACGTGATGTGCGTCGCCAAGGGATTCACTGCGGGGGTTTTGCCGATGGCGGCGACGCTGGCCACGGAGCGCATTTTCGAAGGCTTCCTGGGCGCGGACGATCGCGCTCTGTTCTACGGTCACACCTATTGCGGCCATCCTCTGGGCGCAGCCATCGCTCGAGAGGTGCTGGCGATTTATCGCGACGAGCGCGTGCTGGAGCGAATTGTGGCGAAAGCCGAGCGCATCGCTGACATGTTTGAGCGTTTGGGTCAGATCGACGGTGTGAGCGATGCCCGGAGTCTCGGCATGATGGGCGCTTTGAACATCGGCTCCGACGGAGGCTACCTGGAGCGGGCAGGTTGGCAGGTATACGAGAAGGCGCTGCAACTTGGGGCCTACGTGCGCCCCTTGGGCAACGTCGTTTACGTCGCGCCGGCGGTTAATATCCCGGATGCAGACCTGGACGAGCTTCTGTCGATTGTCGAGCAAGCGACGCTTGCCGTGTGTCGCGGTGAATGAGCGGGCCGCGCGTGATGTTGCTTTCCACAGGCAGAGCTCGGCGGAAAGGCGATGTGCATGTCGGGAACACCGCCTCGACCTTCGCCAGCTTGTCAGGGCGTTCTTGAGGGAAGCGGCCCCAGTTCGCCAATCACTGAACGGTTGGCTGGTTTGTTGGCGGAAAACTACTGAATTCCCATCCAGGGAATAGACGGAATGTCCAGGCAGTTGACACTGTGTCACGCCTGGAGACAATCCGGCGGGGGAGATTCCAATATGACAGAATCCGAAAGACAACCCGACTCATCCGCAGAAACGACGGTGTTGGTGGTGGACGACGAGCCCGCCAACGTCACTTCGCTCGAAAAGATCCTCTCCCGCGAAAGCTTCCGGGTGCTGCCGGCTGACGGCGCCAAGCGGGCGCTCGAGCTGTTGCGTACCCATCGAGTGCAGGTGGTGCTCGCGGATCTGATGATGCCGGGCACCAGCGGCCTGGAGCTACTCAAAGCGGTTAAAGAACTCAGCCCCGACACCGAGGTGGTGCTGATGACGGCATACGGCACGGTCGAGAACGCGGTGCAAGCGATGAGGGACGGCGCCTATGACTTCGTGGAGAAACCGCTCAAGCGCGCGAACATCATCAAGAGCGTGCGCAAAGCGGCGGACCGCCATTCGTTGATCGCGGAAAACCGGTCCCTCAAGAAGGAGCTGCAGCTGCTTTCCAACCGCGAAATCATTGGACAAAGCGCTAGCCTCCGGAGGGTCCTAGAGATCGCGACTCAGGCAGCGCCTTCGAGCGCTACGGTGCTGGTGTTGGGCGAAAGCGGTACCGGCAAAGAGCTGCTGGCTCGCTACATTCACGGCAAAAGCGCCCGCGAGTCCGGTCCATTCGTTGCAGTCAACTGTTCGGCGATCCCCGAGTCGATCCTGGAAGCGGAGCTGTTTGGCCACGAACGAGGAGCGTTCACCGGGGCGGTCAGTCGTCGCGAGGGACGTTTTGCCCGCGCCCGTGGCGGGACGCTTTTCCTCGACGAAATCGGGGAATTGACCCCGGCGGTGCAGGTCAAGCTGCTGCGTGTGCTGCAGGAGGGAGAGTACGAGCCGGTTGGCGGCGATACGGTCAAAGCCGACGTTCGAGTGGTTGCCGCGACCAATCGCGATCTGCAGGCTGAGGTCGACGCCGGTCGATTTCGCGAGGACCTCTACTATCGGCTGAACGTGATCGCCCTGACGGCCCCTCCGCTCCGTTCGCGACGTGAGGATGTGCCCCTGTTGGTCGACCACTTCCTGGGGGTCTACTGCAAGAAGAACGGCCGGGAGCGGCTCAGCGTGGCGCCCGACGTGATGGCCAAACTGCTGGATTATCCCTGGCCTGGCAACGTGCGAGAGCTGCAGAACGTGATTGAACGGGCGGCAGTGCTCTGTCGGGGAGAGACCTTGGCACTTTCGGATTTGCCGGATGTCGTTGCCCAGGCCGATCCTGCGGTGCCGGAAGCGTTGACGATATCGCTAGGCACGCCGCTGGCAGAGGTCGAATTGAGGCTGATCCGGGAGACTCTCAAGCACACCGACGGTGACAAAGCCCTGGCGGCGCAACTGCTGGGGATTTCGACGCGGACCATCTACCGAAAGCTGGACGAGTCACCTCGCTGAGACCTGTGAGCCGCCCTCGAAGATTCGGTTTGTCAAAATGTCGCAAAGCTGCGGAGCGCCTCTAGGGCCCTGCCAGGATGGCGCAAACTCGCGCTCTCTCGAGTCTGGAACACCTGAAATTCCCTGCGTTTTGAGCATTGACCTCTGGCACGCCTCTCGCTTTAAAGCCGAGCACTGTCCATGGCCTTCGATACGCTGATCAAGAAGTTTTTCCCGGTGATAATCGGCCTGGTCTTGGCGGTCATCGCTTACCTCCAGGCCTCGGGAGTCGTGCAGCTGGTTTCCTCGAGCGCGCTCGCCACGAACCCGAAAGAGCTGATCGAAAGCACTTTGCGCGGGGGACCGTCGACCTCAGCCGTTCAGCAACGCAAACCGCGAAGCGCCCAGCCGGTCATCGCGCGCAATCCGTTCGACGACACAGACCTAAATCCGAAACCGGTGGTCCCAGAGCCCACGGTCGAGGACTTGACCCCTAAGAAAGTCGATCTGTCGGATCCGCTGGCGGCGGCGCCCTGCGACGGCGTCAAGCTGCACATCGTCACCGAATCCCCGGACCCAGAGTGGTCGGTCGCACTGATGCAGGCGGGCAAGGAAGAGAAAGGTTCGTTGCGCCGGGTCGGCGATGAGGTGGAGGGCATGCAAGTGGCTTACATTGGCTTCAACCGTCAAGAAGCCAGCCCCGCTGTCTGGATGGTAAAAGATAACAAGCTATGCCAGGCATTGTTGTTCACCGACGAACAAGCGGGCAAGTCGACGCCCGCACCCAGACCCTCCGCAGCTGCCAAACCCGAGCAGGAAGAGAAGCCCGCCGCGCCCGAGCCCGCCAAGCGCCGCGGAGCGCCCAAGGTTCCCGACGAGATCGCTGAGAAGATCGAAAAGGTCAGCGATTCCGAGTTCAACGTCGACCGCGCTGTGATCGACAACATCTTGGAAAACCAAGCAACGCTGATGCGTTCGGCGCGTATCGTGCCCGAGAAGGGGGCTGACGGCAAAACGGTCGGCATCCGCTTGTTCGGCATTCGCGGCGATACGCTGCTCGGCACGCTCGGGCTGCAAAACGGCGACCGATTGGAAACCATCAACGGATTCAACATGAGCAGTCCAGAGGATGCTCTCAATGCTTACGCGCGTCTGCGCACGGCGAACAAGCTCAACGTGAAGATCACCAGGCGCGGCAAGCCGATGAACATCGACTTCAACATCAAATGAAGAACGAATTCTCTGTCCTTGGCGCCGACAACCACCAAGCCGTCATGAAGTCAAATCACATCAACCGTCCCATCTCTCTGATTGCAGTAGTCAGCGTTCTGCTGTCTGGCCTGGCGCTCTCTTCGAGTGCAGCGGCTCAACCAGCGGCTGCTCCCAAAAAGCCCGGGGATAAGGTGCTTCGCTCAGCCCGCGGACTGAAGGCCAAGCTCAAGGCAAAACAGGCCGACAAGCAGCCCGGGGGCAAACAGGCCGATGCCAAAAAGAAGGACGCCAAGGCCACGACCCCAGCGGCTGCCCCGGTCCCGGGCAGGCTCAACAAGGCGCCGCTGGCCAACGAACCGCCCGCGGAGCTTCCGGGCACCGCGGAGGATCCTCCAACCACCACTGACGAGCTGCACACCAAGCTCAGCACGCCGTATCGGCCCAAGCCAGGTGGTCATCGCGTCAAGTTCAACCTTGAAGATGCTGACTTGGCGGAGCTGGTCAATCACATCAGCGGGTTGACTGGCAAGCGCTTCATCTACGGCGCCAAGGTTCGGCAAATCAAAGTGACAGTCGTGTCGCCCACGCCGGTGACACTCAACGAGGCGTATGAAGCGTTCTTGTCGATTCTGGATGCCAACGGCATGACCGTGGTGCCGCACGGTCGGTTTCTCAAGATCGTGGACTCGGGCGGAGTGGTCTCCAAGGGCACTCCAATCTACTCGCGTGGCGCGCCAGTGCCGGACACGGACCGCGTGATCACGCGCTTGTACCGCTTGAAGTACGCGTCACCGACTGAAGTGACGAAGGTACTGACCAAGTTCAAGAGCAAAGAGGGCGACCTCTCCGTTTACGATCCAGGTGGGCTTCTGATCATGACGGACAGCGGCAGCAACATCCGCCGCATGATTCGCATCGTCGAGGAACTCGACGTGGGTGGCAGCAGCACCAAGATGTGGATCGAACCGGTCTACTACGGCTCGGCGGAGGATCTCGCCAAGCAGTTGAACGATATCTACGAGCTGAACAAGAAAGAAGGCGGTGATACTGGCGGTCTAAGTCGGGTGATCGCTGAAGAGCAGACCAACAGCTTGATCGTCGTGGGCACTGAGGAGAGCTACACGCGCTTGCTGGAGCTGCTCCGGCGCGTGGATACAGCGCCGGCCGCGGAAGGCCGCATCCACGTGCTGCCTCTGCAGCATGCGGACGCTGAAGAGCTCTCTCAAACGATGACTCGCATGTTGGGCGGAACCAGCGGCAGTAGCTCTACCAAGAACAAGAAGGGGCAGGCTGGCGCTGTCGCCGAAATGTTCGAGGGTGACGTGCGGCTTACGGCCGATGTGGCCACGAACTCTCTGATCGTGTCTTCATCGGCTCGGGACTTCGCGCAGTTGCGACTCGTGATCAATGAGCTGGATCAGAAGCGTCGGCAGGTGTTCTTGGAGGCGGTGCTCATGGATGTGTCCGTCGATCGCACGTCTGAGCTCGGGCTGGCGTATCCCGGCGGCATCACCGCTGGCGCGGGAGACGACACGGTCGTGTTGGGTGGCTTCCATGCAGCCAACTCCATTGTGCCCACGCCGGACCAGCTTCAAGCGCTCGCTTTGGGCGTGCGGGGGCCCGAGCTGGATGGTACCCAGAATCTCCCCGGTTTGCCTGGTGTGAGCGTGCCCGCGTTCGGCGTGTTCTTGAACGCCCTGGCGACCAGCGGTGACAGCAACGTGCTGTCCACGCCGCATATCATTGCCACCGACAACACCGAAGCGGAGATCAACATCGGTGAAAACGTGCCACTACAAACGAACATTGCTGGCGGCTTTGGCGGCGGCAACTTGGCAAGCCTGGCCGGACAAGCCGGCGGCCAAGCGGGAGGGTTGGGCAACGCCCTAGGTGCACTGGGTGGTGGTTTCAATTTCAACGCTCAGCGCACGGATGTGGGGACCAAGATCAAGATCACCCCGCACATCAATGATGAACACCAGGTGCGGCTGGAGATCGAAGAAGAAATCAGCGAAACCGGAGCGGCATCTGGTGCGCTCGGCGCGGTTTCAATCACTCAGCGCACGGCCAAGACCACCGTTGTGGTGGATGACCAGCAAACCGTCGTGATCGGTGGCTTGATGCGCGACACGAAGTCCACTGAGGAGCAAAAGGTTCCAATCTTGGGCGACTTGCCCGTACTCGGTTTCCTTTTCCGTAACTCGACCGAGCGTATGCGCAAGACGAACTTGCTGCTCATTCTGACGCCGCACGTGATCCGCGACCAACAAGACCTGCGTCGTGTGTTTCAGCGCAAGATGCAGGAGCGTCAGCAGTTCTTGGATCGCTATTTCGTGTTCACCTCCGACTGGGAACCGCCACGAGACTTCTCGCGCACGAACGGTCTAGTCGAGGATGTGCGTCAAGCGTTCTTCCGCCTGGAGGAGATGGAGCGCATTCGCCGAGAGAGCCAACCGCGGGAGCTGAAGATCCACGAGCCGAGCATTCCCATGGAGTTGGCTGGCTCGGTGAAGTCCGAAAAAGTGACCACCACAGCTGCTCCCAAGCGAGCCACGCCGAGGCGGGCCACCCCAAAGAAGAAGGTCACCCCAAAGAAGAGAACGCCAGCGAAAGCGCGTCCCAAAGGGTCTGATGCAGCGCCGATTCGCATCAACCCGGTGGCGCGCAATATCGATTCCGCGGGAGAGACCCCCGGAATCGTGGATCGGGTGGAGTAAGCATTCATGCAGCAGCGCGCACTGGCTTCCATCCTGGTCCGGCAAGGTGTCCTGCACGAGGACGCGCTGGAGGGGCTATTTGCCCAGCAAGAAGAGAAGGGGACCCCGCTCGTCGACCTGCTGGTTCAAGGCAAGTTGACCACCTTGGCCGAAGTGACGCGCTGCTTGGCCGAGGAATGCGGCCTCGCGTTCACGGAAACCGTCGACCCGGAGTCCGTGCCAATCCATGTCGGGACTCGGCTGCCGATCGGCTACGCGCGCTCTCACCGGTTGCTGGTCACAGCTGAGCACGAGGATCGAGTGGAAGTCGTGGTGGGCGACCCGCTCGACACCGAGGGGCTGGACGACGTGCGGGCGTGTTTCGGCAAAGAGGTCGTGGCGACTGCCGCTCCGCCAGACGTCGTCGAACACGCCATCAACCGCGTCTACGAGCGGCGAGACACGAACGACACTCTCGAATCCACGGACGAGGAGACCGAGGAAGGGGTCGTCGATATTCTGGATTCCGACGACGAAGCGCCCATCATCCGTTGGGTGAACGGGCTCTTTTCCCAGGCTGTGAAGGAGCGCGCGAGCGACATTCACATCGAACCAGAGGAAAAGGAAATCGTCGTTCGCTACCGCGTTGACGGACAGTTGTACGTGGCCAAGAAGGCGAGCCGCCAATTCATGGGCTCCGTGATCGCCCGTGTGAAGATCATGGCCGGCCTCAACATTGCCGAAAAACGCTTGCCCCAGGATGGGCGCATTTCGCTCAAGATCGCCGGGCGTGCGATCGACATCCGCGTTTCCACGGTGCCGACCAGTCGAGACTACGAGCGCGTCGTGATGCGTTTGCTTCACAAGACCAACGTACTGCTCGATCTAACGGAGTTGGGCTTTTCCGAGCGGGACTTTCACCTGATGGACCGGCTCATTCACCGTCCAAACGGGATTGTGCTGGTGACGGGGCCTACCGGTAGCGGTAAGACCACCACGCTCTACGGCTGCATCAATCGCATCAATCGCCCCAAGATCAACATCCTGACGGCCGAAGATCCGGTCGAGTATGAAATTGCGGGGATCCACCAGGTGCCCGTGCAAGCGAAGATTGGGCTGACATTCGCGAGCGCGCTGCGCTCCTTCCTGCGCCAAGATCCCGACGTGATCATGGTCGGTGAGATCCGCGACAAAGAGACCGCAGAGATCGCGATGCACGCGTCGATGACGGGTCACTTGGTGCTGAGCACGATTCACACCAACGACGCTGCGAGCGCGTTCACGCGTCTGATCCAGATGGACATCGAGCCATTTCGCGTGCGGTCGACCATCATTGGGGTGCTGGCCCAGCGCTTGGTGCGTGTGCTTTGCAAGTACTGCAAGGAGCCCTACACGGCCACTCCATACGATCTGGAGCAGTTGGGGATCGATCCGGAGCGCACCCGTCATCGCGCGGAGCAGAAGCTGTCCAGTGCCTACGTCGTGCCAGAAGCGCCCTACGAGCCACCGGGCTGGGTCGGCGAGATGCCGACCCTATATCGCGCCAAGGGCTGCGATCAGTGTGAGCACAAGGGGTTCACTGGGCGCCTGGGGATCTACGAGCTGCTGATGGCGGACGATGCCGTGGGTGAGTTGGTGCTCAAGAGCGCTGACGCTCAGTCCATCAAGCGAGCCGCCCAGCAACGCGGCATGAACACGCTGCGTGATGATGGAGCGCGCAAGGCACTCAAGGGGATCACCACAGTCGAAGAGGTCGTGGCGGCAACTCAACAAGATGAAATCGGTGAGGTGTAGCTCATGGCCGTGTATGCTTTTCGCGGTATTGAGGCCAAGACCGGCAAGAACACCAAAGGCTATCGTGATGCTGATAGTCTGAAGGCGTTACGCGGTATCTTGCGTCGCGAAGGCATCCTGCTGACCTCGGCCACTGAGGAAGAAGAACAGAAAGCCAGAGCCCAACGCGAAATTGACGTGTTCGCGGTGTTCAAGCGTCCTACGTCCGGCGACGTCGCCGTGATGACCAGGCAGCTCGCCACGCTGGTGCGTGCGGGGATCCCGCTGGTCGAATCGATCACGGCGCTAGGAGAGCAGACTGAAAAAGAATCGCTGGTGAAGGTGCTGACGGCGGTTCGCGAAGATCTGAAAGAGGGTACGGCCTTCGCCAAGGCACTGGCAGAGCATCCCAAGGTTTTTCCGCCGCTCTACATCAATATGGTGTCGGCTGGAGAGGCGTCGGGAACGCTGGAAGCGGTGCTGGAACGCTTGAGTGACTTCATGGAAGACCAGGCGCGTCTGAAGGGCAAGATCACGTCTGCTTTGGCTTATCCGGTTCTGATGACGATCATTGCAGCCCTGCTGGTTGGCGTGCTGATGGTCGCGGTCGTGCCGAAGGTGACGAGTATCTTCGACAATCTCGGTCAGGAGCTGCCCTGGTACACGGCGCTGTTGATCACCGTGAGTGACTTCCTAGCCGGATACTGGTGGCTGGTGATAATGATGATCGGCGGAGGGCTTTTCGCCTTTCGCCGCTGGGTATCCACCGAAGAGGGGCGGCTCAAGTGGGACACGTTCTTGCTGCGGATGCCACTGTTTGGGCGTTTGAACCTGCTGGTGGCCGTGGCTCGTTTTTCTCGGACCTTGTCCACATTGCTTGCCAGTGGCGTGCCGCTGCTCATCGCTTTGGGTATCGTCAAAAACGTCCTGGGTAATCGCCTGCTGGAGATCGTCGTGACCGACGCCACCGCGTCCATTCGCGAAGGTGAGAGCATCGCAGAGCCGCTGAAGCGCAGCGGTGAGTTCCCGCCGATGGTGACGCATATGATTTCCGTCGGCGAAAAGAGCGGTCAACTCGAGGAGATGCTGGAGAACGTCAGCCGCGCTTACGAGTCCGACGTAGAAACCAAGGTAGCCACCCTGACGAGCTTGCTGGAGCCGCTGGTGATCGTCGTCATGGGCGGAATGGTGGGCTTCATCGCGATGGCGATTTTGATGCCCCTGGTGCAAATGAACAACTTGGTGGAATGATGGCACGCAAGCGCACATTGGAGAAACGTATCTTCTTTCCGTGGGAAAGAAGGGGCGGATTGATCCGGCGCTTGGGCTTGCAGCGCGCGCGCCCGTTTGCAGCGGTGGCGGTCGTTCTGGGGTTGGTCGTGGTGATCGGCGTGCGTGAACGTAGAGCCGCCGGCGAACGACGCACGCGAGCTATCATGGGCGACGTGCGGGTGGCGCTCGATAGCTACTTGGCCCACAACGATGGGCAATGTCCCACGAAGTTTGACCAGCTCGAGCCTTATGCCCACTTCAAGGGCGTGCCTCGCGATGCGTGGGGTAACCCACTACGCTTAACCTGTCCGTCACCGCGGGGCGACTTGCCCTACTTGTTGAGCAGTGACGGACCGGATGGATTGGCCGGTGGACTAGACCGGATTGAATGACTGACCTGCTGAAGGAGAGAATGTGAGATGAATGTTCGAGAGTTGAGTGCGCTGCAACTGCGCAACCAATGGCGTGTTGAGTTGGCTAAGAAGCGCCGGCGTTACGTCGGTGTGACCCTGGTCGAGGTGCTGATCGTGGTCGCGATCATGGCCATGTTGGCGGGCGGCGTAGCGTTCGCCTACCTGCCGCGTCTGAAAGAGACGCGGATCAAGACCGCCAAGCAAGGCGCGCTTGAGATCCGCAAAGTGGTCCAGCTCTGGCAGACGGACAACGGCTCTGATTGTCCTTCGCTCAGCCAACTGCGCAAGGATGGCTACCTGGACAAGGCTGGCACCACGGAAGATCCGTGGGGCAAAGCTTTCAAGATCAAGTGCACCGACGCCGAAATCTACGTGACCTCAACCGGTCCCGATCAGAAGCGCTCCACTGACGACGACATCCAGGTGCCGTCGGACGCTGACGAGTCTGAAGAGGACTGAAACCTCCGTTTGATGCCATCAGCAGTCAGCCGTCTATCCACCTTGCCTGAAGTAGTCAGGTTTCGCCGCTCGCAGCGCGGCCGAGGCCTGGCTCTGATCGAGGTGCTGATTGTGGTGGCTCTGGTGGCCATGCTCACCGCCATGGTGGTGAGCGGCACAGGGCTCCTGTCGGGGACACGCCAGCGCACGGCAGCTACGCTTTTGATGACAGGAATTCGGATGGGGATCACCCATTCGAATACCACCGGGCTGCCGTCACGATTGGTGATGGACCTGGACAAGCACGCCGTGCTGCTCGAAGAGACCAGCGGGCGCATGCTGCGCCGTGTGGGTGAAGACGACGAAGAAGACGCCACTGCAGGTGCCGAGCCCGCCACTGAGGCGGAACGAGAGGCGCGCGAAGAAACGGAACGCATCCTCGAGGGCCCGCGGGAGCCTCCACCTCGCTTCAGTCCAGTGGCTAGCTTCGATCCGGGAGCTGATGACCTCTCCAAAGGTCGTCCGCTGGGGCGGGGCATCGAGTTCGTTTCCGTACAGACCGAGCATGACACCGAGCCGCGCATCGATGGGCGAGCCTACCTCTACTTTTGGCCCGGTGGGGGAACCGAAAAAGCCGTCATTCAGATCCGCCGGCATGGTGAGACTGAGGGGATCAGCATTGTCGTGAGCGCCCTCACCGGCCGCGCGAACATCGTCCGAGGCGCCGTCGAGTATGACGAGCCCGACGTGGACGTGGATTTCGGCGAGCGGGAGGTTGATTGATGGCCGGTCGTCTTGGGTGCCATGTCGGCGTTATTCGGGGCCAGAGGGGCTTCACTCTGTTGGAAGTCTTGGTCGCGATCGCGATTCTCGGGCTCGGCTTGACGGTGGTGTTGTCCGCACAGACCGGTGTGTTCTGGAGCTACTCCCGCGCCGCGCACTTGAGTCGCGCGCCGAGTCTACTGCGCTGCAAAATGAGCGAGGTGGAGCTCGACCTGTTGAAGGAGGGCTACCCGCTGCTCGACCAAGCTGACGATGGCGAGTGTTGTGAAGGCGAAGCGGACGACCGCTACACCTGCTCCTGGAGCGTGCAGCAAGTGGTCTTGCCGGAGATGCCGTTGGGCGGAATGGGAGACGCCGGGGTTGGCGGACCCCCAGGTAGCCTCGGTGACGTCGGTGGCGTCATGGGACAGCTCGGGGAGTTGGAAGAGGGCAGCCTCAAGGCGGACAAGGGCGCGGGCACCGATCAACTCACCGACTTGATGAGCGGTCAAGGCAGCGGAGCCATCGCGAGCATGGCCATGGGCATGGTGTACCCAGCGTTGAAGCCGATGCTCGAGGCGAGCATCCGCAAAGTGACCGTGACCGTGCACTGGAAAGAGGGTGCTCGGGATCGGGAGTTGACCGCCATCCAGTACTTGACCTCACCCATGCAAGGAGGCTTCGACGCCGATGCCGCCGAAGGCATGGACCAGCTGGGCGTCGCGGGGGGAACCTCAGCCAGCGGCGGGGGTGGAAGTTGACCAAGCCGTCGCTTACCACCGCCGGACCGGCGATTTGGCGTCGCCAGCTGGGCTTCACGTTGATTGAAGTGCTGATTGCCGTGGCCATCCTGGCGATGATCTCGACTTTGATCTTCACTTCGTTCTCTTCGCTGCAGCGAAGCAAACAAGGCGTCCGACGGGTATCAGAGCGGCATCGTGAAGGCCGCATGGCGATGAGTCGGATCAGCAGCGAGCTGCAAAGCGCGTACATCTCCAAGCATCTTCCGATCGATGAGAACCTGGCGACTTCTCGGACGGCATTCGTCGGTACTCCAGAGTCACCCGGGGACCGATTGGATTTCAACGCCTTCGTGTATCGCCGGCTGAACCGCGATTCCCACACCTCGGATCAGGCGGAAGTGTCGTACTTCAGCATGGAAGATCCGAAGACCAGCGGTGTGTACGATCTGGTTCGGCGTATCAATCCGCGTCTCGACTTGGAGTGGGACAAGGGCGGGCGCGCGCAGGTGTTGGCCACTGACATCGATTTGTTCGATCTGGAGTATCTGGATCCGGCGACGGGCCGCTGGGAGGAGCGCTGGGATACGACTGAGGCGATTCGCCAGCTCGATCGCCTGCCATTGCAGGTCAAAGTCACCCTCATTCTCAATGGCGGACAGCGTGCCGCCGAAGACCGCGCCCGCGGAACTCTCACCTTCGCTACCAAGGTGGCTATGCCGATGCAGATGCCACTCACTTTTGCTCTCCCACAATGAAACCGCGCAGCCAGACAATTCGAGCAACACGCTACCGGCGTCGCAGAATGCGGCGGCAGCGTGGCGTGGCGTTGGTGATGGTGCTCGGGTCATTGGCAATTTTGGCCGTGATGTTGACTGAGTTTCAGGATGAGACTTCGGCGGATCTCGGGCATGCGCTGAGTGAGCGTGACGGAATCAAAGCAGAGTATGCGGCGCGTAGTGCTATCAATCTGTCGCGCCTGCTGATCGCTTCCGAGCCGACGATGAGAGCCGCACTGGGGCCTCTGTTGATGTTTCTGGGCGGACCTAGTCAGATCCCCGTGTGGGAGTTTTCCGATTCCGTGCTTGGGGTATTCAACAACGAAGCGGGCATGCAGCGCTTCCAGAGCTTGGCGCCGATAAGCCCGGAAGAAGGTGAAAATCTGGGCATGCTCGGCGCTGGTTTCGAGCTGACGGTGGTTGACGAGGATTCCAAAGTCAACTTCAACATGGCGGCCCGCGGAGATGCATTTTCTCAGCAGCGTTTTGCGTTGCAGTTCATTGGGTTGACCTCGGGACCCCAGTACAATCCCTTGTTCGAAGAGCGCGATCACGATGGCAACTTCACCACGCGCCAGCAGATCTGCTCGGCCATGGTGGACTGGACTGATCCGGATCAGGACAACTACCCGTGTGACGTGTCGGGTCAGTTCGTGTCGACTGGCACAGAAGACTCGTACTATCAGCTGCTGAAAGACGGCTATGAACGCAAGAACGCCGCGTTTGATAGCTTGGAAGAGCTGCACATGGTGCGCGGGGTGTCCGATGACTTCTGGGCAACCTTCGTCGAGCCCCAGCCGTTTGACCCGCACTCTCGTGTGGTTACGGTGTGGGGACAGGGAAAACTCAACGTCAACACGGCGAATGCGCAGTCACTCTTGGCGGTCATCTGCGGTGCGGCGGTTCCTGATACACCGCTGTGCAACGACGCTGAAGAGCAAGCGAAGTTCTTGACCATGGTCGGGATGGTGCGGATGATCACCCGAGGTGCTCCGCTGTTTTCGTCCGGCAAGAACTTCGTACAGACTATCCAGGGTGGCGGAAAAGGTCTGATCGCGCCGCTGATCGAGATGGCAGGCTTGCAGCCAGTCAAGTTCAATAGCTCTGACGAGCTGGAGAAGGCCGTCACTACGGAGAGTAAAGTCTTCAGCATCTACGCCACGGGGGTTGCCAAGTCCGGCAAGCGTCGGACTGTGCGTCGCATCCATGCCGTGGTGGATTTTCGGGATGCGCCGAAGCCGCCGGAAGCGGCATTGCTCGATCCCAACGGTTCGAGTTCTGCTCAGACTCCGGGGCAGCCGCCCGCTGGAGCGCAGCCAGACTTGCCGAACGGTGTGGACCCCGATAGCAGCATTGCCGGAGCCTTCAAGCCCGATCCCGCCGGGCGTATCATCTACTATCGCATTGAGTAACCCAGTGCCCCAAATACCAGTGCCCCAAATAACAGTGCCCTAAACAACAGAACCATGGCCCGCACACTTGGCATAGACATTCGGAAAAATAGCGTTCGCGTCGCATTGGTGCGCACCAGTTATCGGCGCGTCTACCTGGAGGCGCTCTCAGAGGTAGACCGCTCTTCATTCGAGACGTTGGAGGACGCCCTGCGCGAGGCTGCGAGCAGCTACATGCAGCATCACGAGGGGGTGGCGATGGCGCTCAGCGGGGAGCAGGTGTACATCCACCGCGTCGCCCTGCCGCCAGCTGCGCTCAAGCGAGTCGCGGACGTCTTACCCTTTGAGCTCGAAGCCCAAATCCCGATCGATTTTGATGAACTGGTGTTCGATTCTCGCGTCCTGCCGCGCGACAAGCATGCCGACAACATCGAGGTGTTGGCGGCAGCGGCGGAGACGAGCACCGTTCGCTCAATCATCGATTTGGGGCAGCGTGCGCTTGGCCACGAGCCGGAGCGAGTGGCTGTGGGACCGTTGGCAATCGGTAACTTGGCAGCGCTGTGTCCTGAATTGCGTCAGCCGCGCTACATCGCGGTCGTGGACCTCGGCGATTTGCGCAGTGAGCTGGTGATCTTGCATGAGGGCGTTACGGTAGCCGCGCGGACGCTGTCGATAGGTGTCGCGGGGCTGCCCGGCAATGCCAAACAAATGGTTTCGGCTTTGAAACAGTCCATCATCAGCTGGGCCGCGACGAGCGAGCATCCGGTCGAGGTGGTGTACCTGTGTGGAGGCGGGGCGGCGGCCCACGGGATCCACGAATACCTGACCGCGCATGTGGGCGTCAGCGTGGAAGACTTGCCGAAGCTTCACTTCGAAGGCGTGACGGAGGGCAACGAACAGCACGTTTCGCGATTTGCCAAAGCGATCGGCATCGCGTTGGGGATGCGTGCCGGGCAAAAAGATCTGGATCTGCGCCAGGGCGAGCTGACCTACCAGCACGGGTTTGGTTTCTTGCAGGAAAAGATCCCGCTCGCGATTGGGCTGGGTGCCGTGCTTTTGGTCAGTTTTCTCTTCTCGACTTGGGCAGAAGGGCGTGCGCTTGACGCGGAAAACGCTGCGCTGACTGAGGCGATGACAGGTTTGTCGAAAGAAATCCTGCAGGAGGAGACAGATGATGTCGATCGGGTGCTGGACTTGCTGGAAGCCGGTGGTAAGGCGGAAAAAGATCCGCAGCCGGAGCAGGATGGTTTTGACCTAATCCTCGCGCTGACAAAGAACGTTCCGCCTGGGGTCAAGCACGAGGTGGAGGAACTCGACCTGACACGCGATCACGTCAAGCTGCGCGCGGTCGTGGAGTCGACAGAAGATGCGCAAAAGATTGCGGACAATTTCAAGCAGGACCCCTGCTACAAGGACGTCAAGATTGAGAAGATTACGGCTGTCCCCAACAAGGACCTGCAAAAATACTCAATGGACTTCCAAGTGCGTTGCGAAGAAGAGAAGAAGCCGGCGAAGAGCTCGGATGGTGAAGAGTCCGATGACGCCGAAGGGGAGGAGGAGTAGTCGTGGGCATTAGAGAACGCCTGGACGCGCTCCAACCCCGGGAGCGCAAGTTGTTGAACGCCGCGGTTGGCGCGTTCGTGCTGATCGTCGTCGTGCTGTTGCCGACGGTACTTCAGGCGACGTTGTCCTCGAAACGCGGCGACAACGAGCAGTTGCGTGAAGTGATCGACAGTCTGTTGGCTGATCGCGACCAGATTCAGGAGCGGCAAGGGAAGAGCCAGGCGGTGCTGGCCCGCTACCAGAATCCTGCCCCGCCCTTGGCGTCGTTTTTGGACGGTCTGGCCAAACAGCTGGAGCTGGACATTCCCGAGTTCAAGGATCGCCCGGCTGTCCCTCAGGGCAAAGGCTACGAAGAACAGGCGACGGAAATTCGGGTCAAGAAGGTCAATATGCGGCCGCTGATCTTGTTTTTGGAGAAGATCGCTCAAAGTCCGCATCCGATCAGCATTACGAAGTTGAACATTCGCAAGCGCGGCGGGGCACCGGATGAGTGGGACGCGTCGATGACGGTCTCGGCGTACCACCGAACGGCGGTCGACAAACCGAAGAAGTCGGAGGCTGAGGCTGAGGAGCCTGGCGCAGACGAGCAGGAGGCGGAATGAAGGTCCCGCAGTTTGAACTCGGCGCGATCAAACTAACGCCGCGCACCAAGAAGATCATCGCCTGGGTCGCCTACCCGATGGTTTATCTGTTCATGTTCGTCTGCTTTGCTTACTGGACGTTTCCCTACGAGAAGCTCAAGCAGAAGATCATCGTTGGCTATGCCGCTTCGCAGAGAGGCAACCCTGAACCCAAACGCATGCAGATCGAGGACGTCACTTGGTCCTGGCGTTTCCCTGGGGTGGTGTTGAGCGACATTCAGCTGATTGGCCCCAAGCCGAAACAAGCAGGCGCCAGCGACAAAAAGCCCCCGAAGCGCATGGTGATCAGCATCGACGAGGCGTACGCCGGCGTTTCGGTGTTTTCGCTGCTGTTCGGGACCACCGAAGTCACATTTGACGTCGACGGTTTTGGCGGCGAGATGAGCGGAAGCTTCTCCAATTCGGACGAGGCGACCCAACTCAGCGTTGAATTCGAAGAGGTGGATCCCGGTCAGCTTCCCGGACTGACGGACGCACTGGGCCTGCCCCTCGCCGGAGCGGTCAGCGGCGAAGCAGAGTTGACGCTGCCTGAGGGCAAGTACGCGGCAGCCGAGGGCACGGTCAATCTGCAAATAGCGTCGCTGGAAGTCGGTGATGGGGTGAAGAAGATCCGAGATCTTTTTGCGCTGCCCACGATTCAGGCGGGAGATCTGACGATCGAGGCGACTGCCAGCCAGGGGCGGGTCAAGCTGGAGAAGTTCGAAGCCAGTGGACCCGATTTAGAGGTGTACGCGGAAGGCAAGATCCGGTTGAGAGATCCGGTCGAGCTGAGCGCGGTCGAGCAGATCAACCTGAGCTTCAAGTTCACGGACCAGTACAAGAACAAGAGCGAGATCACTCAAAGCCTACTGGGCAAGCCCAATACGACGCAGCGTGGCATGATCGACATGGACCCGAAGGTCAAACGCGCAAAGGCAGATGACGGCGCCTACTACTGGCGCGTTGCCGGTCGATTCTCGCAGCTGAACTTCGTGCCCAACGCGGCGGCCGCTAAGGCTCCCAAGAGCGCGGAGGCCAAGCCAGCGGCTGCCGGGACCTCTGCTGGCCCACCGAGGACTCCTGCCAAGGCGCCGGCCAAAGCACCCAGACCGGGCCAGCCGGCGACTCCTTGAGGGGTTTGCGTCTCCGGACGCTGTCCCAGGGAGTGGCCGCTCTCTCAGGGATAGCGGCCTTCAAGTAGCAAGGTGCACCTGCAAACGCTGACGCAGGTGCAAATACTGGGGGCTGATCGCAAACTGCACCAACTGTTTGACCCGGTGTTGGGCGGCCGCCGAATTCGATTCTGACTGTCGGATGTTCTCGACGGCGGTCTCTAGATCATGGGCGAGCAAGAAACCGGCGCGGTCGGCGGTGAGATCTACCGCGGCGATCCAACGTTTGAGATCCAGGGATGTGGCTGCCTGAAGTAGTTTGGATACTGCGCGAGCGAGCTCATCCTTGGCGTGGCCCGACAGCTGATACTGGAGCATTTCGATACCCTCGTTGACCGCTCCTTCGAGTTCGGCGGCAACGGGGAACTGGGGAGATATCAACTTGATCGCGGCAAAAAGCCACGACTTGAGCCCGGTGCCAGTACCCACCAGTTGACGCAAGAAGAAACCGGGATGGTGGTAAGCCAAGTGGTGGCCGGCTAGGAATGCCATCGATTGCGGGGACATATCGCCTTCAAGCGCAGCCAAGCCGATGCTCAGTGCCGGCTGCTTGGTGGACAAGAACGTCAGGCCGCCCGGGTCATTGGTGTTCTCGAAGGCGAGCGGCAGCTCGACGCTGAGTACTCCGGCGGCGTAGTTCAACGTCTGTCCGATGGCCTCCGGGTGTTGGGTCAGGTCAACAGCCCACTCTGGGTCGTAGCCGATATCGGCGAACTCATCGCCACGACTCTCGAGCACGACCGGCTCAATCACGGAGAAGATCGCCGTCAACAGAGGATCGAGATCCTCGTGGAACAAATCTTCGAACCAGTCTTCGTCGCTGAGCGCGTCCTGAGCGTAGGCTGGGTCTTCGGAACGCATGCGCTTGAAGAAGCGCTCCTCGTCCGGTTCGGCGAGTTTGAGCACGTATAACGCTTGGCACAAGCACCACGCACCGTCAGCGTTTTTGGCCTCGGTGTATAGCTTGCGCAACGCCTTGTACGCGTCGGCCCGGTAGGGGTCATTGGCCAAGATTTGGCCATGCACGGTGACCGCTTTGTCGAAGTACCTTTCCGGCGCGGATGCGTACAGCTCCGCCAAGATCTCGAGGCGCTGGCGGTTGTCTGGGTCGACGGTTTGCGCGGCTTCGAACGCGTCAATAGCGTCGTCTATCCGACCCATGTGTTCGCGATACAGGTTGCCCAGGTCAGCGAAGGCTTCGAGGATTTGGTCCGTGTCCTTGGCGGCGCTGGCAGCGCGAACCTTGCGCTTGAGCAAACGCTCCGCAGCCTGGTAGTTGCCACGATCACGATGGATGGCAACGCTCTCGGCGAGCGCCTTGTCCATGGTTGGGTCGAGCTCGAGCACGCGTTCGAAACAGGCCAGGGCCGCGTCGAAGTCACCGATTTCGCGGGAGCTGACCATGCCTGCTGTGACCAAGTACTTGGCCTTTTGCTTCGCGTCGTCGACGAAGTCCGCCAGCTTGAGCACGACGTCAACCAACTTGGACCAGTCCTTTTCTTCGCTGTATAGCTGCATCAGGCGAGTGAGCAGCTTGCGATCATCGGGGCGCTCATCGAGCGCGGCGACCAAACTCTTGGTTGCGCGGGCGCGGTCATTCAGCTTCTCGGCGGCGATCTCGCCCATCTCCAAGAGCAGCGCGACGCGATCGTCTCCGTGTGTGACATCCAGCAGTCGGGTCTTGGCTTGCCAGACGTCTTCCCATTGCCCCTGGGTAGCGAACACGTTGGCCAGCGCGATCAGGGGTTCTGGGGCCCCTGGGTCCATGTCGGCGGCGTCTTCGAGCAGCTGCACCGCTTCATCCAGGTCGCCGCAGCGGCGGACGGATTCTGCGTGGCGGTACATGGCGAGTGCCTTGTCTTCGCTGCTCAGCTCAGACTCGAAGCGCTGGAGGAGGTCTGCATAGAAGTCGCGCGCCTGTTCCGGCTCCCCGTGTTCGAAAGTCACCGCGGCGACTCTTTGCACCGCATAGCCGTCATCCGGAGCGACCTCACGCAGGTGCGCGACCGGCTGCACTGCCTTGTCTGACTGCCCGCTGCGGATTAGCGCATCGATGTAGTTGACCAGGCACAAGAGGGCATAGTCCCCGTCCAGTGCGTCCAGGTGAGAGGTGACCTTCTCGTAGTGATTGCAGGCTTCGATATAGCGTTCATCTTCGAACGCTAGCTGTCCGAGGACGGCCAATGCCAATGTCGAGGTGCGGTCCCACTCCAAGGCGCGCTTGGCGGCCCGCTCAGCGAGGTCGTCGCTGTTGCCCGCAGCCAAAGCCAGGTAACCCATCTCCGCGGATAGCTTGGCGCGTTTGGCGTCGCCCTCGGTCGCCTCGATTTCGGTCTGTAGCAATTCGATCGCAGAAGATGCGTCACCAGTGGCCACCAGGGCCTTACGCAGTGCTGCGCTGATGCGAGGGTTTTCAGGGGTGGCGTCGAGGGCGAGTTTGTAGCGCTCGATCGCGGCATCTAGATCGCCGCGCGCTTCCAAGATGCCAGCCGCGCGAACGTAGTGCTTGGCTTTCTCAGCCATGTCTTCGGCGGTGTCGGCCAAGGCTTCAACTGCGCGCAAAGCTTCGTGCGCGTCCCCTTGGGTCTCGCGCAGCTCTGCCAATGCCTTGAGTGTCTCGGCGTGGTCAGGAACGAGATCAAGGACCTCTTCGTACGCTTCGATGGCTTGCTCAGTCTGTCCCAGTTGCGAGGACAACACACGGGCCAGGTTGACCAACAGCGAGACGCGCCGCGCATCATCCTCCACGCAATCCAGGTGGCGGCGATAGAGCTCGGCGAGCTCTTGCCAGCGATCCTGTAAGCGGTACAGACGGGCTAAGACCGTCATCGCATTATCATTGCGCGGGTCGAGGTCGAGGATGGCTTCGATGTGCTCGGCCGCCTTGGCGTTGTCGAGGAACTCCTCTTCGTAGACGGAAGCGATACGCTCGTGCAGCGTGATCTTCTGACGCGGCGTCGCGGCGATGCCTATCTGCTGCTCCAGGGTGTTCAGCAGCTCTCGGTATTGGCCTAGCTTGCTGTACAGGCGGTCCATGCCCCGCAGTGCCCGCAAGTCCGTCGGGTCTTCGGCTGCGACCAGGCGATAGGCTGCGAGCGCCTCAGGGGCGGCGTTCAGTTGGTCTTCCAGTGCTTCAGCGGCACGGTTGAGCAAGCTGACGCGTTCGGCTCCGCGCGTGGCGTCGGCACGTTGCCGCAACAGGCGTGCGTAGCCTTCGTGATCTCCACTGCGTTGCAGCAGGGCGCCCAAGCGGTCGTTGGCGAGCTCGTGGGTCGGGTCCTCTTGCAGGATGTGCTCGTAGACTTCACGGGCCGCATCTGTGTCGCCTAAGCGTGTGTCGAGTACCTGGGCTGCGTCTGCTCGTAGGTCACGAGCTCGCGCGGGGGTGGGGGCGGCGTCCGCTCGTTGTTGAAGGATCTGTACCAACTCGCCAAACTGCTGAGCCTTCTTGTAGATCTGTGTGAGCCCCTCCAGCGCTACTTCGCTGGCAGCGTCGGTTGACAAGATGGCCTGGTAACATGACAGCGCCAGATCGTAGCGTTTCAGCTTGTCCGCGTACCAAGCGCCCGCCTTGGCAAACAGCGGGTTCTTGTCTTCGGCGCTCAAGTCGCCGGTGAGCACCTCGGAGCAACTCTCTAAGATCTCGTTCCAGGTCTGAGCGTCAGCGCCCGCCAGGCGTTCCACGCGCTCGGCGTATTCGGCGTTCTTGGGATCTTCGCACAGAGCCTGCGTGTAGGCGACGACGGCTTGCTCGCGATCGTCCAATTGCGACTCGTAGAGGGCTCCGATCTTGGCCATGGCTCGGCCTTTGTCTTCGGCGTCGGTGCTGGCCTCAGCCTGCTCCAGCCACTGTTCGACAAGCTCCTCGTGTTTGCCGAGCGAAGTGCGCAAGTCTTCCAGCGCGGTCAACGCGACCCGATTGCCCGGATCCAGCTCCAGTAGCTGGGCGTAGACGGCTTCGGCGTTCTCCAACTCACCGCAGTTGCGCAACAGGCGCCCTGCGCGAAAACCGACGTCCAGTTTGGCGCTGCGTTGTTCAGATTCGTCAAGCGAAGTGAACGCCTCTCGGAACGCCTCGGCGATGGCCAGCTTGTCTCCGCCAGCGTCCGCGGCTGCTTCCAATGCGAGCGCGGCTTCTTCATCCGCAGGGTTGTCGTTGAAGTTTTCGAGGCGTTCACCCAGCGCCTCAGGGCTGATGCTGTGGCGCTGGCTGCGCACCAGCTGCAACTCTTCGAAAGCGGCCATGGCCGCCGCCGCATTGGCCGGGCGCTCCTCGGGATCTTTGCTGAGCAGTCGCAGCAGGAATTCGTCCAGCTCTTCGCTGAGCGCGCCGCGGGGAGCGACTTCCGAGGGGACAGGGGGCTCTTCGCTGAGGTGAGCTACGGCGAGCAAGAGATTGCTCTTGGCGGCAAACGGTGCCTGCCCGGTCAACAGCTCATACAGTGTGGCGCCGACGGAATACACGTCACTGCGCGGAGTAGGGGCAAAGCCCTGGACAACCTCTGGAGCGACCGTTTTGGGAGAGCCGACGCTCAGCAGCTCGAGGTGCCCATTGGCTGGCGCTCTCGAACCCAAGCGGTCGGTGCCAGGATCCTGAAGCTGGATTTGCAGTCGTCCGTCTTCGTCCTGAAAGGACAGAACGTTTTCCAGCTTGATGTTGCCGTGAGTCAGACGTCGGTCGTGTAGTTGCTTGAGGGCTCCCAAGATCCCCGAAATCAACTCCTGCGCGTCACTGGGATGTACTGCGCCCCCGGTTTCAATCCGCTCGGCTAGGGTGATGCCCGACACGTAGCGTTGCGAAACGCAGAACCTACCGTCGAGGCGCTCGACACTGACTTCGGACGGGAGCGAAGGATGCTCCACATCGCGCGCGATTCTGGCGAATGTCAGATAGCGGTTGAGGCCCCGCAGGTCGTGGCAGCAGGCGCGGTGCAGTAGCTTGACGCGGAAGGTTTCGTCATCCCTCAAGGCTTCGTAGGTGACGCCGGTGGGGCCGCGGCCGATCTTGCGAGTGATCGTGAACGGGCCGAAGGTCTGCCCGGGTTGCAGCTCACCCTCGCCAAGCCCAGACAAGCTCACGCGCGACAGGCGTTCACTCGCTTCAGGTTTGGCGGCGATCAGAGCGTCGCACAACGCCTCGATCGCATCCTGCTCTGCGCAATAGTCCGTCAGCGCACGAACGAAGGAACCCTTGGCTGCAGTTCCCCCCACATCCAGGGGATCCACCCCCAAGCTGCGCTGGCTGATGTCCAAGAGGTCTTCGAGTTCAAAAAGTTGTTCGAGCTCTGCACGGAGTGCATCCATCTCCATGGGGATTTCCTTCGTGGGTCAGCGTGGGGACGTGCACGCCCGGGATTGGGCAATGCCGGCTCGCAGACCGGGCGCGGAATATATCAGGAGCGACGCCAACCTCCTTCTGAATTTATGGACGGAAAAAAACTAGACCTTTCGGAGGGCTGGCTAATCGGGGCTAACGGGGACGGTTTGACAAAAAAGCCGCCTGATGGCGGCAAATGTGGGTCCGTTTCCGACCGGCTGGAGTGGCGCGCGGGGGGATCCCGCAGGCCCGAGGAGGGTCATGCCAGATGCTGGTCCACGAAAGCTGTCAATTTGTGGTCTACGCGCAACGAAACGTGGGACCCTGCGCCCGTGAAGCATCAGCTGTTTCTCGAGCGGATCTTGCCCCTGACCATGCTGTTGGTGGCGTTGGTTTCCGTGCCGGTGCTGATTTGGTCTCCTTCCGGGCTGCCCCGGCTTTCGAAACTGGAGGAGGAGAAGGCCAGAGTCTCGTTGAGTGTCTCCAGACTGGCCGAAGACATCCGCAGGCTGCGCGCCGAGGTGGAGCGCATCAAGAGCGACCCGGCGCACGTCGAGCGAGCGGCGCGAGACGAATTGGGCCTGGTGAGACGGACTGAAATCGTCTTTCAATTCGACAAGTGAAGTCGTTGAGCTGTCCAGCGGCGAGTGCACAAAAGTAAGAGACTGGTGCTGCGGTGTGAGCGAGGCTAAGCTAGTGTCCAGCTTGGTGCCGATGGGCGCCAAGCTGGGTGCAGTCCCACCGGACGCGGCCTAGATACCGCTGGCTCCCGCCCGGCTGTGGATGAAGAGTAAACAACGTGGCGATCGAACTTGCACAGCGCCTGATGCATGCGGATGTCGTGGCTCGGCATGACATCGAGCACGCGCTGCTGCGCTACGCCAAGCACGGGGTGCCTTTCCTACACGCGCTTCTGGAAGGTCGCCCACAGATGGTCGACGTGCTGGAGTGGGAGCTGCAACGCCTGACAGGGCCTGCCCTGCAAAATACGCCGCCGTACCGGGAGCTGATGGCTCGGCTTCCCGCGGGGCTTTGCTCACGGCTCCTGGGCTTTCCGATCGGGTTCACGCCGTCTACCGGCGTGGTGGACGTGTTGGTGGCCGATCCCACTGATGGTCACGCGCGCGCCGAGTTCGGCTTCCATCTGCGCGCACCGGTCAGAGCGCTGCGGGGGTCTCTGAAGTACATCACCGACCAACTGATCGAGCTGGAAGGGGAACTCGCTCCCAAGACGGCGCGACAGGACGGAACCAAGATGAATGATGCGTCCGACCGATCGAGCATCAAGCCCATCCCATTGGTACGACTCGCGCCGGACGCCATCTCGGACCCACCTGCCACGTCTCCTGGGATCGCGCCCCTGAGCAAGCCCAGCACGAGGCCCCCTGCCACTGCGCGGGGCGTAGCACCAGCGGCTATGCCGGCGTCCCTGCCCAGGCCCGCGCCCGCCCACCCAATTGTGGAGCCGCCCATGTTGGACGTGGGGGAGCGAACTCCGCTGGTTGTCTATTCTGTGGACAAGACCTCTCCCGGAGTGGCGCCTTCGAACGGTGAGGCAGGTCATACGCTGATCGTCGCGCGCGGCGAAAACCCAGCGGCTCAGCCCGCGCAACCTGAAGCCCAGGAAGAGCAAACCCAGGAGACCGAGCCAGGGGTGGCGCCCCCGTCGAGCCAAGGTGCGTCCGGCCCGCCGCGGGTCGTGGTGCAGCAGCAGCATACTTCGCCTGGCGTGGCGCCGCCTTCGTCGAGCAATGGCGCCGTTGGACCACCGAAAGTAGTCGTGCATGCGCCGAAATCGATTGAGCCAGGGTCCGGGGGGCCGCCGGCAGTGTCCTCTTCGAATGCTCCACTTGGGATGGAGGCTGGGTCGAGTTCTCTGACTCCGGAGTCGGCCGAGCTCCGACCCACTGACCCCGAGCACGCGGATGAGCGGACGATCATCTCCACCGATGAGCAGTCGTTTCAAACTGCCTTGAGTGAACTCGCCGTCGCTGAAAAGCCGGACGATGTGGTGGACGCGATGGTGCTTGGATTGGGGGCGATGTGCCAAGAGGTCGTGGTGTCCGCGGTGCGCGGAAACAGCTTGAAGACGCGGGCGCGCACCGATCCCGAGGGCAACGCCGAGCGCTTCACGGACGTCGAAGTGATAGCGGAGGCCGGTAGCGGTTTGGCGGAGGCGATCGAGACAGGACAATATTTGGGGCCAGCCAAGGCTGGCGACCGCGAATTGTTCTTCAGCACCCAATCCGAGTTGTGCGCCACCCGGGTGCTCGTGGCAGGGCGTCCCACGCTGATGCTGAGTGCGTCCGGTTTCACCAATTCTTTTGAGGTCACCCGGCGCTCCGACCACCTGTGCCGCGCTGCTTCGGACGCGCTTGGGCGCATTCTTTTGGCCCGCAAGCGCTGAACGCCATGGCAGACCGATCGCGCGGCCCCGGCAAATTCAGCTTCGAACGAGAGAAGTGGGAAGCCGGTGTTGTCGCTGAATGCCGAGGCCGGGCACCTCTGCCGCGCACCACTGCCGGAGGACTCAGCGTCGCGCCAGTCTACAGCGCTAGCGACTCGTCCGCCCTGCCGTACGCCGACACGACTCCGGGGCAGTTCCCCTACGTCCGCGGACCATACGCGAGCATGTACATGGGCAGGCCATGGACCATTCGTCAATACGCTGGCTTCTCCACGGCGGAAGATTCCAACGCGTTTTACCGCCAGGCGTTGGCTGAGGGCCAGCGTGGTCTCAGCGTCGCTTTCGATCTGGCTACGCATCGCGGATACGACAGTGATCATCCGCGTGTCCCCGGGGATGTGGGCAAGGCTGGTGTAGCCGTGGACAGCGTCGACGACATGGCGCGTCTGTTTGCTGGAATCGATCTGTCCAAAGTCAGCGTCTCGATGACCATGAACGGGGCAGTGCTACCCATCATGGCAGCGTTCATCGTGGCCGCGGAAGAACAAGGTGTAGCTAGCGGGCGGCTGCGCGGGACCCTGCAGAACGACATTCTGAAAGAGTTCCTGGTTCGCAATACGTACATCTATCCGCCGGAGCCGTCTTTGCGCATCACCTCGGACATCATTGCGTACTGCAGCCAACATCTGCCCAGCTTCAATCCGGTTTCCATTTCCGGTTATCACTTCCAGGAGGCGGGAGCGACGGGCGAACTCGAGTTGGCGTATACGCTGGCAGATGGCCTGGAGTACGTTCGTGCGGCGTTGGCTCGGGGTTTGCTGGTCGATGACTTCGCGCCGAGGCTGTCGTTCTTCTTCGGCATCGGCATGAACTTGTTTGCCGAGGTGGCAAAGTTGCGCGCCGCGCGCTTGCTTTGGGCGGAGCTGATGCAGGAGCGGTTTGCGCCCGAAAAGCCCGAGTCTCTGAGGTTGCGGACGCATTGCCAGACCTCAGGTGTCAGCCTGACGGCGCAGCAGCCGCTCAACAACGTCACTCGCACGACGATTGAGGCGTTGGCGGCGATCCTCGGAGGAACTCAAAGCCTGCACACGAACTCGTACGATGAGGCGATCGCGCTACCTTCCGACGCGGCCGCGCGCGTCGCTCGCAACACTCAGCTGATTTTGCAGCATGAAACGGATGTGGCGCAAGTGGTTGATCCGCTCGGTGGCTCCTACTTCGTGGAATCACTGACTCAACAGTTGGCGCAGCGGGCGCGAAACTTGGTTGAAGAGATTGAGCAGCAAGGCGGGATGGTGCGCGCGATTGAGCAGGGGGTGCCGCAGGCCCGGATTGCTTCTGCGGCGGCTCAGCGTCAGCTGCGCTTGGACCGCGGCGTCGACAAGCTCATCGGTGTGAACTGCTTTGCGGACTCCGCTGAACCTCAGCCGGAGGCACGCTTCGTCGACAATCACGCAGTCTTGCAGCAGCAGCTCGCGCGTCTCGCTCAATTGAAGGACAGCCGCGACCCCGGCCGTTGGGAGCGCGCGCTCGACCAGTTGGAAGCAGGAGCGCGCGCTGGGCGCAACCTGCTGGAGTTGAGCGTTGAGTGCATGCGGGCCCGTGCCACGGTGGGTGAGGTGAGTGAACGGCTGGAGCGAGTCTTTTCACGTTATGCGCCCGAAATGACCCATGTTGCCGGGGTGTTCACGGCCGGGTACGCTGATGAGCAAGGGTGGCAAGTGCTGGAGCAAAAAATCAAAGCCTTCGAGCAGCGGACTGGGCGCCGGCCACGCATCTTGGTTGCGAAGTTGGGGCAGGACGGTCACGATCGGGGCGCCAAAGTGATCGCGTCCGGTTTTGCGGATCTCGGGTTCGACGTAGATCTGGGGGCATTGTTTCAAACCCCGCAGGAAGTAGCGCGCGCGGCGATCGACAACGACGTCCATGTAGTGGGCGTTTCCAGCCAAGCTGGTGGTCATCTGACGCTCGTCCCCCAAATGATTGAAGCGCTGCGCCAGGCCGGCGCCGAGGATGTGCTGGTGGTTGTGGGTGGAGTCGTCCCGCACCAAGATCATGCCGCACTGCACCAGTGCGGAGTCGCCGCCATCTTCGAACCTGGCTCCAAACTCGTCGAGTGCGCGGAGCGGGTACTGACGTTGTTGGAAGATGACTGACATTGAACCAGCGCAGCTGCTGCAGCGGCTGCAAAGCGGAGACCGGCGTGCCCTGGCGCGGGCTCTAACACTAGCTGAAAGCACCGAGGCGACGCAGCGTCGAGCCTTAGCCGGAGTGCTCGCTCTGGCGCCAGCCCATCCGATGACTCAGCGGGTTGCCATCAGTGGGCCACCTGGAGCGGGCAAGAGCACGTTGATCGAAGCGCTTGGCAAGCTGGCGTTGGCAGATGCACGCCGAGTGGCGGTGCTCGCGGTGGACCCATCCAGTCATGTCTCGGGAGGCAGTCTGTTGGCTGACAAGACGCGCATGCCCACGCTCAGCAATCACGAGCGAGCTTTTGTGCGGCCGAGCCCCAGTCGCGGCCACCTGGGAGGGGTGACTGAAGGTTTGGCGGAGAGCATCACGCTGTTCGAGATTGCCGGCTACGACCTGATCTTAGTGGAGACGGTTGGGGTAGGGCAGAGCGAGCTCGAGGCGGCTCAGTTGGTGGATGACTTCGTGCTGGTGCTGAGCCCGCAGGCGGGCGACGAGCTGCAGGCGTTGAAACGAGGTATCACGGAGGCGGCGGATCTGATCGTGATCAACAAGGTCGATGCGGATCCACGCTCGGCGCAGACCATGCAGCGAGCGTATGAATCCGCTCTGGGATTGCTGACGCCGCACACCCCCGCGGTGGTCTCGCTGGTGAGCGCTACGGATGGGCAGGGAGTCGACGAACTGTACGCCCAGCTCAGGGCACGTTTCGAATCAACTAGCGCAGAACAACGCACAAATCACCGCAGCGATAAGCTGGCGCGCCTGTTTCGGGGCCGCGCGGAGCGTGCAGTACTCAAACACTACTGCGCGCAGCCACAGATCCAACGTCAGTTGGCGGAGCTAGGAGCCCAGGTTCGAACTGGCGCCAAGTCGCTCGAGCTGGCGCTGCACGAGTTGCTCGAACAATTGCCCTAGACCCAACGGCTGTCTCGAGCGGCGCTTGGCAGATTTGGGGCGAGAGCTACAGCAATTGCGGACAGTCGGCGTTGCAGGCTAGCAAGCTCGAGTGGCACTCGATGCGGCTGTCGATGCCGCACTCCACGGCGGCTTGAGTGTTGGGATCCTCGTGCACCACGAAACAGCTCGATGCGTCACCACAGTTGCTGATTAAACAGGTTTGGGCTGAGCCGCAGTCGAGCGTGCATGTCTTGGAGCCGAAGCAGTCGAGACTGCAGCTGACGACATCCCCGCAGCGCGCTGTGCACTCGCCGGCACCTTCGCAGGCGAACTTGACGCTGTCGCCGGAAGGCTCTCGAAGCTCACACGTCGCGCCTTCCGCGCAGTTGACATTCACGGAAGTCGCGTCGCCAATCTTGACCACGCAGCTGCTGCCGGTGGCGCATCTTGGGTTGCAGGTGGCTGTTTCGCAGCGCAGCTCTTCACACGCGTTGTCCGTGCAGGTGCAATCCGGGTTGCAGGCTCGGGGATCTACGGTGTTGCCTGAATCGGGCTCCCCAGCATCCTGCTCCGCGGCGGTCTCACCTGCATCTTTGAAGACGGCTGCGTCGGTAGCGGGTGTTTCGCTGGCATCCTTGTCAACCGGCGGTGCGCTCGCGTCCTTGGGCTCTTGCTTGGGCATGCTGGCGTCGGGCTCATCTGGCGACGTAGACGCGTCCGGTTCATCGTTGTGGTCGGAAGCGCCGGCATCTTTCACTGGCTCGTCGACGTCGTCAGCGGTGTCGTCGGACACGTCGTCCTTGATGTCGTCATCAAGCTCGTCGTCTTTCAGCTCGTCCTTGTCGGTCTCGAGCTTGTCGCCCTCCAGATCCACACCTATGTGTCCGCAAGCCGATGCGCACAGCAGCGACAGCGCCACGGAGGCGGAGCCCAATCCAAATTTAAGAAAGCCGATTCTGATCACATGCCCGCCTGTCTAATTGCCCTTGGAGCGAGATGCGCGCGCCCGAACGGGCACACTGAAGGCCACGGATTTTTCCAGCTTCGGGAACTGAACTTGGCTTGCCGCGCCTTGCAAGCAGTTCCCTAGTGGAGTCGCAGCCAAAGAAGATGGTTGAACTTTAACCTGGGCGGGGCCGCCTGCTGCCGCAACCGAAAAGTGCAGAGTAGCTTGGGGATACCTGTTCGTGTCATCGAGGTGCTGCTTGAAACAGCTCTGCAGTGCGCCGCTCTTGCGTGCGACGGCCGCAGACAGCTTCTGCTGAGTGGTCTTCCCATCCTCGCCGGCCGTGTCATTGGCCTTGGCAGTTCCAGATTGGGACCCCCCAGCGGTGCTCTTTTGGGGAGCGTTCACCGTCTGCGCCGAAGGGGGTTGTGGGGAAACCTGCTCGTCGACCACGTCCACTTTGGGTCCAGTTGTCGGCAGGGCCAGGGACGAGCCGACGCTGCTGTCGTCCTGGCTGGTTTCCGTCCGATCCCCGCCGACGACGACAACCTGCTCGCCGCCACCCCTGGAAAGCAGCCCGACTGCCGCGCCGAGACCGAGAGCGATCACCAGTAGCACCGCCAGGACTGCCCACAATAGCCCGTACAGCTGTTTGGATGGCGCGGCCGCCGTCACCACTGCAGGGGCGGTCGCCGAAGAAGCGCTCGGCTCGTCTTCGTTGATCGTCGGTAGCTCATGCCGCGGAGCTGCACTCGACGGCGGCGCGATGGACAGGATCTTTTGAAGCGCAGCTTCGCGTTCTTTGAGCGCCTCCACTCCTACTTCCGCGGGAAGCACATCGAAATCTTTGCGCACCAACTCTTTGAGATGCTGCGCGACTTCTTCGTCGTCTTCTTGTTGCAGCTTGCGCAGTTCTCGCGAGAAAGCCAACGCAGACTCAAAGCGAGCAAGGGGATCTTTCGACAGCGCTCGAGCTAGTGTGTCGTCCAGGCCCGGAGGGATATCATCCCGGGTCTTGGACGGTAGATCCGGAGCTTGCGTGACCATCAACAGAAACGTCTGCGCTATGGAGTCGGCGATGAAGGGCCGCTCACCGACTAGCAGCTCCAGCAGCAACACGGCTGCCGAGTATTGGTCCGACAGTGGGGTTGCTTGCTCTCCCTGGACCGTTTCCGGGGCGGCGTAACAAAGCTTGCCGCGAAATGCTCCAGACTTGGTGGAGCCGCCGTCGGCCCCGCGCATGCTAGCGACGCCGAAGTCGAGCAAGTGAACGTAACCCTTGTTGCTCAGCAGGACGTTGTCCGGGGCGACGTCGCGATGCACGATCTCGATCTCTTGGCCTTGCTCGTCATCGAAATGATGGGCGTAGTGCAGCGCGTCCAAGATGCGGCGAGTGATGAATAGACAAACATCGACTGGCAAGGGCAGGTTGCGTGCGTGGCGGTAGTCCAGCCATGGGGCGAGCGTATAGCCGTGCACATACTCCAGCACCATGATGTGGGCGCCATCTTCGATGCCGAAGTCACTGATGCCGACGATGCCGGGGTGTTGTAGGCGGGAAAGGATCTTGGCTTCGCGGATGAATAGTCGGTTGCCCTCATCGGTAGCGCGGATGTCCCGCTTCATGCGTTTGACCACGACGGGGCGCGTGAAGCCTTCGGCCCCTTCCACCCGGGCGAGATGCACGGTCCCCATGCCTCCCTCGCCCAGCAGGCGCATCACCCGATAGCGTCCGAGTAGTAGCTTGTTGTCCAAGGGGTGAAGGGACTGACTCATGGCGATGGTTTGGGCCGCCGGAGATAGTAGTGAGTTCCGCGCGACGGATGCGAGAAGGCGATTGGGATGGAGCCTTTGCCTTCGACTTCCACCGAGAACTTCTGCCCCTTGTCCACTTCGACCTGCCGCCCACCAACAGATACGTCCCAACCCGGAAGTGCTTGACCCGAGATGGTGACATTTTCTCCTGGATCAAAGCCCAGCGGCGCCGACACGCGTGCAGTAGGGGCTTGTGTGTCGTACTTGACCTCGATCGTCGTGGCGCGTGATTGCCTCGGCGGGGAGGTCGCCGCCGAAAAGACGACGCGGTGTTTTCCCCGGCCCAGGGAAGAAAACGTGTGTCGCGGAGACTTCGTCTGAATGCTTCGCCCCCCCACCGTCAGCGTGTACATTTCGGCTTCAGGTGCGGTGGGCCACGTGACGGTAACGCTGGGTAGGCGGTGCTGGTACATCACCGTGTAGAGGCGTCCATCCGTGGCGACGCTCGCCGTTGGGCGGAAAGTGGGCAGTTTGCGCGTCCCGGCGTCCTGCAAGATGCTCAACTGCCCCGATGCGACGACCTTGTCCGGCTGGTCTAGACAACGCACTTGGTAGTCGTGTCGGCCTCGCGCGAAGCGCAAGTTGGCTTGACCTACCGCTTCGGTCTGCTGGTTGCCTGACGTCAGTCGGGCGGGCCCTTCGCACAGCTCGCCAAAGCGGAATCCGACCGCGGTTGGCGGGTTGGGATCGTGGACCACGAAGTTGTCACCAGCGCTCACCACCAGGTCGGTGCTAGCCACGCCGTTGCCGACGTTGAGTTCGGGCTGTTCGGGTTCAGCGCTGGGCTCGGCGCTGGCTGAGGGGGCCGTAGCGGTTGGCTCCGTTGGGGTCTCCAAGATCAACCCGCCGATCTCCAGCTCAATCGCTTCTCCCGCGGAAACGGAACGCCGCTCCTCGCCCAGTTGAATGCGCCCCAGCTCCACCTCGATTCCGAGCTTGTTGCCGTCCCTGGTGAGGCTCACGCTGCTGTTGGCGTCGAGCACAATCTCGCCAAATTCCGACTCGAGGGTTACACCGCCCTCGCCGCCGGTTTGCACGTCCGCTTCACCAACGCTGACGTCCACGCCAATCTGGCCTTTTGGACCTTTGCGAGTGAAACGGATCTGAGAAGAGGGCTTCAGTCGCAGCTTGGCGCCGTTGATCAAGCGAAAGTGAGCAACTGATTCAGCCGGCGTGCGGGCGCCGTCCCCATCGTCGAACTCGTCGCCCACGGCCGCCCCGCGCCAGGCCTCCATTTGCGCCGCCGTATCGCGTTCGGGTTGGCCTGAAAATTCAAGCAAGGTGGCCAGCGCGTCATTCGAAGCCCAGCGGTAACCAATGTAGGCGAGTCCCACGAACAGTACTAGAGACAGCGCGGAGATAGCGATGATCAGCGCTTTGGATGGACCACTCCTGGGCTGGGCATTGGGAGGGACATTTTGAGTGGCTTGATTCACTAACGTTCCAACGCGATGTTCAGGATAACGACGCTTCGATTCTTCACTCGGATCTTCCGAACCTGCGTAGTGTAATCTTCGTGTTCGAACTTAACGGTGTAGCGTCCAGGGGAGAGCAGTAGATCGAAGGCGCCCTCTGCGGTCACCTCGACGTCATGGCTGCCGGGGGTGACGGTGATCTTGGCTTGGATCGGGTTGCCTTGAAGGTCCAACACCTTGCCTTTGACCTGACCAGCTGGCACCGACGGTCGCATGACGACCTCGCGGGTTTCGACTTCGTCTTTGCCAACCTCGAGCGTGACGTCATCGTAGCCGGGGGTCATGACCTTGATCTCGACCTGGGCGTCGGCTGGGACGTCTTTGAATTCGAATGAGCCGTCAGCATAACTGCGCTCGACTACTGGTTCGCCGTCAGCTGGAGTCAGCGTGAGTTCAACGTCCGCCAGCGGACGTCCGCCCTCATCCACCACTTTGCCAGTGATGCTCTTGGTGGGCGGAGGCTCAGGCTCGACTACCGGCTCAGGCTCGGGTTCGGGACGCGGCTCGACCTTGGGTCGCTTCGCGGGCTTGTCCGATTCGTCCAGACGCCAGATCAACAACGCGCCGACGCTGAAGCGAGGCAACATCGGGATCATGTCATCGGTGGGCACGGCGTCTGGCCTGGCGCTGAATGACACGTCCGCCAGAGCCATCGCGGAAATGTTGTGCGAAAGCGGATGCCTGGCGCCGACGCTCGCGGCGAGCGGGGACTCGCCGGCGGCAGGGGCGTTCGCTCCGATCAAGAACTGGCCCCCGACCTCAGCCAATAGTTCGGTCTTGGATTCCAAGGCGTGACTGACTCCGAGACCCCAGACCACCGCGTTCCAAGAGCTGGCTCCGAGGGAGCGCTGATCTGCGGGAGAAAGTACCCCGGGATCGGGCACCGCCTCCGCGGAGCGATCGATGTGGACGCCAAGCTGCGAGGATAACCAAGTTCCAGGGTTCAGCTGTGCGGTGAGCAAGCCTCGCAACGTTGGACTAGTGGAAGGGAAGTCTATGGATGGAGCCTCTGCGCCAACCAAGCGAAAGTCGAGCGCGGCGCCCCAGTACAGATCTGGATTGATGCCCGAAGAGAAGCGCGCGTTCAGTCGCGGCTCTCCGTACAGGTTGGTTTCAGAGCCGTTGTCCGTTTGACCGTAGGCGTCCAGATGTCCACGCAGGTCCAATCCAAACGCGAAAGCGGGGACGGGGGCGAACGCCGCGCCGACACTACCGAAAGCCCGATGTCCACCGTCCCAAGCGTCGGTCTCATCGAGAAAGCCGTAGCCGAGCCCGCCGCTGAGCACGAACTTGGCGCGGGCAGGAGTGGCTGAGCCCATATGGATCATGCCAGGCATGGCGCGTTCATTCTCCGCGGGAGTGTTCTTGACCTCCTGCGCCAAACTGACGTTCACCCCGGCCAGCCCGAACAGGAAGGCGGACACTGCAGCGACCGACAGCTGAGATCGCTGCGCGCTCATCGGGCTCCCCCCGGAGCTTCCGCGCGCAAAAGGGCGTAATCCATACACTAATAAGACGTCTGTAAGCGGACCCAACAATAGTATCACAAGCGCCACGGTGCGCCGCAAAAGCGCCGTTTATCCGGAGATAGGCTGAATCCACTAGCTAAGCACGGCTGTATGTGTCGCGCTCACAGGCACGCGCGACCATCTCAATGCAAGACTTATTGAAAAGTATGTTCCTAGTGACGCGCGCTGTTGCCGCGAGCCAAGCAAGAAATGCGCACTGTGCTGCTGGGTTGGCGCCAGATGTGCCCCAGTAGGGTAATCGCCACGTGTCTGTCGGCGGCTCGGCCACGGGTGCGGGACCACCGCTTCGCGACCCATTGCATTGTTGAACTCCGTGCATAAGCGGGCTCCGCTCGCTGCGGACCGGGCGGTAATGCAGCTCTCTCCGTTTCAGCGGTCCGGGTGCAGCGTGCGCGGCTGGCGCAGCAACAGGGCTGCCGCGACGTACCAGAACATCAGGTTCAACATGTAGCTGACGGTATTTTTGAGCGCGCCCGACAGAGTGCTGGGATCGAACGGGCCGACCAACGCCTGGATGCTCCGGCCAGGAAGCGCCACGACCCAGCCGACACTGTCCCGGCTGTATTCCCAGTGCATGAAGAACGTGGAAGCGGTGAAGAGCAAGGCGGTGACCCAGAGTACCCGCCAGCTGGGTTGCTTCAGCATGGAACGTAGGCCTCGCCGCGGCAGTTGCTCGGGCACGTCTTCTTCGCCAGTCAATAGACTGACGGTCAACTTGCCGTGCTTGAGTAACAGCGCGACCGGGTACATGAAACCCAGCGCCGGCATGGGGTCGTCCTTCTGCAGCACGTCGTTGACGGCCCCCTGATGCTTTTCGAACATCGAGCGCAAGAACGCTCGCGTGTCCTTCGTGTCGGTGGCTCCGCGCAACGCGTCGAACAGCGGCCTCAATGAGACCTCGCGCAGGTCCCCGTAGGCGATGCGCCCCATCTCACGCCGCACCGAACGTAGTTTTTCCAGCTGCTTTTCGTCATTGGCGATTTCATCCAAGGTGGCGAGCAACCCGGTGATCGGCGCCTCTGTGCGCGCCGTGTAGTCGACTTCGGGACTGTCCACCGTTTCTCCGACGGTGATGCGGTACAGCAGCTCCGGATAGTCCACGTTCGCGGCGATCGCTTGGGATAGTCCGCCGAAGAAGCGTGGATTGACTTCGATCAGATATGGGGGGCCATCCTCGGCTTTGCGAAAGTCGAGCTCGGCCATGCCGTGCCACTCGAGGTGCTGCAATAGTCGAACGGCCTCTGCCTCGGCTTCTTCGAAAGGCACGGCTTCGCGCAGGGCCCCTGCGCCAGTCGTGCGTGGAAACGAGCGTACGTTGCGATAGGTCATCTTGGCGACGCACTGGCCCCGGTTGAACAGCGCGCTCACGCAGTAGTCTTGTCCTGGGACGAATTCTTGGACCAAGGGATAGTCGCGGGGCTCGAGCTCAAACTCGTTCACGAACTCGTGATAGCTGGCGATCAGTTGCGTGGGGCTCTCCACTTTGCGCAGTCCGACTCCGGCGGCGCCTTCACGCACTTTCAGGAATCTAGGATAGTTGAGCTTGACCGCTTCAGCCTCCATCTGCTCCAAGCTTTCGAAGCGATGCGTTTGGGGAATGCGGATGCCCAGCTCATTCGCCAGATCGGGCAAACGTCCCTTATCGTGAACGAGCGCCATCTTGTCGTAGTCCGTGAGCGGCACTCGGATGTGCGGCTCGAAGCGTTCGCGGTGTTTGGCAAACAGCCACGTCTCCTTGTGTACGGGCATCAGCACGTAGGGCTCGCCGTCAGCGGGGGCTAGCTCCTTGATCTTGGCCTCCATGAAGTCGAGGAACGCTTGGGGCTCTTTAGAGACCGAAGGATAAGTGAACGACCCCTTGCAGTAGCGTGAGAAGAAGCACGGCGCGAAGCCGCTCTCTTCACCGCAGAACACCTCAACGCCCGCACGACCGAGGCTTCGCGTGATCGCTAGAG
>JBNLEN010000017.1:0-63562 GCA_050304975.1 Polyangiaceae bacterium
AGAGCAGCGTGCTCGACGCGGCCCTCAGTCAGGCTGAATCGCTGCGCCCCAAGTTGGGGGTAGCAGATCAGCGTAAGCTGGAAGAGTGGTTCACCAGCATTCGCACGGTCGAACAAGAGGTCATGCGAGTTCCGGAAATGCCCGACGCGAATTCCGTCTGCGCGCCGCCCGAAATGGCGCCGGTCACGCCGACATTCAAGGACCAGGTGCAAGCCATGGGGAACTTGATGGCGTTGGCGTTCGAATGTGACCTGACGCGTGTGATCACCTATCAGATTGGTCGGACCGGTAGCGACCGTAATTACAGCTTCCTAGGCGTAGCGGGCAACCATCACTCTATTTCCCACCATGGCGGCCTGCAAGAGAACTACGATATGCTGACGACTATCAACCACTTTGAGGTTGAGACTTACTCGTATCTTCTACAGCGCTTGAATAGCAGTACGAACTCAGATGGGAGCTCTTTGCTGAGCAGCACGATGGCTATGCTATCGACTGACGTGGGGGACGGGGATGAGCATTCGCAATACAACGTGCCAATAGTCGCAGCCGGACAGTTTGGCGGTCGTTTTGCGACCGGGCATCATCTCGATCTCAGCGGGGCGACTCACGGCAGCGTCTACATCACGCTATTGCAGTCGCTTGGCCTTGAGATAGAGACGTTCGGACAAGGGGCGACCGGTACAGTGGAGCTCCCGACGACCTGAACTGCTGATAGGGTCGAGTTCGGGTGTCTACGGGCCGTTTAAGCCTGGGGTGTCCCGCGGCGGCGCAGCAGAGCCAGTCCAAGCAGAAACGCGAGCAGGGGTGACACCGTCTCTCCCGCGACAGACGTCAGCCGACAGTCACACCCTGGCGCCGGGGCGGACTCTTCTGGCGGCTCGGCTTCGTTGCCTGGAGTCAACGTCAGCAGGGAGACCCCAAATCTCGGAAGTTCGAAAGATAGCGTGAGCTTCCCATCGGCAATGGTCGCGGGGTCTGCCTTCGCCAGCTCAACGGGTTGCATCGCTTGCTCGAGCTCGTTCAATTGCTCTGAGGAGGGCGCTTCTGGTCTGCCTTGGTCGAGCCATACCATGAACGCGTTGCCGTGCGTTTCGTCCACTCGCAGGTGGCTAAGCTGAGCGCTACGGCCAAAGTTCTCGGGCAGTTCCAACTCGAGATTGACGTTAGCAGCGTCAGCTTCTGTGAGCAGATCATGGTAGTGCCAAACCAAGATCTGAATTCGCTCCCCGTCTCTGGTGGCGAGCGCGTCAATATCCGGCTGCGCTCGAACGCCGTCTTCGATCAGCGTTTCCAGGGGCATGGCCCCTGTGCTGGATACAGGCAATCGCTTTCCCTGCATCCTTCCGAGGAGCTTGAACACGTTCAGCACTGGCAGATGAATTCCGTTAGTAGCCAGGGCCCGGTAGCCTTCGAAGTAGTCGCTGCCCGGAAACGTGAACGCCCAAGTCAACACACCTCGTAGGTTCACATCCATGGTGTCCGCCAGGTCTAACGTTCGCTTCATCATCGCCGCCACGTAGGCGCCATATGCGGGCGAAGTACGATAGCGAAAGTGGGGTGCTTCCGACGCGGGGCAGGCGGCACAGCCGTCTGGATCCGCTTCAGTGATAACGATTGGCTTATCGGCGAAGGCAGATGCCGCCACCAGCCCGAAGCCGTCCTGGTGCAGCTTGAGTTGGTTGCCCAAGTTCATCAGTACTTCGCGTTCCACCAGGGACACTCCGCCCTTGGCGTGAAAGCTGACCAAATCCAGACGCGTGCCAGTCTCGCCGCTGACGGCGTTGGTGCCCGCTTCACAGTGCTCCAAGAAGTCAGCCAAAAACCCGCGTAGCGGGATGGCTACGGCAGGTCCGCCGAGCGTCGCGTCTGGGAAAACCTCGTGAAGCGCCGCTTCGGTGTGGTCATACAGCTGCGCAAACTCCTCGAACGTGCCCTGCCAGTAGCCGATATCAGGCTCGTTCCACAGCTCCCATTGCCAGTCCGCTTCGGCGTTTGGGTAGCGCTCTGCCACGTGCTCTGCCCAAGTGCGGACCATGTCCTCCCACTTCTTGTAGTCTTTGGGTGGGTAGAAGCCGCCGCCGTCCAAGGTGTTGGTGGCTGAGGGGCGGTATGGATCGGGTTGCGTGGAGAGGGCCTGAGGCATGAACCCGAGCTCGACTAGCGGCAGGACGCCCGCTTCGACCTTGGCATCCATGATCGCGTCAATGATGTCGAAGCTGTAGACGGCGTTGCCGTCAGAGTCTTCGGTGTACAGGTTGGTCGATCCCCACTTGAGCGCGGGCGTGCCGTCTCCCGTATTGAACAGGAAGTGAGTGCGTACGTAGGTCGGAGCGGCGTTGATTTGTGCCAAGGTGTGCAGCAGCTCTTTGCCCTCTGTGGTCGTGGTGTAGTTGGCTTCATCATAGCCAAAGTACGACCAGATCGGATTCAACGGCGCACCCGATGCGGTCGCATTGACATCGATCGTGACGTCGGCGGGTTGCGCCGAAGTTGCCGAGCTCAGGCCCAGACTCGCAAGGAGTACTGCGGACCGAATAGCTCGCAGTCGGGAAGCTCGGCTTTTCACCAGGTAGACTTACTTCAGAGATTCGACCGCCGCACGCTCAATGGCTAGGCCTTGCGCGTGGCGTTCAAAGAATTGGGCGAACCCCGCCACGTCTGCGGGATCTGGCTCGACTGCCGCGCCGATGCTGCCGGCGATCTGCTCGTCCAAGTAGTCAGGCAGCGACTGCTCGGCGTTGTTCCGCAGCATGTACGCTGCCAGCACAGCCATACCCCAGGCGCCACCTTCACCAGCGGTTGCCGGGATGCTGACGGGCACGTTGAGCGCTGCTGCCATCATCCGCTGACCAGTGTCACCGCCCTTGAAGAATCCGCCATGGCCGCGGATCTCTTCAATCACGACGCCTTCGTCCTCGGTCAAGATGTTCATGCCACTGCGCATCGCGCACAGTGAGGCGTAATACATGGCTCGCACGAAGTTCGGCAGTGTGAACTTGGCATCCTGATTGCGAGCGACCAGCGGACGCCCCTCGCTGAAGCCGGTCATGTGTTCACCGGAGACGTAATTGATGACCAGCAGGCCTCCCGCATCGGGATCACCCTTCAGTGCCAGTGGCAACAAGCTGCCATAGAGCTCGTCCGTGGAAGGTTTGCTGCCAAGGGCCGCAGCGGCTTCGCCAAAAAGCCCAACCCATGCATCCAGATCGGAAGAACCGTTGTTGGAATGGGCCATAGCTACGGGTTTGCCATGTGGGGTGACCACAATGTCGATCTCTTCGTGCACGCGAGAGAGGCTCTTTTCTAACACGATCATCGCGAAGACGGACGTGCCGGCGGAGACGTTGCCAGAGCGCGGCCTGACCGCATTCGTAGCGACCATACCGGTGCCTGCGTCGCCCTCGGGTGGACACAGCGGGATCCCGGATTTCAGCGTGCCGCTGGGGTCCAGCAGTTTTGCGCCTTCGGTCGTCAGGGTCCCGGCGTTCTGCCCGGCGACCAACACCTGGGGGAGTATGTCTTTGAGCTTCCACTCCACCTGACGGGACGCGAGCTTTTCATCAAACTTCGCCATGCGAGCGGCATCCCAATCGCATGTGTCTGGATCGATGGGGAACATGCCGGAAGCTTCACCGACGCCCAGCTTGTGTTCACCGGTGAGCTTCCAGTGAACATAGCCGGCGAGCGTCGTCAGCTTAGCCAACTTGGGAATGTGGGGCTGCGCTTCCAAGATGGATTGGTAGAGGTGCGCGATGCTCCAGCGCTGGGGCACGGCGAAGTCCAGCAGCGGCGTCAGCTCAGTGCACGCTTGTTCGGTGATGTTGTTTCGCCAAGTGCGAAACGGAACGAGCAACTGCCCGTCACGATCCAACGCGACATAGCCATGCATCATTCCGCTGAAGCCCAAAGCCGCAACGCTCTTCAGCTCGACCGAGTAGCGCTCGCGGACGTCTGCGACCAGGGCCGCGTAGCAGGCCGCCAGGCCCTTCCACACATCCTCCATGTCGTAGGTCCAGACGCCGTCCTTGAGTTGGTTTTCCCAGCCGTATGCGCCAGAGGCGAGGGGCGTGGTGTCTCGCCCGATGAGGGATGCTTTGATGCGAGTGGACCCAAACTCAATGCCCAAGATGGCATCACCTGCTTGAATCAATTCCGCCGGCTTGCTTTGATCTGCGTTCACCGATTCCTCCTCCGCGCGGCTGAACAATGTGTGCCGCGGTGCTGCTCTGAGGATGCGCGACTGCGCATCCCTGGTGCTGGCGCAGCAGGTTGCCGCGCCAGCCAGTGGGTTGCTGAGAGTACTACTTTTGGCCGTAGTACGCGTTTTTACCGTGCTTGCGCTCGAAGTGCTTGTTGATCAGGCTGTCTGGAAGGCGTGGAGCATCCGGAGCGACCGACTTGGTGACGAATGCCATGTGCGCCAACTCTTCCAACACAGCCGCATTGTACACGGCCTTTTCAGGCGTAGCCCCCCAGGTGAAGGGGGCGTGGCCCGCCACCAGCACCATCGGAGTGTGGAGCGGATTGCGCCCCTTGAAGCACTCCAAGATCTGGTTGCCGGTTTCCAGCTCGTAGTCCCGCTCCACAGCAGCGTCGGTCATGACCTCCGTACACGGGACATCCTCCGCCAGGTGGTCCGCATGGGTGGTACCGTAGATTGGGATCGGCTGTCGCGCTTGGGCCCAACCGGTGGCGTACTTGGAGTGGGTGTGCACCACGCCGCCAATGCCCTCCCAGTTGCGGTAGAGCACGAGGTGCGTCTTGGTGTCCGACGAGGGTCTCAGTTTGCCCTCGACGATTTGACCCTCCAGGTCCACGACGACCAAGTCATCCACGGTCAACTTGTCGTAGGGCACGCCGCTGGGCTTGATGGCGATCACGCCGCGGTCGGCGTCAAACGCTGAGACGTTGCCAAACGTATAGATCGCCAAGCCCTGCTTGGGGATCTCTTGGTTGGCTTCCCAAGCTCGCTGCTTGAGTTCTCTGTATTTCGACATGACTTCAACGTCCGAGCTTGAAGGCCAGATCGTTCCAACGCAGCTCGTTGCGGAGCGTGCGCAGATCCAAGTCGGCGCCCAAACGGATGACTTCCAGACCCGCCATGCCAGCGAAGTCTTCCCATTCTTCAGCCGGCACCGCTTGGCAGAAGGCTGCGTGATGAGCGCCACCAGCTTCGATCCAGCCGGCTGCTCCGCGTTTGAAGTCAGGGCGGGGGATCCAGACGGCGCGCGCCGTCGGCAGCTTCGGCATTTCATGCTCGGGTTTCACCACGTCGAGCTCGGCAACGATCATGCGCATGCGTCCACCAACGTCCACCAAGGTGGTGTTGACAGCAGAGCCTGCTTTCGAATTGAAGACTAAGCGCGGCGGATCATCCTTGTCACCGATATCCAGCGGGTGGATTTCCAAGGATGGCTTGCCTTCGGCGATAGATGGGCAAACCTCCAGCATGTGGGCACCCAGGACGCGCTCTTCCCCTTGAACCAAGTGGTAGGTGTAGTCTTCCATGAAAGAGACGCCACCGGGACGGCCAGCGGTCATCACCTTGCCCAGACGGACCAGAGCGGACGTCTTCCAGTCGCCTTCGGCGCCGAAGCCATAGCCAGCCGCCATCAAGCGTTGGCAAGCGAGACCCGGCAGCTGATTCAGGCCGTGCAAATCTTCGAACGTCGTCGTGAAGGCTTTGAATCCGCCCTCGTCGAGAAAACCGCGCATGGCGATCTCTTGTCGAGCGGCGTCACGCAAGCTGGCGTGCTTATCACCGCCACGGCGTAGAGATGCCTGCAGCGCGTAGGTGTCCTCATACTCTTGGACTAGGCGATCGACGTCAGCATCACCAACTTCGGCGATGCACGCCGCGAGATCACCGACGCCATAGCCGTTGATCTGCCACCCAAGTTGGATTTGGGCTTCGACTCGGTCGCCGCCAGTCACGGCCACTTCGCGCATGTTCATACCGCCAAATCGAGCGATTTTCAGACTGCGTGATTCAGCCAGAGCCAAGGCTCCGCGAGCCCAACCCGAAAGCTCTTCAACTACCGCGGGATCTTGCCAGTGCCCGACCACGATCTTGCGATTGAGCCGAAGACGAGCACCGATGAACCCGTACTCCCGATCGCCGTGAGCGGACTGGTTCAGGTTCATGAAATCCATGTCGATCTCACCCCAGGGCAGTTCACGGTTGAACTGGGTGTGGAGGTGAGCCAGGGGCTTCTGCAGTCGAGTCAGTCCGCCGATCCACATCTTGGCGGGCGAAAACGTGTGCATCCAGGTGATGACCCCGATGCATTCCGGAGAAGCGCTGGCTGCTACGCAGGCCTCCTGGATGGCGTCGGGCCCGGTCAGAACCGGCTTCCAAACGACCTTGGCGGGCAACTTGCCATAGCCGTCCAAGGCTTCGGCGATGTGCTGCGAATTGCGCGCCACTGACTTGAGCGTCTCATCGCCGTAGAGATGCTGGCTGCCAGTGAGGAACCAAATTTCCGGAGTCTTTTGCTCGGTCATTCTAGGATTGTGAACGTTCACATGGTAACTGTCAAGTCCAGGAATGTGCGAAGACAGCCAACGCCTCAACCCACCGCACCATGCCAGAACGCACTAAGACAAAGTCCGACCCAGCTCGAGCGGAAAAGCGCCGCCCGGCGGTAATGGCAGACGTTGCCCGGCTAGCGGGGGTCTCCTACCAGACGGTCTCGCGTGTGCTCAACGATAGTCCAAACGTTCGCGGGGCGACGCGTGAGCGGGTGTTAGCGGCGATTCGCCAATTGGATTACCGCCCCAACTCCGTCGCTCGCGCGCTGGTGACCGGAAAGTCGAAGACCCTCGGGGTGGTCACGTTTGACACCACCCTGTATGGCCCGGCGTCGACCTTGCTCGGAGTCGCCCAGGCAGCCCACGATGCGGACTACGCGGTGAGCGTTTCCACGGTGCAGTCGTTAGATCGCGACACCGTGCTAGCGGCCATCGAACGCTTGAGAGATCAAGGGGCAGACGGAGTGGTTGTGATCGCGCCATTGCAGGCCGGCGCGGAGGCGCTCAACCATGTCAGTCCGGAGTTTGCAGTGGTGGCGGTGGAAGCGGGACGCGATGTGTCGATTCCGGTGGCCACGGTCGATCAGATGGAGGGAGCCGCCACTGCGACCCGACACCTGCTCGAACTCGGGCACGAAACGGTCTGGCACTTGGCGGGACCGAGCGACTGGAAGGAAGCGCAGGAACGCGTGGAAGGTTGGCGCTCCGCGCTCGAGGCCGCTGGGGCACCAGTGCCTAGACTATTGCGCGGCGATTGGACACCTCGCTCAGGATATGAGCTGGGTGAACGCTTGTTGGCGATTCCCAAGCTGACTGCGGTGCTGGTTGCCAATGACCAAATGGCTTTGGGATTGTTGCGACGTTTGCATGAAGCCGGTCGCAGCGTGCCGGGGGATCTGAGCGTTGTCGGCTTTGACGATATCCCAGAAGCCGCGTACTTCACGCCTCCTCTCACCACTGTCAGGCAGGACTTTACGGAGCTTGGTCGCCGCTGCCTGACGATCTTGCTTGGGCGGATCGCTGGCGAAGCGGTTCCTCAACGGGAGGTGGTCGCTCCTGAGCTGATCGTGCGCGCGTCGTCTGCGCCGCCGGGCGGGTGAGTCTGGGCGCCGCCGTGCGGCTGAGCCCGGGCGCTGGTGGGAAGCTCCAAAAGCGCAGCACGTTCTTCAGTAACGTGCTGCGTTGGTTTTGCTTCAGAAGGCGACTTCAGCCTGGAGTCTCACGACATCCATGTCTGGCTTGTCACCCGAGTAGGGGCCACCCTGAATGATGTTGCTGCCCGGGACCAAGGGCAGACCCCACGCCCATTTGCCGGCGAGGTCCATCTCTTCACCGTAACGATAGCGCGAGTATTGCAGGTAGATCTTCTCGCCCGAGAGGAAGTGGGACGCGAAGGTCACGCGGGGAGAGATCGCTGAAAAGACGTACCCCGGGTGGCCGAGGTTGTAGTTGACCTCGTCCCAGCGGAGCCCCACGCCCAACCACTGGAGCGCTTGGTACTCAACGGCTGCGCCGTACTTGAACTGTCCGATGCGGTCCTGATTGATAATTGACCCCTCGGGAAGATCCAGGGTGACGTCAGTGAACAGGCCGAAGGCGTCGAACGACACATCAGGCAGAGAGCCTCGGGGCTCGCCGGTGATTTCCGAAAGCGTGTTCTTGTAGTGAAAGCCCAGGTTGAGCAACTTGCCCGTGCCCGTACTGTCTTCCAGGCTGCCGCTCCAAGCCAGGTAGTTGGTAGCAAGACCATCACCGCTGTTGGAGTGCATGACTTCCAGACCGGCTTCAGCGAGCGCCCAACCGTTCTTCACCTTGACCATGGACGGCGCGATCCACAAGCTACCGGCGCGCGGAATGCTGAGGGTGACCTCACCACCGATCGTGGTCACACGACCTTCCATCGCATCGGTAAACGCTTTACCACGCTGAGTGGTTTGAAATAGGTTCGGATCGCGAGTCCACTCGCTGTTGAAGTGCAGCCCTAGGTTCACGTACTTGTCGTACGCAACCTGCAAGTGCTCGTAGTGCAACAGGATGGCGCCGACCGTTGCCTGGTAGGGGGGCGGCGCGAGGATGTTGGAGCTACCGTCGCGCCCGGTGCCGAAGCCTTGGGTGAGGCTGACGGCTAGCTCGGAACTGACGGGGACGCTCAACTTCAGTCGTTCGCCGACGTGGCGAAAACGGCCAAGGACTGGCGTGTCATACATCTTGTGCACGCCGAACTCGGGCCAAAACGCGCCAACCGTGAACTCGACGTTGGGCACCAACTCGCCGAGGTCAACGTCGCTGTCCAGCTTGACGTAGGCCAGACCTGGCGTCCATGCGGCGTCGTTGTTGCGAAAGCCCGCGGATTGGAACCAGTAGCCCATCATGCCGATGGCTGCCTCGACGTGCTTCTTGCGCACGCCAACGAACACCTCCATCCAGTCCTGCTCCTGCAGCCTGGTGTAGCCGAAACTCCAATAGTTGGCGTCTACCGTGCGGTTTGGTCCGTAGGAGAGCTGAGTGCGCTCGGGACCATCCGGGGCGTCAGGTGTGGCCCGCTTGCTGATGCCCAATGCCATTGGGGCTCGAAAGTAACCCTTGAAGAAGGTTTCGAATTCTTCGGGCGCTTCCACTGGCTGTTCGTCTGCAGTGGACGGCGTCTCGCCACTAGCTTTGAGACCCGCAGAGCCCAGGCTCACCTCTGCCGACCCCTCCGCTTCCGCCGCAGGAGCTTCCGCGGGGGGGGCTTCCATGGGCTCCTCTGCCATGGGAGCGGGCTCCTCAGCGACCTCGTCGCTGGCCGCATCATCCGATGCGGGCTCATCTTCGAACGGTTGTGCCACTGCCGGGATCGCCACGAACGATAGTCCCAACACTAGGCCAGCTTGCAACTTACGCAGCATGACTTCCCTTCTGTAACGCCAAACTCTTTGGACGTACGCTTACTGATAAGCCTGCGACGCCGCGACCATCTCAATCGGCGTCGCGGCGTGCACTCGATATCACAAGTCCCTTTTACTTCCCATAGCCTGCAGCGATGATTGATTCCTGCAGTGCGTCAACCGTCGCTCTGTCAGCGACGCCATTGGCCATCACTCCCTCATAGAAGCGTCCGCCGTCACCGTCGCTGTTGTCACCGCCGATGCCGAGAATGACTGAGCCCTGCTTCTGCATGGGAACGTAGCCCGGCTTCTCAGGGCGGATGCCATCGTACATCTCCGTGACTGCGCCTTGGGTCGCGTCACCACCGTACAGAGCGAAGCGGCCTTTGCCGCCATTCTTGTCCGCGGTGTCACCGATCACCACAGCAGTCACGAAGTCAAACAGCAATGACGTATTGGTTGAAATGTTGCGGTCCTGACCGTTCTCCCAGCCCGGATAGAGACCGTTTTCCAGATCCGCCATCACCCAGGGGCCTTCGCCGGAGCCGGTACCCCAAATCACGCCCATGCCCAGGTACACGGCTTCCATCGTGCCGTTGCCGTCGTTGTTGGAGGTGACCTCGGCGTTGCCGTAGTCGAAGCAGCAGCCGTTGATCAGGTCGTGCTGACTGCTCACCATGTACATCGTCTGCGGTTCGTCATCGAGGGCGGTGCCGTTCGGGCCCCCCTCTGGGTAGGGGCATTCGTTGCAGCCAGCGCGGTAGCCCATGCCGGGTCGGAACAGCATGCCATACGCGTTCTTGCCGTTGACCGTCACCGGAAGGGCCGAAGCCGCGACCGGTTTACCCTCGGTCGGCTTAGCGCTTCCGGGGGGGGCGATGGTCAGGTGATGCCCTTTTCCAGACTGGTCGTAGACCATTTTTATTGTGCACCCGCCGTTACCGCAAAACGCGTCATGGGCAGCTGCGTCGGCAATGCCGTCGATGGTACCAATGTCCAGTACGTCACCCGACGCTTCGAGTTGGTACAGCGGTCCGGTGTAGTCGGGCACGATGACCCGCACCGAGCTATGCGCCGAGACGCAAGGGATGCCTGCGTCCTGGAGCACTCCGCACGGCAACTTGTCCGCGCCGGAGACGACGTCTCCGCCGCCGCCTTCACCCCCACCAGGCATGTCAGAGCCGCCATTGGTCGAGTCCTCGCCGCCAGATCCTCCGCTAGGTGGAGCAGGAGGTGGGGTGACGTTGTCCGTCACGGTGGACACCTTGTTTGGGTCAGCTGAGTAGTCAAAACAGGCGACTGCCATGATGCCCAGGGCAGCCAGGGCGTACACGAGTACCAGGGAGCGCGTCTTGTTCTTTGCGTTCATCATCAACTTTTGGGGCTTGGGAGACGTGGGTCAAAACGAGGGAAGGGCGGTAGTCCTTCCCTCTCTCTGCATGGGTTGGCTTACTGCCTCTGGAAAACCACGGTGCCAGCGACGTCGCCGACCTTGTTCACCGTTTGCGGGGTGAGAGTGAGCGTGTCGCCTTCTACGCAGAAGTCGTAGGAAACCGGGTCCGATACTCGAGGCGTTTGAACAGTCAGCGTGGTGTCCGCGACCTCATAAGTTCCGCAATGGATGTTCTCGAAGCTGGGGAAAGCGAGTCCACCCGTGTGATCGAAGTTGCCCGTGCAGTCGCAACCGCCGGTATCCATGTTGTCGACACAAGCGAGGGTTGGGATACCCAAACCTTGGAGTGGGTCACCCACGCGGTCGCAGGTGGTCACGGTTCCTGAAATATCTTTACATTCCGCCGGGATGTCGATCGCCATGTCACCCGTGGTGTGGGTCGCGTCAATGAAGGAACCGTCGGCATTCGCGATCCAAACGCCTTCCACCGCCATGTTGCCCGTTGCCGGCCCCTCGGTGCAGCCCAGCCCGAAACTGCCGACATCCGTGACGCCGGTTACGGGGAAGCAGGAGCCCGCGACGGCCCAGGTGCCCGTGATGTCACCGCCGCATGGAGTGACGCTCTCGCACGCCGCTTCAACGGGAGTCACCATCGGCTCGACCATCAAGTCGCCCATCACCGCGTTGTTCATACAGACTGGCCCCGCGGCGTCCATGCCGCCTTCGCCGCCCATTCCGGCCGCGGCATCCATGCCGCCCATTCCGGCCATCGCATCCATTCCGCCAGCGCCTCCGGCATCGCTCCCAGCAACGCCGGGATCACCGCCGCCACCCATGTCCATGCCCGCGGTTCCCATGTCCTCACCACCGCTTCCGCCACCGCCCACCGCGGGAGCACCAGCCATGTTGTTGGTGGTGTCGGTGTTGTCGGAATAGTCACCACAGCCGACGAGCGGCAAAGCCAGTGCGAAGGAGCTCACAGTGAGTGCGCTGAAGCGATGTCGTAGATTCATGGATTTCTCCTGGGCGGTCGTTGGTGCCCTTAAGCGTCATTTGCCCGTAGGCTGGTCTGTTGTGTGCTGCCCGAAACCAATGGCATTCACCCCGGGCACGAACAAGCGCATTTGGTTCAGTCTAGTGGAATAGGTCTATGTAGCGTTACCACCTACACATCCCCAAAAGCCCGCGTTGTGATCGCTCACAATGCGAAAAAAGGCAAGCCCCAGTTAATTGAGCTCATTTTGTGAAACAGCCTAATTCCGCTCTCCAAGCATCGGCTTGACGCGCTGCATTGAGGTTGGACTTTTCCCTACTTGTAGACCTGGGCCACTTTGGGTGGGCTGCCGGCGCGCGGGGGCTCATTTGGGGCCCGCCAGTCCTGGGACCAGATGAAAGGCCCGCTGCCCGAGGTGCGGGCAGCGCCCGCGGCGCTGGTGGCAGGGTCGACGGTTGCCGCCAGCGGGCCGCTCCAAGTCACCTGGTGTTCAGCTGGTGCGCGATTGTCAGGCGGGCTGATTACCAGGTTCTTGCGGCTGTTTACTTTTGTCGAAACAAGGGACTTCGGGGTTGTCAGCCCGGGCCCGATCGTTGGAACGGTCAGGCCAACGCGCTTGGGTACCTTGCCTACCTGTGTCCACCGGTGGTATTCAGGTCTCCTGAGTAGGTGTCGTGGGGAGACACCTTGCGAGATCCATCGCTCGCGGACGCGTTGTCGGAATGCCTCGGGATTTGCCAAAGAGAAACATGACCGGCTGATTGCCTCGTCCTTTCACAGCGGAGGTTTGTGGTGGTGCTGAGCGCGCATAACGTGCGTCCGTTGTTCCACCGACTTGCAGCGCTTTGAGGCCTTCGAGCAGCCTGCTCTCGGCGGGAACACCTCGATCGCACCGGCCTCATTGCGGAGCGCTAGAGAGTCCGTCGATCGTTCTCACATAGTCGAATAATTCCGGGGCGTGGCGGCATCTTAATTCGCGTGTTACCCCCTTGAACAAGCGGATGACGCGTCGTTCCACAAACAACACCCTTCGTACCATCGCCAGTGCGGTGATTGCCCTTGGTCTGGTCACGGCTTGCTCAGGCGGCGTCGCTGACGCGCCACCGATGGGCGGTGATCCCGACTCTCCCCCCAACCCAAGCGGGGGCTCACCTTCTGTTAACCCCGACAACCCGATTGGCCCAGATGGCGATCCCGTGGTCGTGGGGGGGGACAGTGAGGCTCTGCCCGCGCGGATTCGGCGATTGACGAACGCGGAGTACGACGCTTCGGTGCAAGCATTGCTTGGCACCGCGATCGTACCAAGCGTTGAGTTTTCATTCCCTCCCGATGCCAAGCAGGGACCCGCCAACTCGCCAGCCGGGGCAGCGTTCACATTGAACGACGCCCAGCGCGTGGACCCAGTGCTGGCTGACAAGCTAGATACCGCGGCGGTGGCGCTGGCGGAGGAGGCCCGTGCGAACGGGGTTCTGGACCAGCTGGCGCCCTGCGGGGAGGGAGATGAGGCCTGCGCCAGAGCGTTCATCGAGAGCTTTGGTGCCAGCGCTTATCGGCGGGTGCTGTCCGAAGACGAGGTGGCCGGGCTGCTCAAAGCCTATCACGTCGGCGCTGATGGCTACACGCACGCGGACGGTGTGGACTTGGTCGTGCGCGTCCTGCTGCAGTCGCCTGGCTTCTTGTACTTGACTGAAATTGGCTCCCCCGGCGCTTCGGGAACGTTCGCCATGACTTCCGATGAGATCGCGGCTTCGCTGGCCTATCTCGTGACGGGCGGGCCGCCTGATGCGGACTTGCTGGCGCTGGCGGCGGCAGGAGAGCTCACATCGCCGGAGGTGCGCGAAGCCGAGGCGCGCCGGTTGATGGCCACGACCGCTGGGCGTGAGCGGTTCGTGCGGGTGGTGCGCGAGTGGCTGGGGATTGTTGACGTCGCCCGACGTGACAAGTCGCAGAGTGTGTATCCAGAATTCGCCGGCGTGAGCCAGGCAATGGAGCAAGAGAGCCGCGACTTCATCGACGAGGTGCTGACCAACTCCACCGGCACTCTCGAAGAGTTGCTGACGGCTGACTGGACAATCGTCGATGGCGGCTTGGCTGGCGTCTACGGCGTGTCTGCCGCCGGGCAAGGTGAACGCACCTCATTGGCCGGGGTCAATCGGCGCGGCATCTTGCAGCAGGCGGCGTTCTTGTCCGTGTTTGCCAGCAACAACGCCAGCCATCCTGTCTTTCGTGGGGTGGCGCTCATGCGGCGGATTGCTTGTTTGGAAGTTCCCGACCCAGGCGCGCTGGGGATCGTCGTGAGTTTCCCCGCTGCTGACATGACGAAAACGACCCGGGGACGGTTTGAGGCCCATGTGATGGATGAAGGCTGCGCGGGCTGCCACGCCTCCATCGACAGCTTCGGCTTCGCCTTCGAAAATTTTGACGGCATGGGCAAAGAACGCAGCATGGACAACGGTTTGCCAATCGATACTCAGATCACGCTGAACATCGGGTCCGAGATTGACGGCTCGTACGCCGGTGCAGCTGAATTGGTGGACGCTTTGGCTAGCAGTGAGTCCGTCAAGAGTTGCCTGGCGCGGCAGATCTTCAGGAGTAGCGCTGGTCGTAGTGACGCCAGCATCAAGCTGACGGAGGATGCCTTCGTCGAAACCTGGAAAGGGTTGCCTGAGGAGCAGCAGGGGCGTCTGGCGGATGTCCTCGTCGCTTTCATCAAGAGTCCCGTGTTCGTTCAAAGGATTGCGCCATGAAGCATCCCCATGTTCGCCCAGCGCCACCGCGGAGCGCCACTCGCCGCTCGTTTTTGCGCGCGGTGGGGACAGCCGCTACCGCACTGCCGTTTTATAGACTGCTGGAGGACGCCTTCGCTCAGAGTTCCGGCGAGGGCCTGCCGCTGAAGTTCTTGACGATTTCGGCGCCCCACGGGATTGCCTACGAGTATTGGAATATGCGCTCGGCCTCATCTCCGCCGATCATGGTGGAAGGTGCGTCCATGCAGGGGGCTGACACCGAGGACAGCTTCGACATCGCGTATCCGAACTGCTCGCTGCAGCCGTTCGATGACGCCGCCACCTACGGTACCAGCTTCAAGGACAAGTTGCTGCTGATTGAGGGGTTGGATCTGGCAACTGACGGTCACGATGCGACCTCCAGCATCCTCACAGGAAGTCCGCTGACTAGCGGCAAGCCCGGCAACTCTTCCCTCGACCAGTACCTGGCCGTAGAGATGGGGCTCGGCGCGGCTACCAAAAAGAGCAGCGTGGTGCTTTGCGTCGGTGACCCTGACACCAACGCGGCGTCGACCGTTTCCTATAGCGCGGGAGGAGTCGGTGTCGGCAAGATCATCTCCCCATTTGAAGCCTTCGACTACCTGTTCAGCGGCTTCGCACCTGCCGATGATCCTGCGGCTCAAGAGGCGCTGCTGCGTCGTAATACTTTGGGTCAGAGTGTCGTCGACTATGTGCGTGAGGATATCGCGCGACTCAATCCTCGCTTGGCGCCTTACGAGCAACAAAAGCTCGACCAGCACTTGGCCTCCATTCGCGACTTGGAGAAGAACTTTAGTTCTTCGCTCGATGCGGCATGCAACATGGTACCAGCGCGTCCGTCCGAAAGTGACTTCCCCTTCGATAGTCAGAGGTTGGTGCGCTACAACGGTGGCGAGCCCACGTTTGACGTTGTGACGGATATGTTCGTCGAGTTGCTGGCGCAGGCCGTAGCCTGCGACGTGACGCGCTTTGGAACTCTGGTGCTCAATGATCTGCCGTGGGATAGTGCTGCTAACTCCGCCACGGACTCTTTGGGTTACGGGCTGCCGTCTGATATGCACAATCAGGTAGCCCACATGTATGCGTCGTTCGGATTCGATTGGGAAGGCAAGCTGGCCGAACAGGGCGATCCGAACACTTGGTTACCGCTCGCGACCTACAACAAGTACGTTCATGGCAAGGTGGCCAAGCTCATGCAGCGCCTCACTGAAATGGGCGCCTTGGACAGCACGTTGATTTACGTCACCAGCGAGTTGGGTAACCCGAACCTGCACTCTTCCGCCTCGGTGCCAACGTTGCTTGCTGGTGGGGCGAACGTGCCATTCCGCTTTGGGCGTCGGCTGCGCCTGGAGACAGATTGCGCCCCACCGAACAACTCGTGCAAGCCGCACGACCCCGAGTACGCCGCGGGCGCCAACAATCATTTGCTGGTGTCCATCGCTCAGGCCTTTGGCGTGGATATCGACACGTTCGGTTCTGGTCTCGACAGTGGCTACACGACAGGCGGGCTCGCCGGGCTGAGCTGACCAGCGTTACTACTCGGACGCGGCGCGCCGCTCGCGAGGATCACGCTGGGCGCGTCGACTTGCGTTCCACCACGTGGTGGGACTCTGTTTCGTCGCGGTGCTTTTTCAGGTAGCGCATGAACGGCGTGCCGCCGGTGCCGACGCTATTCGGGTTGCTGCTCTGACGTTGGCTTTGCTGGTGAATGTAGCGAGATGCAAACTCGAGATGTTTGCTCCGAAACTGTCCGATGTAGTGCACACATTCGTTGAAGGCTTCGCGCAGTGCAGGTTCGTCCGCTTGGAGCTGCTGAACCAACGTTGACAGAGGCTCGGTACGCTCCAGCTCTTCTATGAATGCCCGGTGTTCCGGGGGCATGTAGTCCCGCATTTCCATCAGGTATTCACGCAGTGGGTCTGGGTAGTGCTGGATCCCGAGGGCCGCATCCAAGGCTGGGACGATGCTGCTCTGCGCGCCCGTCTCACCTCGAAAGAATTGTGCGCCGGAGTATGCTTCGACGCCTTCATACAGCATTCCCTCGGGCAGCGCGGGGTTGTTCTTCCAGCCGAAGATGAACGGGCGCACGCGCAAGAAATAGGTATGCGGGTCACACCACTCGGGAGTTCGACAGAGTGTTTGATACATGCTCTGGAGTGAGCCGGCGACTTCTTCCAACAGCTTGGTTAGTTCGGAATAGTCCTTTGAGTGCGCTGCCATTGCGAGCTCTGGTAGCACTCGGAGGGCCGGGGCGGCTTTGGCTTCGATGTCGATGTGAACGGTGATAAACCACTCTTCGTCAGCGCCGCCGAGAAAGTGTTGCAGCAGCGCCAAGTTGCCTAACTCCACTGGTCCTTCGGAATCGAGTCTTCGATAGTTGTCCAGCGCGTAAGAAGCGTAAGACAACACCGGTGGGCGCCCGAGGCGATGGGCGACCGAGTGCCAAGGTTGGGCGAGCTGCGCGGGGATGCTGTTGGCCACTTCGCGGTCTCCCCAGACATAGGCGTGTCCAATGAACGAGAGTAAAAGCATGGCGCGTCGCAACTCGGCGTCTTCGGTCAGCTCATCTGGTGCTAGTTCAGGTAGCGCGTGCACTCGCTCGCGTACTTTGCCGCTGACGATCAGTCGTGGAAGCTCGGTGGCGATGTCTTCCCAAGCGGCGAAGCCGTTCGGTAGCTCGCGCAATGGGTCCGCTGCCGGCAAGAAACCGAGGGCCTGCGTGGTGCCAGACTGCTCTGCTTGAGTGTCTGTATTGTTGCTCATTGCGATAGCTCCTGAGCTGGTGGTTGCTCTAGAAGCTTAGCACCCCCAAAGATAACGCTCAGTTCTCGGCTTCGAATTCGTCCAAGTAGACCGCTAGGACTTCCCGCAGGCTCATGTCTTCTGGGCGCATTTGAATCGGAGCTGGGTTCAATTGGGGACGGTTTACCGGACCGATGACGCTGGTGAACTCACCAGAGCGCCTCCGCCCTGAACCAACTGTGATGCAAGGGTGACCCCTGAGTGGTTCAGTCTCCTCGACATCGTTCGCTGGTGACATCCCGCGCAGCGGCCTGCTCTCGGGCACGATGGTCCGACTAATTGATGTGACTCTTGCTGCATTCATCTTTTGAAACTCCTTCCAGGCAGGAATGTCTCCATCCTGCTCCTCGGCGGGTGTGTCCCTCATTCCCGCGTGCTTGGATTCATTTGCAAATACTGAACCATTCCCCCAGGCGCGCGAAATCCGCCAGGTAGAGGGCAGCGAAACGGCTTAGTCCGCGAATCTAGGTTCTTCCATGAGCGCTTTTCGCCACCCAACATCTCAGGCTGGGTCGGCGCCGCGCTTCCGCCGTGTCTCCGTGGCGGATGCCGACATGACGGCGCGCAGTAGCAGGCACTGATGGTGGCGATGGCCGTCAGTGGAAGTACGTCTGCTCGACAGACGAGGCCAGTCGTTCCACGCCGCGCAACATGTGATCCGCATAGGCTCGGGGCTGGCGCGCATCCTTAGGCAGATCTACGCGTCCCAGTTCCGTACACCGGCGGACTAGATCGGGACTGTTTGGAAGCGGGCGCAAGGCGTCGCGCAGTTCGTGAATGCAGTACGCGAAACTGCGTGGGAAGCGCTGGTCCGTGAGCAGAAACGTCAGGGTTCGGTGGGCATCGGTGCGTCCGTGATGAGTGCGCCGATACATTTGATGGGCCCCGAGGGCGTTCAACAAGCCCATCCAGCGGACATCGTCGAAAGGCGCCGAGGAGTCCAGCGCCTCGAGATCTTGGGCGACTCGGGTTACCCGCAACAGCATGTCTGCGCGCTCCAGGAAGCGGCCCGCTTTGAGGAACGCGAAGGCGGAGTCTCGATTCATTGTGCCGGACAGTTGGGCGCTCAGCTGTTGGCAGTTCGCTTTGGTATGCTCGAGCGCCGCCAGCATCTGTCCGACGGTGTGTTCACGTTCTGATTCGAGCAGCGATAGGTGTGCGACGTTAATCGAGTTCCAAGCCTCTTTGGGGAGAAGCGGGCGAGTGACTCGGACGTTTTCGCGGACCCTCGTCAAACAGTTGACGACGGAGCTGTCGAAATTCGGGTCTAGTACCAGCAGGCGCAGCAGCTGTTCCTGCTCGGGTTCATCGCTGAGCGCGCGCGTGAGTTGTTCGCCGAACAAGGCCGCCAGTGGGCGAAAGCCGGGGGTCAGCGCTGCCGGCATATCCATGCGAAGCTGCTCGTAGGCGACTATCGCGCGGCTGATGTCCTCAGTCCGCTCCAGATAGCGGCCCAGCCAAAATAGCTTCTCGGCAAGTCGTGAAAGCAACATGATTCGAGCTCCTGTCAGTCCGGACTGTTGGACTCGATCACCCAGGTGTCTTTGCTGCCGCCCCCTTGGGATGAGTTGACGACCAAAGAGCCTTTTCTGAGCGCTACGCGAGTCAAGCCGCCCCTAGTGACGTAGTGACTGCGCCCGCTGAGAATGAACGGTCGCAAGTCGAGGTGACGAGGTTCGATGCCATCACCGCATAGTGTTGGAGCGGTCGATAGTTGAATGATGGGTTGGGCGACGTAGTTGCGAGGATCCGCGTTGATATTTACCTTGCAGGCTTCCAGCACTTGAGAGGAAGCACTGCTTCCGACCACCACTCCATATCCGCCAGCCTCATTGACGGGTTTTACGACGAACTGAGACAGATCGGATAGTACGTGACGTCGATCTCGTTCGTCCAACAAGCGGAACGTGGGCACGTTCGGGATCAAAGGGTCTTGATCGAGGTAATATTTGATCAGATCTGGAAGATATGAGTAGACCAGCTTGTCATCCGCCACGCCAGCGCCCGGTGCGTTGACCAGAGCGACGTTCCCGAGTCGCCACGCCCGAAACAGCCCTGGGCAGCCGAGCAGTGAGTCAGGATTGGTGACTTCCGGATCCAGGTAGCCATCATCCACTCGACGATAGATGACGTGCACTCGGACCAGGCCGTTGATGGTCTTCATGTAGACGCAGTCATCGGCATCCACGACTAGGTCTTGGCCTTCCACCAGTTCCACGCCCATCTGCTGAGCGAGCAAACAGTGCTCGAAGTAGGCGGAGTTGAAGACCCCCGGAGTCAACACGACCACGGTTGGGTCCAGCTCGGCATCCGGCGCCAATGAGACGAGCAAGTCGAACAAGCGACTGACATAGCCGTCGACGGGCTGGATCTTCTGGAAGCCGAACAACTCGGGGAATACGCGCTTGGTCACCAGCCGATTTTCGAGCATGTAGGAAACCCCTGAGGGGACCCGAAGATTGTCCTCCAAGACGTATACCGTGCCGTCTATGTCGCGCACGAGGTCGCTGCCTGCGATATGAGCCCAAATGCCAAACTTGGGGTGCACGCCCTCGCAGTATTTTTGGTAGTGTTTGGACGTCTCGAGTAGGCCCTTCGGGAAGACCCCATCGCGGACCACTCGCTGTTCGTTGTAGAGGTCATCAATGAACAAGTTGAGGGTCGTGAGGCGTTGCTCCAGCCCGCGCGTGATGGTCGCCCATTCGCTCGCTGGGATGACCCGCGGGATCACATCCAAGGGCCACTCGCGATCAATGTTCGACGCCTCATCGTAGACGGTGAACGTGATGCCCTGAGCCCGGATGTCCGTCTCGGCTGCTTCCTGGCGACGCCTGAGCTCGTGTTCGCCCAGACCTACGATGAAGCGACTCATGCCGCGGGCCGCGCGCCGAGGCTGTCCGCCCGCGTCGAAGAACTCATCGTAGGACTGGGAGTGGGTGTACTGTGCTAGCGACATGGTCCGACCTCGCTGCTTTGTGATCAATGCGTCAGGCGGAGCTCAGTGTTCTCCGCCGAGCTCGAACCAAGAATCGCCGGAGGCGCGCTCCTCACAGTAGACGCACAAAGTCTGACCGTAAGAGTCAGTGCGCAGATGGTTGGCTAAGCCGCAGCAGTCGCACTGCACCGGGCCCATGCGGTGTTTGACCCGCGGCGCCTGATGCAGCAGTTGGCCGCGTGTGACAATGCCGCACAAGCGGCCCTCGTCCAGGACCAAGACTGAGCCTATGGCGTGGTCGCGCATGGTCTCCGCTGCCTGAACTACGCTGTCATGACGCTCCAGTGTCACTGGTTTGCGCATGACGTCTTGTACCCGAGAGCCCAGGCGAGCTTTGTACAAGTCACAGGTGCAGACGAATCCCACCAGGGCATCGCCGTCCATGACTGGCATATGATGGTCGCCGGATTGTTTTGCTTTCGCCAGCGCGCTTGGGACCTTCTCGTGAAGATGAGCGTGGGTGACTTGGGTTTGCATGATTGCAGAAAGTGAACAGTTGACTGGTGACATGACGGTTGCTCCTTCTGCGGGCCTGCCAGCAAATTGCAGGCCAGTCTGTGGCGAGCCAGGTTGGCTGAAAAGCGCGCGAAACGTTGGGTCGATCGTTCGCGAGTCAGCGTTGACGGATCCCCAGCGCGAGTGAAGTCGGCAACGCCGGTTGCGCTAGCCGAAAAACTGCAGACAAGTCTGGGAAATGAATTGCGGCGATCTGCAGGCGGCCATGCGCCCGCGAGGGCTTCGACGCTGACGCAAACATTTCAGCGGAGGGCCGCCGTGGCGCCAGTGTTGCCGACCCACAGCAAGATTCTCCGCGGGCCCCAGCCGCCTCTGACTCTGGCACTTTTCAGTCAGACTGAGCTGGGGATAGTGAACCGAATCTGGCGCGCTGCGTTGAGGACCAAAGCCCACCCCGCCAAATGACTCGCAGCGGAAATGATACCGCGCTCGCCGTTGAAACACGGCGCGTCGAAATCTCGGCGAAACACGGCCAGGGGCCCAATTGACCCCTGATTGACCTGGAGATCCAAGCAGTGAACGAAAAAAAATCATTCAGCAGGCGTGACCTGCTCACCCGCACAACCCCGGCGCTCGGTCTCGGGTTGCTTGGTGTGGGCTGCACCAAGAAGAGCGAGAGCGAAGCGGAGACCAAGGCAGAGCCTGCGGCGACTGACGCCCCGGCGTCCGCGAAGAAGGACGACACGCTGACGATTGGCTTCATCTATGTCGGGCCTCGGGACGACTTCGGATACAATCAATCTCACGCGGAAGGGGCTAAAGCCATCGCCTCAATGCCCGGCATCAAGATCCTCGAGGAGGAGAAGGTGGCGGAAACGATGGACGTGCAACGCACGATGGAGAGCATGATCAAGAAGGACGGGGCGAAGGTGCTCTTCCCGACATCCTTCGGCTATTTCGACCCGCATATTCTGAAAGTCGCGGAGAAGAACCCCGAGGTAACGTTCCTGCATTGCGGCGGCCTCTACGACGCTGGGAAGCATCCCGCCAACGTGGGGAGCTATTTCGGATATATCGACGAGGTTCAGTATCTGGACGGTATCGTCGCCGGCCATGCGAGCAAGTCAGGCAAACTTGGCTTCATCGCCGCCAAGCCCATCCCCCAGGTACTGCGCAACATCAACGCGTTCACCCTGGGCGCGCAAAGTGTCAACCCGAAGGTCACGACCACCGTGGTGTTCACGGGTGACTGGTCATTGCCCGTCAAGGAGGCCGACGCCACCAACAGCCTGATCGATCAGGGGATCGACGTGCTGACCATGCACGTCGATAGTCCCAAGGCGGTCGTCCAGAACGCCGAGAAGCGCGGCGTGTTTTCTGTCGGTTACCACACGAGCCAGGCATCGCTGGCGCCCAAGGGCTATCTCACGGGAGCCGAGTGGAATTGGTCGGAGATCTACAAGAAGTACGCTGAGCAGCTCAAGTCTGGTGCCAAATGGGAGCACCTGGTGCGCGGCGGACTCAAGGATGGCTTCGTGAAGCAGTCGGACTTCGGTTCCGCCGTGACCGACGAAGCCAAGACTGCGGTTGAGGCAGTCAAGAAGCAGATGATGGACGGCAGCTTCGTGATCTTCAAGGGTCCGTTGAGCGACAACAAGGGGGGTGAAGTGCTCGCCGCCGGGACCGAACAGGTGCAGACCGATCCCAAGCTCGAGGCGATGGATTACCTCGTCAAGGGTGTGATTGGGTCGACCGGCACCTGAGCTTCACGCCGAAGAACTCCCACCAAGCTAGACCCCGGCCAGCCGATGAACATCCGTCCATTCACGAAACGTGGTCACCTGTGAAGCGTGCGTTGCAGCGGGCTGCGGGCAGCATCGAGACACTGCTGATAGAGTCCATCGCAATCGCGCTGTCGTTGGTGCTGTTTTGCGTATTCTTGCTGTTCGTCGGCAGCCAGCCGCTGGGCGTCCTGGCGGACATGGTGGACGGCGCGTTTGGCTCGGCCTTCTCCTTGCAGGACACCTTGTCGCGGTCAGCTCCGTTGATGCTGACCGCGCTGTGCACGGTGCTGCCAGCCCGGGTGGGGCTGATCGTCATCGGCAATGAGGGTGCACTTCTGTTGGGGGGCTTGGGCGCGGTGATGATGTCCCAGCTGTTCGGCGGCGCGCCCGCGGAGATGATGCTGCTGTTGATGGTGGGTGGTGGCTGCCTGTTGGGCGGCGCTTGGATCTTGCTGTGCGGTTTGCTGCGGCAGAAGCGCGGGGTGAACGAGACAATAAGCAGTCTGTTACTCTACTACATCGCTTTGGCAGTGTTCCTTTGGCTCGTGGAAGGCCCGATGCGCGACCCATCGAGTCTGAACAAGCCATCGACGTACCCCATCGGCGACGACAACATGCTCGCGAACATACCTGGGACGGATGTTCACTTCGGTCTGATCTTCGGGGTCGTGGCGTGCGTGCTGTGTTACGTGCTCACCCACCGCACCACGTTCGGGTTTGGCTCGCGAGTCGCGGGGGGCAATAGTCGTACTGCGTTGATGATGGGCCTGCCCATCACGCGCTATGTGGCGGTGCTTTGCTTGTTGGGCGGGGCCGCCGCGGGACTGGCCGGTGTGGTGGAAGTCGCTGCCATTCACGGCACTGCCAACGCTTCCTTGAACGCGGGACTTGGCTTTGCCGGGATCTTGGTGGCGTTTGTCGCGCGTCAGCATCCGTTGGCTGTTATCCCGGTTGCAATCCTGATCGGAGGGATCGAGGCGAGCGGCGGCTTGATCCAACGTCGGCATGACTTGCCTGACGCCACCGTGGACGTCTTTCAGGGGATCTTGTTCGTCGTCATCTTGGGGGCGGAGGCCTGGTTCGGCCGGTTCTCTTGGTTGCAGGCGGCACCGGAGGAGCCCTCGGCGGTTGAGCCTTCGGATGAAGGGCTCGAGAACGAAACGGGCGCTGCCTCGGCGACGCGCGAAGGAGAAGTGTCAGCATGACCGCTGAGGAAAGCTTGGGACTTTGGGGAGTGCCGATAGCGATGCTGGGCGGCATGATCCGCGTCAGCACCCCTTATTTGTTCGTCAGTTTGGGAGAAACGATCACCGAAAAGAGCGGCCGCGTGAACCTGGGCCTGGAAGGCACGCTCTTGTTGGGGGCAGTGGTGGGCTATGGCGTGGCGTATGCGTCCGGCAACCCGTGGTTGGGTGTGCTGTGCGCCGGGATCAGCGGGGTCTTTCCTGGGCTGCTGCATGCTTGGTTGTGCAGTAGACCAAGGGTCAATCACATCGCCGTGGGCATCGCGCTAATGTTGATGGGTACGGGATTGTCGTTCTTCATCGGCAAACCCTTGATCCAGCCGGAAGCGCCCCAGTTGTCTTCGCTCGAATTGGGCGCCTTCAGTGAATCGCCAGCGGTGCGCGAGGCGTTACGAGTGAACGTACTCTTCCTGCTCGGGCTTGTTCTCGCGCCTGGGCTACACTGGGCGTTGAAGAATACGCGCTGGGGTCTGATCTTGAGAATGGTCGGAGATAGCGCCGATGCAGCCCGAGCCCTGGGGTATTCCGTCAACGGTGTTCGTGCTGTGGCGACAGCCGTCGGTGGGTTTCTTGCGGCGATTGGGGGATCCTTTCTGTCACTCTACTATCCGGGCCTTTGGAACGAAGGGCTCTCGAGTGGCCAGGGGTTGATCGCCGTGGCGCTGGTGATCTTTGCTCGCTGGAACCCGATTTACTGCTTGTACGCCTCGCTGATCTACGGCGCCGCAGGTGCTTTGGGACCAGCGCTGCAATCCGTGGGATTGGAGGTCAGTCACCACCTACTTGGTGCCGCGCCTGCCGCGCTCACGTTGGCCATCATGATCGCTACCTGCTCCAAGGACCGAGCGCTCGTGGGAGCGCCGCGGGAATTGTCAGTCAACTAGGCTCAAATTCAACTGAAGGAGTCACGTGTGAAGAAGTTCGTTCCAAATACCAAGCCCTATGAGTGGCCCTACAACGGTGACTTGCGACCAGAAAACACGGCGCTGATCATCATCGACATGCAGACCGACTTCTGTGGCAAGGGCGGCTACGTCGACCTCATGGGGTACGACATTGGGCCTGCCCGCAGCTGCATCGAGCCGATTTTCTCCGTGCTGAGCTGCATGCGCAAGCAGGGTTACCATATCTTTCACACGCGCGAAGGTCACCGACCAGATCTTTCGGACTTGCCCCCCAACAAGCGATTTCGTTCCCGCCAGATTGGTGCGGGGATCGGGGACCCGGGGCCCTGCGGCAGGGTGCTGGTACGCGGCGAGCCGGGATGGGAGATCATTGATGAGCTCAAGCCGCTCGAAGGTGAACCGATTATCGACAAGCCGGGCAAAGGCTCTTTCTACGCCACCGATCTGGAGCTGTTGTTGCACAAGCAAGGCGTGCAAAACATCATCCTAACGGGGATCACGACCGACGTCTGTGTGCATACCACAATGCGCGAAGCCAACGACCGCGGCTTCGAGTGTCTAATCCTGGGTGACTGCTGCGCTGCCACGGATATGGGTAACCATGAAGCGGCGCTGAAGATGGTTCTGATGCAGAACGGTGTGTTTGGCGCCGTGGGTAGTTCGAAAGACGTGGTGGCGGCGCTCTCGTAGCGCTGCAGGATATCTAGTGCCAGCAAGACCTCTAGAGTCAACGGGACATCAGCCGCAGCAATACAGTCACGAGGTTAGCAAGTGAAAGAAAGCGCACACACGCTGGAAGTGATCAAAATCTCAAAACGATTTGGTGACTTTGTGGCCTTGGACGACGTCTCACTCAAGGTCAAGCAGGGGGCTTTTCACGCTCTGCTCGGGGAGAACGGCGCTGGCAAGAGCACGCTGGTCAAATGCGTCATCGGATATCAAAAGCCGACGGATGGCGACATTTTGATCAACGATACGGCGGTACACTTTGAGAGCACCAGGCACGCCCACGCCGCAGGAATGGGTATGGTGTACCAGCACTTCACTCTGGTGCCGAATATGACCGTAGCCGAGAACCTCGTGCTGGTCCGGCCAGAGGTGCCCGCCGTGATTGATTGGACCAAAGAGCGGGCTCAGCTTGATCAGTTCATGCAGGGCATGCCGTTCAAAGTCCCGTTGGATGTTCCGGTGAGTGCTCTGGCTGCGGGTGATAAGCAGAAGCTGGAGATCTTGAAGCAGTTGTACTTGAAACGGACCTTCCTGATCTTGGATGAGCCCACGAGCGTGCTGACCCCCAACGAAGCGGATGAAGTCTTGGGGCTACTGCACGGCATGACTCGTGCTGGCAAGCTGACGGTGCTCATCATCACCCACAAGTTCCGGGAGGTCACCCAGTTCGCGGACCGTGTCAGTGTGTTGCGCCGCGGCAAGCTCGTGGGGGAGGGGGACGTGAGTGCACTCTCGCTCGATCAGATGGCACAGATGATGGTCGGTGACGAGGCCATTAGCAAGCCAGCGCCAAGGCTCAAGACGGACGCGGCCGAGGTTGGGCTGGAGATCAAAGATCTGTACGCGCTGGATGACACCGGCGTGCCAGCCCTCAATGGTTTGAACCTTCAGGTCCAGCGGGGTGAGATCTTGGGCATTGCGGGGGTTTCCGGCAATGGCCAGACGCAGCTGGTGGAAGTCCTGGCGGGACAGCGCCAGCGCACCTCGGGCAGCATACGGGTGAAGGGTGAGGACTTCAACGCCACGCGCGCCGAGATCTTCGAGAAACACCTAACGCTGTTGCCCGAGGTGCCCCTGGATAACGCTTGTGTGGGTGACATGAGCGTCAGCGAAAACATGGCGTTGCGTGACTTCGACCGCAGTCCCATCCGCTACGCCGGGTGGTTCGTCTCCAGTAATGCTATTCGACGGAAAGCTGCTGAGCTTATCCGTCGCTTTCGAGTGAAGACTCCTTCGCCGGAGAGCCCGATTCGGAATCTGTCGGGCGGCAATGTGCAGCGGGCCGTCTTGGCGCGCGAGTTGTCTCGGACCAGCCACGTCACCATAGCGGCCAACCCCTGTTTTGGCTTGGATTTCGCCGCCACCGCGGACATTCGCTCGCAACTGGTGGATGCCCGCAATGCGGGAGCTGCGGTGCTCTTGATTTGTGAGGACCTCGACGAGCTGTTGGAACTATCCGATCGTCTGGCAGTGATGTTCGAAGGACGCATCGTGCACGAGGCCATCACCGCCGACACGGACAGGCTGGAGATTGGGCGACACATGGCCGGGCACGCCGACGAAGCGCAGCGCGCCGACCCCAACAATGGACAGACGCATGCGAGTGCCGGCTGAACCATTTGACTTCGACCTCCAGCCGGCGAAGTCGGCGCTGGTGGTGATCGACATGCAGCGGGACTTCCTGGAGCCCGGAGGTTTTGGCGCCAGTCTCGGCAATGACGTGAGCTTGCTGCGAGACACGATTCCGGCCGTGGCTCGCCTGCTGGAAGCATTTCGCTCATGCAACCTACCTGTCGTGCACACCCGAGAGGGTCACCGCCCGGACTTGTCAGACTGCCCGCCCGCCAAGCGGCAGCGGGGTAACCCCGAACTGCGGATTGGCGATCCGGGGCCGATGGGGCGCGTCCTGATCCAGGGGGAGCCCGGACACGCCATCATCAGTGAACTCTCTCCCCTCGAGGGCGAGATCGTGATCGACAAGCCGGGCAAAGGCGCGTTCTACTCTACAAGCCTTGGTGAGACACTGAGCCAGCTAGGGGTCGAGCAGTTGGTTTTTTCCGGAGTCACGACCGAGGTTTGTGTACAGACGACGATGCGTGAAGCGAACGACCGTGGTTTCGAATGCCTGCTGGTGGAAGAGGCCACCGCCAGCTACTTTCCTGAATTCAAACGCGCAGCTTTGGAGATGATCCGGGCTCAAGGTGCGATTGTTGGCTGGACCTGCAGCGCAAATGCGCTGCTGGAGGCAATGACGCCCACCGGGGCCAGCCAATGCTAGAGGGACGGTCATTGGAGCGCCTCGTGGTTGACGGGCTGCTGGACGATGCTGCGCTGTCCCGTCGCAGCTGGGAACCCTTTCGCCAAGGTATTGAAGTCAGCTGGCTCTACCGGTCGGAGTCCGGTGCCAGTGCGGCGCTGCTACGCTATCAAGCCGGCGCTTCGGTGCCGAGGCACGCGCATGACGGTCTAGAGCACATCATTGTTTTGCAGGGGGAGCAGCAGGACGAGCGGGGGGTGTATCCGCGCGGCACCCTGCTGGTGCACGACCGGGGAACGCAGCATAGCGTCAGCAGTCGGGCGGGGTGCCTGGTTCTGGCAATCTGGTCCAAGCCGGTTCGCTTCTGTTGAACTTCGCTATGTGGCAGGCGCGGTGCTCGGGGCTTCACCGGCACCGGCTGCGGAATAGTGCGCCGTGGGCGGCAGCTGTGCGGCCGGTCTTGGCTGCCCAGAGCGGCACCCTGAGTTTGTGTCTGCAGAGGAACTTTCTTTCGCAGACTCCCGGTTTCGATAGCTGCCTTGCGTTCTCTTAACGTTTGGGGACCGGCCTGCCCACTGCGCCCCACACCGTTGACCCTGGTGTTAACGCAAGCTGGGCAAAATCCAGCAGCCCCAACGGAACCGGTCGGGGCCTCCGAGGCAGCACACAGTAGGTGCGGATCCCGACCCAACCTGCGACGCCGTGTCGCGCCACTCCATGCGCTCGCGACTGGGGCGGTCGGGTGCGTCAGCGAGCCTGGCGGTTTGTAGGCTCGATCGCTTGCAGCTGGGTGTCCCGTTAACCCTCGGCAGAGCGACGAGACATCGGGCGTTGCCTGCGCGATTTTTCGCGGCAAGCGGTAAGCTTTCATCAAGCTGACTTCAGCGACGTGGATGTATGCCTGGATGCGGCGTTTGCTTGCACGCCGGGGCACAATTTAGGGACCACGTTTGTGTAGATTGGATTAGTACACGCCCCAAACAAAGCTCTCTCGTGCTCCGACCGATCCGGTCAGCTCTGGCAGCATTCAAACGGATACGATCGTTAGTTCATCGAGTTGACAAATAGGCGCGTAACCTGAATCGTTGGGTTTCTGGAGAACGCGCGTGGCCCTGACTGACTCGAAACTAAGACACCCCACCCAACGGAGGTCTGCAATGCGCAGCACCGCTCTGACTGTTGCCCCCTTGCTGGTGCTACTCGGCGCCTGCGCAGGCGGCGTTGACGACCCAGCACCGGTACCCGGAGTCGGGGGCCCAATGCCTACCGGCACGGACGTCCCCCTACAACCTGGGGATCCCAATGCGCCTCCGGTCGATATGCCGCCAGGCGACACGGTCGTGCCTCCGCCCGAGGGGTGCGTCGGTGAGCAATACATCCCACCGCGCCGGATGTCGCGCATCCAGCTCGATCAGTACGTGAATATCGTGCGCGATCTGATGCGTAATCCCGACGCTGTTCCCGACTCGGCCGCCGTGGACTCGCGGTTGCGCGACTTTGCTCCCCTTCCGGAGACGGGGATCACCACGAGTGAGCTGAATCAGGTAAGCCAGATCGCGCGTTTCGCCGCAGGCACGCTCACCGGAGACGCCCTGACGAGCAGGCTCGCTTGTCAACCAGGAGCGGCTGAGGATGACTGCGTCAGCGCTTTCTTGACATCGTTTGCCACCCAAGCTTTCGCACGTGCACCCGGCGCGGAAGAGATGGCTGGGCTGATGGGCGTGTACGCTCTCGGCAAAGAGACGAGCATGGAGCGCGGCGTCCAGTTGGCGGTGCAAGCTGTGCTTCAGGCGCCATCGACCATGCTGCGGGTTGAGCTGGGCGATCCGGCTGCGGTGGTACCTGGACAGCCCGTCGCGTTGACCCCGTACGAGATAGCGCGCCAGCTGGGTACCTTGTTGCTGGACTCACTCCCGGATCCTGAGCTCACCGCAGCAGCTGCCGATGGAAGCTTGGGGACTCCAGAAGGCATCGAGGCCCAGGTTGACCGCCTGCTTGCTTTGCCGCAAGTGCAGGACAACCTGACGCGCGCGTTGGTCGCCGCCTACGGCGCTAACCGCGTGTTCTTGGCCGCCAAGGATCCGACGCTGTTCCCCGAGTTCAACGGTCTGGCCACTTCGATGTATGAAGAGACGCGCCAGTTCGTCTCCAACATCGTGACTAACCCGGCGGCCACGTTGGACGAGTTGCTCTTGTCGCGCACCAGCTATGTCGACGAAAAGCTAGCAGACCTGTATGGCATCCCCTATACCGGAGGGCCCGGGGGCGAATTCGTCCAGGTGGAGCTGCCGGCTGAGCGCGCGGGCGTGCTCACTCAAGCCAGCGTGCTGACGACCCGTGCGCGCACGGACACGACTTCCGTTGTATCACGCGGTCTCTACGTCCGCGGTGAGCTGCTGTGCCAACCTAAGATCTCCGTGCCAATGGGAGCGATCCTGGAGCAGGTGGAAGCTCAGGCGGAGTCGGACATGTCCGAGTTGGAAAAGGCAGCGGCTCGGGCTGAGAACCCCGTTTGCGGCGGCTGCCATGGACAGTTCGATCGCTTTGGTCTGCTGCTGGAACGCTTTGACGCGATCGGTAAGTACCGAACCGACGACGAGGGAACCCCGATCGACGCCGGGGCGGATCTCACAGGGCTGGCAGGATTCATGGGCGCGGTGCCCGACGTCGTTAGCTTCACCCAGCAGGTTGCACAGGGTGACATGTTCCAGTCGTGCGTGTCTGAAAACGTACTGGCCTACTCGCTGAACGAACCCCGCGAAAATGCAACCGGTACGGACTGCAACATCTACGCGATCAACCAGCGCCTCGACACCTCCGGGTTCACCATCAACCAACTGGTCAAAGCCGTGACCACCAGCAACGCTTTCCGTTTTCGCAACGTGGGAGAATGATAATGAAACGCAATTACCGTCTTACTCGTCGCGGCTTTCTCTGCGCAGCACTCGGTGGGGCTGTTGGATTTCGCCACTTACTCACCAACATCGAGGCCGCCGCACAAGGGGTGACCGCTCCAAAGCGCCTCATGGTTTTCCACCACCCGGTTGGGGCCATTCGCAACAATTGGCTGCCCACCGGCAGTGCGGACAATTTCGAGCTATCCCGCATCTTGGCCCCGTTTGAGCCGGTCAAAGACAAGATGGTGGTGATTGACGGCATGGACCTGAAAGGTGGCGGTCCAGGCGGCGGTCACGAGAAAGGCACTGTGGTCTTGATGACTGGCGTTCCAACCGCGGAGTTGTACCCCGGCAACGGTGGTGATGACCCGAAGGCAGAAGGCCCGAGCATCGACCAGATCATTCTCAATGGTTCGCCTTCCCTGCAAGAAGCGCCCATCGCATCTTTGCAGGTCTCCGGTGATGACCGCGTCGACGCCGCCGAGGTATCGACGCGCCGCCTGTCCTATTCCGACCGTCACTCGCCGATGGCACCTTACCTCGTGCCGCATCTGGCTTACGAGCGCGTATTCGGTGGGTCACTGATGCCGGGCGGGGATCAACAGATGGAAGATCTGCAGCGCGCCCGGGCCGAGCAAGCCAGTGTGCTGGACTTCGCCAAGAGCGATTTGACTCGCCTGCGCACGCTCGCTCCCAACGACCAGCTCGAAAAGTTGGACGCCTTCGAGTCAGCGGTGCGTGAGCTGGAAACTGAGCTCGACCGAGATCCGACCGACCCGGCATTCTGCGGTGTGGCCGAAGAACCCCCGGTGATCGATCCGTTCACCCAAGACATCAACGGATACAACGACGTCAATACCAACGACCAGGACAAGCACGAGCAGATCGTGACGTTGCACCTAGAGGTCATCCGGGCAGCTCTGCGCTGTGACTTGACGCGTACGATCACCTTCCAATTCTCTCCGGGAACCAACCACGTCAGCTTCGGCGGCATGTGGCCTGATGACGAGAACCGGGTGCGTCAGCACCATCCGGTGAGCCATGAGGCTGGGCCCAGCGTGGACGAGTTCCTCACGCGCATCGATACCTGGTACTCGCAGCTAGCCAGCAACTTCTTCCAGAGCTTGGTCGACACGGAAGATGCGGTTCACGGCGGTTCCCTGATGGACACCACGCTCATTCCCTACGTGACAGAAGTGGCACGCGCCAACCACAGCTATGATCGCATGCCGATCTCGATATTTGGCGGAGCGGGCACTGGCCTGGTCGGTGGTCGCTTCATGGAGGTCAGCCGCGGCCGCCCTCTGAACGACATGTGGCTCGCGGTCGCCCGAGCCATGGACGTCGAGCTCACCAGTCTAGGTACACCGGATATGTACACGGAGCCTCTAGACATCCTGGCCTAATTTGCCAACGCCGCCTGGATTTCTGGGCGGCGGCCCCGCTGCGCGCGATTGAGGGAGAGCTCCTAGAGTCTCTGGGTCGAGGTACGCGGGAATGAAAGCCAAGAAGTTTTATGCCGGGGCCCTCGGCCTTGCACTGCTAGCCGGGTGTTCAGGAGACGTTGGCAATGAGCCGCCAGCATTGGGTCCCGGCGGCGTTCCCCCAGGACAGAATCCACCACCACCGGTGGGCTCGGACATGCCACTCCCAGGGGGGCCAGCGCCAGCGATCGATGACGCTGAGGCGGCGGCCGTAGAATCGGACCTCGGCGTTCAACTGAACGGTACGCCCCTGTACGCGCGTTTGGTTCGGCTCACGCACGAGCAGTGGGCCAACACGTTGAGCGATCTCTTGCCGCTAGATACCTTCGGTGAGATGGCGCGTCGCTTGACGACAGATCCGCTGTCCGGGCTGTTTCCCAACAATGAGCAAGCGCTATTCGTGACCCCGGGCCTGCGCTTGGACTATCGCACCGCCGCAGAGAGCATTGCTGAGCAGCTGACCACCGATCCAACCCTGCTCAGCTCGCTCTTGAGCAAGTATGGTCAAGACGCCGAGTCCTTCATTCAGAATTTCGGCAAGCTTGCCTATCGCAGGCCAGTCGCTCCGGAAGAGCAGGCGCGCTTGGCTGCGCTCTATGCTCGCGGCAATGAGCTGCTGGGCGGAACAGATCCCACAGCCACCGGCACCCAGCTGGTGCTGGAAGCGATGTTGCAGTCGCCCAATTTCCTCTACCGCTCAGAGATGAGCGCTCCAGGAACGCCGCTGAGCGACTATGAGTTGGCTGCCAAGTTGGCGTTGCAGCTGACTCAGCGCGGGCCGGATGCCGAGCTTTTGGCCGCGGCTGACCAGGGCATGCTGAGCACGCCTGAAGGTTACCGAGCGCAGGCGCAGCGTTTGTTAGGCTCGGACTCGGCTCGCCAGAACTTGCTCAGTTACCACAGCTATCTGATCGGGCTCAGTCGCTACGACACGATCGAAAAAGCGGAGACGGTCTTCCCTGAGTTCTCGGAGGAGCTGCGCGCCTCCATGATCATGGAGGCGGAGACGTACTTGGATGCCGCCTACGAGCGCAACTGGACTCTGACCGACCTGCTCACGTCACGGACCGGGTTCGTCAATGAGCAAACGGCGTCGCTGTATGGCGTTCAGGCGAGCGGTGCGGAGCTGCAAGAGGTGTCGCTGCCAGAAGACCGCGCCGGCTTCTTCACCCGCGTCGGGTTCCTTTCCTACAACGCCAGCATGCGCGACCCAGATCCGATTCACCGAGGCGTCGATATCAACGATCGTTTCCTGTGCTCCCCCATACCAGCGCCGCCAGCCAATGTGCCCGCATTGCCAGACTTTGAGCCTGGCCAGACGAATCGTCAGCGTGTGGACGCTCACAGCGGTCCGGGCACCTGCGGGGCGGGTTGCCACGCAGTATTCATCAACCCAGTGGGCTTCGCCTTCGAGAACTACGACGCGATCGGCCGCTGGCGAGACATCGACAACGGCCAAGAAATTGACGCCAGTGGCAGCTACCCGTTCGCGACCGGCGCGTTGGAGTTCAATGGTGCCGCCAACCTGATGCAGGTGATGAGCACGAGCCGGCAAGTGCACGCTTGCTACGCCTCGCACATGCTGCAGTACGTGCTCGGTCGGGACGTGGCGACTCGTGACGCTTTTTCCGTCGCCGCGGTCGAAGCGGCTTCCAGCGCGGGCTCCAGTGTGAATGACCTGCTGCTGAGCGTGGTCGAGAGCGATGCGTTCCGCGTCCGCCAGGGGCAATAGAACAGTGAGCCGCGAACGAGAGCAATTGAGTAGGTAACCAGAATGAGAACCAAATCACTCTCCCGCCGAAGTTGGCTTGTCGGAAGCGCTGGTGTGGCCGTTGGTCTGCCATTCTTGGAAGGCTTGCAGTCGCGCAGTGCCTGGGCCCAAGACGAGGACCCAGTCTTCTCCTTGTATATCGTTACGGCCAACGGGGTGGTGCAGCGCTTTGGCAGTGAGCCCGAGCACTTCTGGCCCAGCCAGACCGGGCCTTTGACGACCGCTTCCATGGAAGCAGAGGCTGCGGATCGCGCGACAGGTATCTTGTCGGAGTACGCCGATAGCCTTTTGATCGTCTCGGGCATCGATTATCCATTTCGCTCCACCGGTTGCGGTCACGCCCAGGGCTTCTGTCAGTCCCTGACGGCCGCCAAGGTCAACGGCACGGACAACAAAGCCATGTCATCCGGTGTATCGGTAGATACCGTCATTGCTGAGGCGCTAAATCCCGCCGGCGTCGAACCATTGACGCTCTACTCCGGGCTCAAAGCTGGCTACATCAACGAGCGCATCTCGTTCAGCGCTCCTGACCAAGTGCGCTCGGCTGAAGGCAATCCGTGGAACGTCTACCAACGGCTGACAGGTCTTGTGTCTCCAGGTGGAGACAGCGGCGATGAGAACTTGGCGGGCCAACTGGCTGCGCGCCGTCAGAGCGTCAACGACGTGGTGGGTGAAGAGCTGCAGGCCATCCTCAACCGCCCGGAGCTGAGCCAGGACGACCGGCTGCGGCTCGAGCAGCACTTTGAGAGCTTGCGTGAGCTGGAAAACGGCATGGTAGGCATGGCCCTATCGTGCACGGAGGAAGGTTTGAGCCTGGATGAGATGCAGGCTCTAGACTCCGGAGACGCTTTCCGTCGCGATGGCGTGATTGAAGAAGTGGCGGCGTTGCAGCTGCAGCTCGCGGCCTTCGCTTTCGCCTGCAATGCGACGCGAGTGGCGACGCTACAGATCGGAGACGGGACCGACTCGACTCGGTATGAAGTCAACGGCCAACCGACGGAGCGCTTCCACTGGATCAGCCACCGCATCAAGAGCGATGGCAACAGTGGTGAGTCGATTCCCGAGGCTGTGGAGTGGCATACGGCGATCGATCGGATCCGCATGGAGACCTTCCGCAACGGCATCGCTGAATTCAACAAATACGCGGTAGGCAACGGCACCTTGCTCGATCAGAGCATCATGATGTGGACCAACCAGGTGGCGACGGGACCGGCGCACTCCTTCAGCAACCTACCGATCATCATTGCCGGTAAGGCTGGGGGACGTTTGGCCACGGGCCAATACATTGACGTCGATGGTCAGACCAACAACAAGCTGTACAACACCTTGCTAACGGCAGCTGGCGTTGGTGGCGGTGCGCCTGTCGAAGACTTTGGCTCTTCCGAAGTTTCAGGTGGGGTGCTCTCCGAGCTGCTGGCTTGATTGACGGTCGTCAGAAGGACGCTTCGATGCCCACGCTCGGGATCGTGACTGGCCCGAATGACTCTTGCCTGCAGCCGTAGGCGTAGCAGCTCTTCTCCAAAGTTTCTCGTTGCAGTGTGGTGTTGAGCACCTCGAATACGAGCGCCCACCAAGCGCCTGAGTCGCCGATGAGCCAGCTTTTTTCGAGTCGCCAATCCAAGCGGAAGAACGCCGGAGTCCTCGGCGGGTTGGTGGCGGCTTCTGGATAGGCCACTTCCCCCGGAGAACCCGTGTAAAACACGAAGCGCCCGCCGAGCCTCCAGCGGCGCCCGAGATCATACGCCAGGGCCGCGTTGAGCACGTGACGCCGGTCAAACCCGGAAGGTCCTTCCAGGTTTTCGATGGAACGCGTGCTGTTGGACAGCGTGTACGACAGGAAGCCGCCGAGTCGCTTCGATAGCGGCCGCCGGAGAAACAATTCGAGGCCATAGCTATGCGCCAGACTGCGGTCGACGGTCGCGTCGACGGATTGGGCCCCACTGCGCTGGAGCTGAAACAGCCCCAAGGGGTCGCTCCCGTTGAACAGGGCCGTTTGGAACAGCGTCAGCGTCGCGGTCACATCCCACGCCAAGGCAGTCTCTACACCTGCGTCCGTCTGCACGCCGAGCTGGAGTCCATTTTCGATATTGCCGATCACGCCAGGGATGGGCGCGACGAAACTTGGGGCTTGGTGAGCGATGCCGACGCCGTGTATCAGGGCCGTGTGTTGGGTGACTTGAAAACGCGCATGCAGACGAGGCTGTGGCGCCCAAGCAGTAGCAGACCCCGTGCGGTAGTAGTCGAGACGTACGCCAGGCGTGAGTGTCACTCCATCGGAAGTTTGCCAAGGCAGCTCCATCCACACTCCCGCTAGGAAGTCATCCCGGGGCGAAAACGCGACTTCGAGTGCAGATTGCCGCTGAAGTTGGCGCGCTCGGATCAGCAGATCTTCATTCGTGTCGGGCACTCCTGCAACTGGTAAGATACTCAAGTTCTCGCCATTCGGGCCTCGCTCGATGGGATCTTGTTCCGGCTCGTTGATGGCGTCGAACTCGACGTCGAGTCGAGATAGCGTGGCTTGCGCCCCGGCTCTGAAGCGGAGCTTGCGGCTCAGCTCGTGATCGAGCTCGGTGCTAATATCCAGGCTGCGGCGCTGCAGCTCTCCGCCGGCGTCGCCATCGTCATTGCTGACGCTGGTGCTGTCCAGGCCTGGGCTGAGGGCCAAGCGCCACCGACTGCCGGGGGCCAGCCAGCGTTCGTAGCGTGCGGTCACTCGATGAAAGCTGACGTTGTACAGCTGTTGACGCACGCCGCGGTCGTTATCGGCGGCCAGAAAATCGAACGCACCAAAGCCAAACAGAGTGACGGACTGCTCGGAGTCGAGGTCATACTGGGCTCGGGCCTGGTAATCCCAGTAGGACAGCTCCACGTCATCGGAAAGGAGCGATAGTAGCGCGCCCGTGTACGAGTATCGGCCGGCTAGCATCAGACTACCCCGTCGCTCCGCGAACGGAGCTTCCAGGAATGCACCAGCATCCACCAAACGCGCACTGATCTCCGTGCGTCGCTCGAAGCTTGGTTCAGCCGACGTACCAGCGACGATGGCGCCCGCGTAGCGCCCGTAGCGGGCTGGAGTGCTGCCGGAGTAAAGTTGTACGTTTTCAATGAACGCTGGGTGAATGACGCCGGGGCCTACCGCGGCGTGATACAAGGCCGGAACGGCGACGTCGTCGAAGAAGTAGCCGACGTTGCCAGCCGGGGCGCCGCGCACGTAGAAGTACGGCAGGCCCGACGCGATGGGGGTGACGCCTGGCATGACTTCCACCGCTCGGAAGGGGTCGCCGAAAGCTCCGGGCAATTGCCGCACCTCGGCACGGGACAAGGTCACTGTTTCTGTGGAACGTTCACCCGTTACGACAATGTCTTGAACCGCTGGGTGGGGCGTTGTGTCAGTCGCCGGCTTCTGGGAAACGGGGGAAGACTCCGTCTGCGCTTGGGCGTCGCGGTCGGGCAGAATAGGCAGCTTTTTCGTCGGGGGTTCAAACAACACATCGACCCGGATGCGCGCAGCGACCACTTGATACTTACCGGTGGCAGCGTTCAAACGAAGAGCCGGGCGATAGCGCCAAGAAGCGGCGGCTCGCGCTGCGGCTTCCACAAACGGAGGCTCTCCGCTCAGCACTTGAACCTCGCCGACCGAACCATGGACGTCGACCGTCAGCTGCAGCGTGACGCGCTGCCGGCCGCTGGCGCCCGCTGGGTAATCGACCTCCAGTGCTGAAACTGGGACGGGGGGCTTGATTGAGGGAAGAGCCGCGCCATCCGCTGGTGTTGGTGACTGGGCCGCGCCATCCGTGGCTTGTGCCAGCGCGTAGTTGGAGTCTAGCGCTCCGCCTAACCCCACAATCATTGTTTGTCCTGCGACAAGGGTTTGCCTGAGGCGGCTCCACGCGTTACGCCCGAGTGGTGCGGCGCTTGGCGAGGGGACGGTTGAGAGCATCAGACGCTGGGGCAAAGGTGAATCGAGGGCCGCGCCAGAGCCTAGCGCAACAACTGGTGGCCGGGATCTTACTGTCGGCTTGCTCCAACTCCTATCCGATTGAGCCCACGTTTTGCGACGAGTTTTGTCGAGTTACGCTGCGAGCGGGGTGCGATCAGGAGCCGGAAAACTGTGTGCGGGAGTGCGAGACAGGCAAGGTTCGCAAAAGCTGCCAGCTGCGGCACCAAGCGTTGTTGGAGTGCTACCAGCGGGCGCCTGACGACGCATTTGTGTGCGTGGGCAGCGGCTTTGGCTCAAGCATCCGCGTGCGCGATGGTGTGTGCCGGTCCGAGCGGGATGAGCTGCTGACGTGTGAGCGACCTGAGGTCAGCGAGTGCCTCGAGCTCTGTCGCCCGCTACAGAACGATTTGGAGCGGGCTGCGAGCGTGCAGCTGATGCTTCCCGGACAGTCGTCGGCGACTTCCGCGGTCGGCGACGCAGGGCTGAATGCCTGCCCGCTGCTGCTCGAATCCTGCGAAACTCTTTGCTGGAACTTGAGCACGATCGAGGCGCTCTCGATCGATGACCTGTACCTGGATGCTTCAGCAGGGGCCGGCGACACTGTATCGATCGTCACCGAGGCGCTGCGCTTGTGCCCGCTGTAGCGAACGCCCTCCACGGGAGCAACCTAGCCTAGCGCTAGCAGAGCAATCGGCGTGCCGGCTGTCAATGAAGGCTTTAGCCTGGAATTTGGACGGCTGCTATCGGTCGGAAAAAACGTGCCTGCCCTTTTCGATACTGGTGACTAGGGCAGGTGACGGGCGAGTTGCCCGCCTACTAACTTGAACGACGAGCGGCAGCGGCCAGCTCGCGATTCTCCACGGAGTGTTCCATGAGAGTAGACAGTGGGAGCGCACGTCGCGTGCGCTGTGCACATTTGCGTCGAGGCATTGGCAGCTATCTTGGCGTCGTTGCGCTGGTATTGGGTGGGGCGCTTCTGATCGCTTGCGGCGACGATGAAAACAGCAGCTCTGAGACGGGAGCCACGGCCAACGGCGGCGCGGGTGACAATGGGGCCGCGGGCGGCAGCGCCAACGCGGGCGGAGCGATGACGGTTAACATGGCGGGTATGCCGGGCGCAGGCGATGATACCAATGAGCCAGCGTCGCCACCACCAGCGCCGACAGAAGACGCCTGTGGAGCCGCTGGCCAGAATTGCTGTGACGGGCGCGTCTGCAATAGTGGAGTGTGCGTTGGAGGCGGCCAGGGCGGCGGAACCTGCGAGGCCGAGTGCGGAGCCCCAGGGCAGGCGTGCTGTGAAGGTTTCGGAAGCGGCTGTCAGACTGGACTCGAATGCAATGACGATGTCTGCGAGGGCGATCCGTGCGGTAGCGCTGGATTGGCGTGCTGTGAAGGCATGGGTGGCGGCTGCGCCGGTGGCGGTCTGACCTGCGGTGATGACAATACCTGCCAGCTTTGCGGTGGTCAGGGTGAGTCCTGCTGCGAAGGCTTCTTCAACGGTGGTCCAGGTGGGCAGGACAACAATGACGGCGGCCAGTGTGATCCTGGTTTGGAATGCAACGCGGGCAGTTGCGAAGGAGATCCTTGTGGCAGTGAGGGCTTGGCCTGTTGCGAAGAAGGGGGCTTCGGCGACGGTTGCTTCGGCAACACAGAGTGCGGCGAAGCCGGTGTGTGCGTCGCCGAGCAAGATGGGCCCTCTGAAGATGGCTGCGGCGGAATGGGAGAAGCCTGCTGCGACGGTGGTCAAGGAGATGGGTGCTCTGGGCCCCTGACCTGCAACGCGGAGACCAGCCTGTGTGAGTTTGGTGGTTTCGACGACATGAACCCGCCGGATGATATGAACCCGCCGGATGATATGAACCCGCCGGATGATATGAACCCGCCGGATGATATGAACCCGCCGGACCCCACGGATCCCCCGGTTGATGTCGAGTGCGGGATGTCCGGTCAGCTTTGTTGCGAGATCGGTGACACTCAAATCTGTATCGAAGGGGAGTGCCAGGCCGGCATGTGCCCATAGTTCTCGAGACACTTCGTACGACGCGCCCGCAGCATCTGGTGAGCCCGCGGGCGCGTCGCTTTTTTTGTTAAGGTTGCTTCCTGATCGGAGGACCCGATAAAACTAGACTATCGTGGGGTTTGGGCGCGGCGCGCGAGCGTGTTTGGTTGGGTGCATGGTGCTGACGCTCGGCGGCTCTGCCGCAGCGGAGCTTGGGATTCGCGGGGGAGTCTCGCCACTGCAGGCCAAAGGGCGTTTCTCGATCGTCGTTGAAAATGACCTGTTCAGTTTTGGCGTTGGGGACGGTACGGATCGCTTCTATTCGAACGGCATCTATCTCCATTCGGAATGGAGCTCTCCGCTGGTCGATAAGCTGACGCGAGCACTGATCCCCCCGCCGTTCGTCGCCGCCACAGACAAGGCCTACGCGGGGCTCGGTTTGTCGCACGAGTTGCATACTCCTCAGACGTTGACTCCTTGCGGCGCCAAGTTTGAGGACAAGCTTGCCACCTCTGAGAATCCCCGGGATGTGCCCATCGAGGATTGCCTCGAGGCTGAGCGAGATTGGACTGACAACTACGCCGAACGGGATCGCCCCTTCGCGGCCGTCTGGTCACTGTTCTTGACCATGCAGCGCTACTTCCACAGCAGCGCATACCAAAACGCGCTGACCCAAGGGCGCCTGTGGTTTCGCGGCGATCTTGGAACCTACGGGGCGGGGGCGGCCTTGGGTTACGAGGTGCAAAAGCATTGGCACGGGTTCCTGAATGAGGCGCTGGAAGCCGACGGAGAGGACCTATCCAGCGAACCCATCGGTTGGGTCCTGCCGGGCCAGACGCAGAGTCATCTGTTGCTGCAGGCATCCGCTGGCGTGGACCTCAGCCTCTACCGACTCACGTTGGAGGATTCGCGCTTCGGAACCGAATTAGACGCGCGCAGTCGGCTGCTTGTGGGGGTACCCCGCAACGAATTGGGGGTGGGCCTAGCGCTGCGCGGCGGACTGCTACCCGACCATGCCAAGCGTGCCATCGCCGCTCCGGGAGAGTTGCAGACGTTTCAGGCATACCTGGAGCTTTCGTCGGACCCATCCCTGGTGGTCACGGACCTGACCTACGGTGAATTCGACCGCTACCGTCACTTTCGGGACGAGTACTCCGTAGGGTTGGTCGTCAAACCTTGGGGCGTCAGGTTTTCCGCTCACTTGAGCTGGCAGCGCATCCTGTTCAAAGAACCGCTCAAGCTGTACCCTTCCACAAGCTCAATTTCGTCGAACTTTCACCGCTATGGACGGGTGGGCGTGGAGTTCACGTACTAGTGCTTGTCCGCGGGCTGTGTCTGCCTAGCGGGCTGTGTCTGCCTAGCGGGATTCGGTACACGTCCGCAAGCTTTGCGTGCTTTGATGTCGAACGGCGCCGAAGCACGGACATCTTGCGCGACGCCCATCTCGCCTTGACCGAGCTCCCGACCCTGTGTTTTCTCTCCAATGACTTCGTCGTTCCTTGACCAACAGTTGGCAGGGAAGCGCGTTTGCAAAAGGAGCGCTCGGATGCGTGGGACACTTTACATTGGGATGGGGCTAGCGGCTGTTGTTGGATATGCGGGTTGCGGGGGATCCCAGCCGCCTGCTGCGGAAACCTCGGCGTCACCGCCCGAGCCGACTGTCGCCGAAGAGGCTCCGGCACAGGCTGAGCCGACCGAACCGGCGCCAGAGGCCGCAAACGGGGAACCAGGGCCCGAAAAAGAGAAACCAGATGTCCCTCCACAGGGAGCCTCCGTGGACCGCATCATGCAGGCCCACTTCAAAGATGCGCTGCTGATCCGGGAAGCGATCATCCGAGGCCGCGCGGAAGACGCGGCCGACCCTGCCTATGTGATTGCCAACATCCAGGAGCTGGACAAGCTGCCGAAGGGTTGGAACCGCTACGTTGAGCAGATGCAGGAAACCGCCAGACGCATCAACAACAGCACCAGCGCCTCGGCGGCAGCTGCCGCTGTCGCCGATCTGGGGGTTTCTTGCGGTATGTGTCACCAACAGCTCGGAGGGCCGAAACCGTCCGCTGAGCCCGCACCTGCCGCCGGTACGACGGTTGAGAGTCGCATGCAGCGCCACGTTTGGGCCACTGAGCGCCTGTGGGAAGGATTAGCGGTGCCTTCAGGCAAGTCCTGGGAAGCGGGGAGCAAAGCCCTGAGCGCAGAACCCTTCCCCAAAGAGCTGCTGGACAAAGGCGGGGTTGATGTTCGCAGCGCAGCCGCAGACTTCACCAAGCTGGTGGCGAAGGCTCCAGCGAAGAAGACGGTGGACGCGAGGGCGGCGCTCTATGCTGAGCTCTTGGTGACTTGCGGGACTTGTCACCAGGCGATCGCGAACAAGGACTGAAAGGATCGCCGTCAAGAGCGGGGTTTGAGTCGCCGACGTTTCAAAAGTGTAGAGCTTTCGAAGCTCTTGGGGCTGCCCCGCGGTGGGGCACGGCCACACTGGAAAAGGGCGCGTTGATGGCGCGTCCGGTCGTGAGCTGCTAGGGTCCGCCCCTTCCATGCATCAGCTGCTCGATTCTCTGCCCGCTCTCGTTGGTGAAACCCTGCAAAAACGAGGGTTTACTGCTCTTACCCCGGTCCAGGAACAGGTCCTGTCCGATTCTGCGATTGGGGGAGATTTGCGGATCTCGTCCCAGACAGGCTCTGGCAAGACCGTGGCAATCGGGCTCGTCCTCGCCCGAGACTGGGGCGCGATGGATCAGGCTGGAGCTGAGCCAGCCAAAGGGCGCACTGCTCGACCCAAGGCATTGGTCGTGGCTCCCACCCGCGAACTGGCCAATCAAGTGTACCAAGAGCTCAGCTGGTTGCTGAAGCCGTTGGGAGTGAACTCGATTTGTGTGACGGGTGGAACCAACCTGTCTGGTGATCGGCGCGCCTTGAGCGCGCTGCCGGATTTGGTGGTGGGCACCCCTGGACGCATTTGCGACCATTTGCGTGGGGAGCGACTCGACCTGTCGCAGATCCACACGCTCGTTCTCGACGAAGCCGATCAGATGCTCGATCTCGGTTTCCGTGAAGAGCTGGACGCCATCTTCGATGCGGCTCCAGAGCGTCAACGCACCCATTTCGTGTCGGCGACCTTCCGCAATGAGGTGGGCAAGCTAGCGGCACGTTACCAATCGAACGCCAATCACGTGCAGGGCACGCCGCTTGGCGCGGCCAACGCCGACATCGAGCACGTGGCTCACGTCGTGCGTGAGAGCGATGTGTTTGCGGCGGTCGTCAATTTGTTGTTGTGCGCTGGCCAGAGTCGCACGCTCATTTTCGCCCGCACCCGCCAGGACGTGGCCGATCTCACGGAGCAGCTGACTCGTCGCGGGTTCCGAGCTGCGGCCATCAGCGGCGACTTGCCCCAAGCCCAGCGTGAGCGGGCGTTGTCGGCTTTTCGGCGAGGCTCCGTCGCGGTCCTGATCGCGACCGACGTGGCATCCCGTGGCATTCACGTCGAAGACATTGACTTGGTGATCCAAGCGGAAGCGCCGCGTGACCCAGAGGTTTTCGTGCACCGCAGCGGTCGCACCGGGCGAGCCGGCAACAAGGGGCGAAACGTGCTGCTCGTGCCTGATCGCGGCCTGCGGCGCGTGGAGCGCATGTTGGCTGAAGCCCGCGTCAAACCTAAGTTCCAGCCGATCCCCAATGCGACCGAGGTGGCTCGCGTGCAGGAAGCCGAGGCCGTGGCGCGTTTCACCCAGCTTCCAGAAGAAGTGCCCCCGCTTGAGGAACGTTTCACTCAGCTCGCCCAGCGCATCTGTGAAACGGCGGATCCCCAGCGGGTGATTGCCACGCTGCTTGGGCAAAGCGGAGTTTTTGGACCTTGTTCAGGTATGGACATCGAATCGCCGCCGCCGCCAGCAAGACGTGCCAACCAACGCGGCTTGAATGGCGGCGCGGGCCGCAAGCCGTTTCCTGAGCGGGCGGGGGCTGGACAACGTCCAGCACGACACAATGGCAGCTACGTGCCGTTCTTCATCAACTGGGGCAGGCGTCACGGGGCGACGACCAACCGCTTGCTCAGCATGGCCTGCCGCCGGGGCGACGTACAGAGTGACGTCGTCGGTTCGATTCGAATTGGGGATCGCTCCAGCGTGATCGAGGTGCAGGCCGACGTGGCCAAACACTTCGCCAGTAGCGCAGGGCAACCGGACGCCAGAGATCCGAAGATCAAGATCAGCAGCCTCTCGTCGCCGAAAGGCGTCGCCAAAGCGGAGCGTGCGCCAGCCGCCGCACAAGATGGCACCCGGCGCCAGGAGCGCCGAAAGTTGCGCAAAGCGGAGCGCAAGGCAGGGCGTGTGGCAGAGCGCAAAACCAAAGCGATTTCGAGTCGTACATAGACTCCCGCAGCTGCGCCGTGATCCATTCGATCCGGCGTTTCACCAAAAGCATGCCGGCGCCGTCGTGGCCGACTGACTTTCTGCCTGGTAGCGTGCGTCAGCATAGCTATGGCACTTAGAGAGCTTGTTGGGTCTGCAGTTTTGGTCACGTGCGTTTGGGGCGTTGGCGCCTGCGGGGGCGGCGACAGCCAGGACGAGACCGCGTCAACGGAGCCGGATGACATCGCTGAAGATGCGGATGAGCCGGACGCTACGCCGCAGGACTCTCCCGGCGACGTTCCTTTGAAGCCCGAAGTGCTCCAGGGGCTCCAGCCTTGCGGCGCGATCACGCCGGACGAGGTCAGCGCGCTCGTCACGCAGCATGTGCAAGCCCTCGGCTCTGCGCTGATCGACCGCTCGCTGTTCATCAACGACTCGCAGCTCCTGCACGCCCTACTGGAGACGGACGCTTCTGAACCGTTGCTCGATCAAGAAAGCGGCCACGAGTCACTTGCGGAGCTGGTGGATGAGCTGAGCACGACGGTTTTCGTCGAGGGCAACTTGGATGCGAGCACCGACTCCAGCGTGACCTACCTCTTGCGTCCGGACGTGCGCTGCCCAGATCCGGTACCTGAACCGGACTGGGATGAGTTCGACCTCGAAGACGCGTTAGAGGATCAACAGGCCTGCAAAGACGCTGCGAATGAGTCTCAGACGCGCTTGGAGGTCAGCCGCGCCTTGTGCGACCAGCACACGGACGCGCTCATGATCCGAACTACGGTCAAGGACGAGCGCCTGCCTGTCGCTCAGATGTTGTTACGCGCGGATGGGGTCCTTTCCGAGCTAGAGTTGGAGCACCTCTTCGCGATCAGTGGCACGCAGCTTGAGGCCAGCGGTAGCGTGCTGCAGCAGTTGGAACTCGATTCCACGAGTGGATACCAGTTAGTGGTGAGCTCTCCGGGGTTCGCCTACAACTCGACCGACGAAAGCCTGGCAGGGGGTCTCGAAGCAGACGGTGACCAGCGGCTAGAGCTGTCCGTTGATGGGGCGCAGCAGGGCTTCTCGGGGAGCGTGGCCCTGGCGAATTGGAAAGTGCTGCAGGGCTTCGAGAGTTTCATCAGCGACTTCTTTGTGCGTGATTTGGTCCCGGAAAGTGCGCTCGCTCAACAAGCGGTGGTCACAAGCGTGCCCAAGCTGGCTGGGAAGCTGGGGTTTGAGCTCGCGTCCGACAGCCTCAGCTTGAGCGGCGCTAGCCTGGGTGATTCGACGTCGACGATGCGACTGGACCAGATGACGCTAGTAGCAATCGATCTCAATCCGGATGCTGGCCGGCAGCTGGATGCCGTGTTCAGTTTGGCGGACGATGGCGCTGTCAACGTGAGCGTGCCTGCGGCATCCGTACTGCGGCTGACCTATCAGCTGCAGCCCGTCGCCGATCAGGTGGACGGCCTGCAGACATTTGCCGGCGATGATGTGGTTGAGCTTGCTGCCGATAGTGGCACCGTCGGTAGTCTGCTCATCAACGCTGACGGCCAAATGATGATCGGTGACGAGACTGAGCTGGGGCCGCAGCTACGAATTGACGCCGGCGCATTCAGCATGTCCAGCCAAACCTTTCCAGAGGCTGATTTGAGTGTTCAGCCCGGGATGTGCCTATGGCAGCTGGAGTCCGTGGAGCGTCAGCACGAAATGTTCGGCGACATGGCCGCGCAAACTTGCCAGTAAACTGTACGCGCAGCACCTAGTGCCCGGAGCATCTAGTACTCGGCGAATGTTTCCCAGGTCATGTCCGCGGCGAAGGCGGGCCAGCCGTGGTTGGTGTTGCTGTAGTTCGGATCTTGGTGCCAGCACCAATAGAGCGGATACCCAGGGTCACACTCCGTGTACTTGACGCAGTTGGACAGGTTGTCCGTGTAGCCCTCCACTGGTTCTGTGGCGTCGCTACAGTGGTTTAGCTCTTTGTAGAAGTCCCGCGTCTTGGGGCCGTTGTCGGGGCCGACGACGCTGTCATTTTGACCATGAATGATGATGGCGGTGACTTGGCCCGTGCAATCGCGACGGCTCGCATCTAGCGGGAATTGCGGCACGTTCTTGGTAGCTCCCGGGGCAATGAAGCGCACCTTGTCAGCATGCTCACAGCCGAGAATGCTGGAGAAGTCACCTCCAGAGCTCTCACCGCCGGCGAAAACGCGTTCCAGGTCAACGCAGAAGTTGGAGGTGATCTCTTCGAACAAGGGCGCGAAGAAGGGTTCATCACTCGCGTTCCAGCCAGCAGAAGAGTTGGCGGGGTGGGGGTAGACACGAATCGCTTCATCTTGAGCGTCAGTGCGCTCGTAGCCCGCTGAATTTTCCGCCCACGAGATGGGATTGTTCGTGGGATTGAAGATGATCAACAACCGGTAGGGCTTGTTCTCATCATAGTTGTTCGGAAGCTTGACGTAGTACTGGTGGCCAGAAACCGTCAGGGGTGAGTTGGCGCTGCCGAGTTGCGGATTGCCCTGTCCACAGCCCGAACTGGGATCGGGATCTGGGCTACCCGAATTACCTTCGCCGGCGCTGCCTCCCTCAGCTGCGCCACCGTCACCGCCTCCGCCGGCCATGCCACCTTCGCCCGCCATGCCGCCTTCGCCCCCGTTCACGTCAATGGAGCCGCCTTCGCCCCCTGCGGCGCCGCCCGTGCCGCCCGCGCCCCCTTCGGTGCCGCCAGTGCCGCCGTTGTCGATTGGTGCCATGCCAGCCATGCCCATCGGCGCTCCACCGGAGCCAGCCGTGGAGCCCCCAGCCGCGACGTCACTGCCGCCAGTGCCCCCCGTTACGATCGGCGGGGTGGGTTCCTCCGCGTCGGAACAGCCAAGCGCGGTTACTAGGATTGATACACTCGTCAGAGATGTGAGACGGATCATGAAAACTCTAGCCTCGTGTCGGGGTGGCAGTGAGCGCGGTGGAGGTGGCTCACTTCAAGTGACGGCTTAGCCGATTCAGTCGGCCCGTCCAAGCTGCGTGATGCTGCCGGCGCTGAACGTTCGTCAGAGCGCGCGCCTACGAGCGCCCCAATATTGCTCAATGATTCGAGCGACGGAAGAGAGTTACACTCCTGTGGCTACATGCTGGAGCTATCTCCCCTTCCACCTCCAGATGATCTCGGCTCTCGGCCGCGCTTGTGGACATTAGGATGTGGATCGTTGTTTATCGCAGATGCTGTGAAGACGTCGTTCTCGAAGTCGTGCGCGTGGATCGTGTGTATCCTTCTGATGGGCTGTGGCAGCTCCACGGCTGCGCCACAGTCGAGCGTGGGCTCTGGTGGCGGTTTGGGCAGCGCGGGAGCTGACAATGGCGGCGCTCCGCCAGTTGCGGCAGGAGGCCAAGCACCGATGAACGCTGGCGGGACTGGCGACACTCCGCCCGAGCTGGGCGGGGCTGGCGGAGTGCAGGATGCCGCTGGCGGCGCTGAGGGGCAGCCTATGGGTGGCGCAGGGGCGGGCGGAGTGAACACCGATCCTGAACTCGGCGGCTCTGGCGGCGAGGACCCAGGCGGACAGGGAGGTGAGGCCGCCGACCCATCGATGTTCGAGCCGATCGAAGCGGAGGTGTTCGATGAGATCCCACTGTTCGAAGCAGAGCCGCCCAACTTCAAGCCGAATGCCCCCCCGGAAAGTGTCAATGGCCAAGGCTCGATCAGTAATGTCAGCGTGCCAACTCTGCGTCGGTTTGCGATGGATCCAGAGTTGTCTGCCGGCTTCGGTTACATCGTGTTTCCGGGCGGTGCCTACACGGGACTAGATATGGATACGCACGCTACTCGCTTGGCGGAGAGGGTGGGGCCCGAAGGCATTGCAGTGTTTGCTGTCAAGTACCGCGTCGGCGGCGGCTCTGACGATGCTCCGCGGGATGCGCTGTTGGACGCGAAGCGCGCCATCCGCATGGTCAAAGCGAATGCTGCTCGCTGGGGAGTGGAGCCTGAACGTGTCGGCGTAGTCGGTTACTCCGCCGGCTCTCATTTGGCGCTCAATCTCGCGTCCAACTTCGACGCCGGGGACCCAGGCGCGGACGATCCGATCGAGACTCAGGACAGTCGCCCGGCGTTTGTCGGCTCCATGTCGACCTGGGCATTCTACGAGCCTGACTCGCCGTTTACATTTCCCGATGATGTGCCGCCTACATACTTCTGCCACGCCGAAGATGACACGCTGGCGCCCATCGCTCTGCCCCGAGAGGTCGAATCACAAATCCGGGCGAAGGGCGCAGCCACTCAGTTGGACATCTACCAATCTGGCGGTCACTCAACCTGTCACCCCGGGGACCAGAGCATGCCGGGCCATGACTGGCCTGACAAGTTCTTGCCCTGGTTGCAGACAGCGCTGCCCTGACGTCCACGTCTTAGCGCACGCAGCGTCGTTTCAGCGATGCCAGACACGGGACCCGCGAGGGGAGCACTTGGTGGAACAGACGTTGTAATGGTGGAGTTTATAGTGTCCTAAAGATCATATGCATTTGCTGGGTACCGTCAGCTGAGTATGCTTTGCTCGGATGCTGAAACGTTGGTCTGTTCTTGGGGAGGGACGAGTGAAACAAAGCGCGTGGTTCGGCCTGGCGGCGATGTGCTTTGGAGTGACAGCCTGCGCCGAAGATGACACGGCACAACAAGCGGCGACGTTGAATGCGGACGACGCGGAGACATCGCCGACGTCCAAAGCACCGGCTGGTACCAGCGAAACCAAAGAAAGGGACGCGGAAGCGGAAGACGCGGATGACGCCCCGCCTGAGCCGGCCGACTCTGGTCTGAGTAGAACGGAACCGTCGCATGCGACGTTCGACGCCGGGGTTGATGCATCCGACGCTGGCGCTTCACCGGGTGCTCCGGACGCATCGCCGGAGCAGCCAGAACCAGTTGTTGATACCTGCATCAGGGTTGCGGACCCCGTCGAAGGAGTCTCAGATGACTGGTACGATATTCAGGTTGAGGCCAGCGGATTTGATGAGTATGAGAATGCCCTGGTGCGCGTTGTGTCGGTCCTCGCGAACGATGCACAGTACGGATCGGTCAGGGTCAAGGATGGCGGCTTCACGCTGGTGCTGCCGAAAGCTGCCAGCCGTTCGGAGTACGTTTCAGTCTATGTTGACCAGGATGAAAACGACGCTTGCACTGACGGCGAACCCGCTTGGAGCGTGCACGCAACCAAGTTGGTCGTCAACGAGGAGCAGCATAGCCTCAAGCTGAATATCCAACTGCCAGTCGCGGACTGTAACGACATGTCTTGCTACGGTGAGCTGCAGCCTCACCCAATCGGTGAGTACGGTTTTGAGGAGCCCTACTGCACGCTGCCAACCAGCTATGAGCTGACGCGACCGCTGTCGTGCCTTCCCAAGCAAGCTGGGCAGACGCCTGATATCCCGGGCTATGACGACTTCACACTGATGTTGGAAACCGCGGCCGAATACAATGGCAAGACGCTCTGGTTCCGGGTCGATCTCGGTCCCGAGCTGGGGGTTCAGGAGCGCTCAGTACTGATTGCAGACGCTGGCTTTGAGTTCGTGTGGGAGCAAGGTTTCGATCGCAACCGCTACGCGCTATCGGCTCAGGCCTATGTCGATCTGCAGGGGGATGGCGCCTGCAGCGACGGCGATCCGGTATGGAGCTTCATGATCAACAATACGCCGTTGCGCGTTCCGATCGTGCATAACCTCAGCCTGGATCCTGAGAACATTGTCAGTCCGCCGCTGAATGGCAGCAGCTGCGCCGCTTACGCAGCCAAGTAGTCTTCCTGGTTGGCCGCCGCTTTGAAGCTGCGGACTAGTTCCAACTAGTGTTCAGCTGGCGCCGTGCATCTCGCTGTGCCTCGCTCGCTTGTGCCTCGAAGTCATTCCAGGTCAGCAAAGATGCCCGGGCGCGCTGAGTCCGGATCACCGTCAAGCCAGCATAATCTTGTCTCCCGACGGCGCCCCGGCTGCGCTGGACCTCGTGCACTAGAGCTGAGCATTCAGGTCTCCAGCTGCGCCATGGGTTCACGCCAACCCGGTCGATCGATCCCCCGTCTGCACAGGGTTGTCCATTCAGCTCAACTGGTTGGAATAGCCCAGGCACTGCCGCCGACGCGGCCACGGCCGCCACCAGCGGACCGCTGCAGATCAGTCGATGTCGCCCGCGGCCATCGCGGACACCGACAGCGAGCGGCAACGGTAGTTGCTCAAACGTATTGGGCAATACTTGCGCCAACAGCCGCTGAAATGGCCCCAGGTGCAAAAGCCCGCGCCAGGGGCGCCGCGCCAAGCCAAACCCCGCAGCGGGTCTTCGGCTCGCCACGAACCGAGTGATCTCCTCGGCGCTCATACCGCTGGCGTAGAGCGCCCCGATCACAGCCCCGGACGAGGTGCCAACGACAGCCTCGGCGGTCCAGTTGCGCTGCTCCAGCTCGCGCAGCACGCCCACGTGGCGAGGGAGCGCCAGGTATCCGCTGGACAAGATCAAGTCCACTTGCGCAGCTAGTCCAACCTGTGGCGGCTTTGCAAGTTGGTTCGAAGCGGAAGAAGCGGGGAATAAACCCCTGTCGACGCTCGTCACACTGAAATGACTCGGGGTCGGACGGTGCTGGTTGTGCTTGCGACTCTGGCCTTAGGGGTCGCGGTATCTGCGCTGAGTTGCGCTCGCCGCCAGGCTCAGGCCCCCAAGCCTGAGCAACCCCATCTGAGGTTGATGACCTACAACGTCAACTTCGGCATGGGCGGCGACGCGAGCACGCTACGTGCAATCACCGAGCTGGGGGCCGACGTGGTGCTCCTGCAAGAGACGACCCCCGATTGGGAGCTGGCACTAGAAGCCGAATTGGATGAGCGCTATCCACACCGGCTGTTTCGACACTGCTGCGGGGCTGGCGGGATGGCTGTACTGAGCGAGTATCCGATTCTTGCGGAAGAGACCATTCCAGCTCCCGACGGGGGCTGGTTTCCCGGATGGCGCCTGGAACTCGATAGTCCGCTGGGTAGGTTGCAGGTTCTCAATGTTCATCTGAGGCCGCAGGTGAGTGACGGGGGTGGCGTGGTGAGCGGAATTCTGGTTACCCCACCCGTGAGGCGGGCGCAAATTGAGGCCTACTACAACAGGCTGCGTCCGGAGCTACCGACCTTGGTCGTTGGGGACTTCAACGAAGGCGCGCGGGGAGGTGCAATAGAGTTCCTCGCGGCGCGTGGATTCAAGACTGGGCTGCCGGAATACCATGGGAGCGCTCGCACCTGGCGCTGGAATACGTCGCTTGGTGAGGTCAGCTCTCAGCTGGACCATGTGCTGTATGACCAGCAGCTCGACGCATTAGACGTGCACGTGATGGAGCGGGGACGTTCGGACCATTTCCCGGTGTTGGCGACGATCGTGCGTCGCTAGGCTTCGCCGGCTCAACCGCAGCGTTGGATGGCCCGCCGGGGTTCGCGCTGTAGGTGGGTTGAACGCACTCGCGGGCCGACTCATCAAGAGCCCGGCGTAGGTAGCACTCTCGCGGCAATTCTGCTAACCGGGCGGGTGTGAAGCACCTACTGTCGTTCAAGCTCATCGGAAGTCTCTGCGTTTGTGGTCTGGCTGGCGGCATCGGCTGCAAGTCGGCTTCCAACAACGAGGCCCCGGATGGAGTCCAGGTCGCGGCCACTCAGGACGGCAAGCCAGCGGCCACCGCGATTGCAACGGCCGCGACGACGCCAGCCCAGAGCGCGGCGTGCGTGCAGTCTGTCGGTGAGCTGCTCAAGAGTTTCAAAGAGCCCGTCCGGCTCACGGCGTATCATTCTGCCGACGTGACGTCGCTGGATGATGCGCGCAGCAGACTGAACACGTTGCTCAAATCCTACGAACAAGCCGCCAGTGGCAAACTGCAGAGCGAAATCAAGCCAGTCACGGACAAGGATCGTGAAAGCCTGTTGGCTGATGGGATCCACGAACAAAGAACGAAGACCAACGCAGGCCAAGAAGCGCAGCGCTACTATTTCGGGTTCAAGCTGGAGTCAGACGGCAAGATGGCCTCCGGAACACTAAACCCCAACCACCCGGGCGCGCTGGAGTACGAGTTGTCTTCGAGCGTGAGGGAGTTGATGGTGAAGACGACCCAGCGGCGAAGGATTGGCGTCATCTCCGGTAAGGGAGAACTGCGGTTTGACGATCGTAACTTGTTTCCGCGAAATACGAGCCAAGGGCCTAGCTTGGAAACGCTTCTGGCTGCGTCGTTTGACTACTACGAAATCGTGGACGTGCAGCTGGATGGCGCTGTCGATAGCCAGCTCGATGCGCTCGTCGTCACTCAACCGGGTGAGGACTACTCCGTTGAGGAGCTGAAGCGGATTGACGATTTCATGATGTTGGGAGGTAAGGGGCTTGCTGTGTTTGCTTCGGCTGCCAACTTTGCCCAATCAGACGAAGCGGGCAAAGCGTCGCTGAGTTGGCACGGCTTGGACAAACTGTTGGTGGGGTATGGCTTTGCTCCACAGACGGAGCTGCTGTTGGACGTATCCACCAGTCGGAGGGAGCCTGATCCCCGAATCATGTATCGTCCGCACGCGAGTATTACGCTGGTTGACTCGGCACAGCCTGCTGAAAATGGCGCAACACGCGCGGACGACAAACCGCCGTTTGGAAAGTTGAAACTGCTAGCGTTTCCGTTTGCTTCAGGCATTCAGCTGAAGCCAGAGAATCAGTCGAGCGAGGTGGAACTCGCGGCGTTGGTGACCTCTGGAAAATCGACGACGAGCAACGCTGACAAGACGCAATCCGTAAATCTACTCAGCGACTTCGCCACGAAAGGAACTGCCCAGGAGCGAATCATCGCCGCGAGTGCGTCAGGCAAGCTCGCTAGCGCGTTCGACGCCGCCGATGGTCGCCGCACCGCGCCGGTTCCCGGACGTGTGCTTCTGGTCGCTTCAGGTCTGTTCCTGACCAATCCGTACGCCTACCTTGGGAACGCGCCCGCGCTCGGGTCGGGGACGGCCCCGGTCAGTCAGACTGACGGCGCTGTCAAGGAGCTGCAGCAGGAGGCCCTGCGCTACTCTGGCGGCTTCATGACCGGTATGATCTTGGGGCTGACGAACTCACTCGACTGGATCTCGGGCGATTCCAGCTTTGAGGAGTGCGCAGCGTTAGCTCAGGATCTGAACTGAGCTCGACGACAGCAAGCGGCGAGCCGTGTGGAAGGCCCCGCCCGATCCGGACGACTATTTCGAAGCGGCGGGACTTTTCCCCAGAGCTACGCACGGTTCCAGTGCCGCGCCAAACGGACATTTTGAGTGCGCCTGTCCAGCGCCGAACTAGCGATCGGCGAGCGTGACTCCGCCTCACGTTTGGGTCTAAGGGGACAGAAGTTAGTGGCTTGCTGCCACGTCTTACCCAGAGAGCGCCCGGCGCGCTTGTTTAGAGGTTTCCTGCCATGATGTTTTCAAAGCCCACCCTCGTTTCCCTGGCCACCTTGCTCGTCGCATTGAGCGGTTGCGGTACGGATGACCCTGAGCCCGCAGCGGGCGGGGCACCAGGTGGTGGCGCCGGCGGAGTTCTGGTTGCAGGGGGCCAGGGTGGCATGATGGTCGGCAATAATGGCGGCATGGCCGCTGGCGGCGAATTGAATGCGACCGGTGGGATGTCGATGGGAGGAAGCGGCGGTGCGGACGCATCCGGCGGCGCCGACGCGGGAGGCACAGGGGGGACCGATACTGGCGGCACCGACGCTGGCGGAGCTGACACCGGAGGAGCCGACACTGGCGGGCAGGGTGGCGCGCCGGACGAGCCCGTTACCGGCAGCATGGGCTGCGGCATGGACGCCGGCCAGGGTACGGGAAGCTGGGAGTCGAGCGATGTGAACGGTCGCTCCTACGATACCTGGCTGCCAGACAACTACGATCCGATGCGCCCATACCCAGTGATCCTCCTGCTACACGGATGTGGCAGCGGGGACAACAACGTACCTCTGCAGCGTGAAACGGGTGAAGATGCGATCGTGATCCGCGGCGAGGGCACGAATGACGGCTGTTGGTTCGATGACGCAACCGGTCCAGACATGGACTACATCGACGCCATGATCGAAGACGTGCAGCAACGTTTCTGCGTCAACGCGGATCACTTGTTCGCCGTCGGCTACAGCAGCGGTTCTTGGGTTGCTAGTCGTCTGTCGTGCGTCCGTGGCGATGTGTTCCGGGGGATCGCTTCGGTCACCGGCGGTGAGCCAGGCGGAGTCAACGGCTGCTCCGGTCAGGTGGGACGCATGTTCATCCACGACACGACGGACACGAGCAATCGCATCGAATGGAACACGCCCTCACGTGATCGCATGATTGAGACGAACCATTGCTCCAACTCGACCATGCCCGTGGACCCAAGCCCTTGCGTCGAGTACCAGGATTGCGATCCGGGCTATCCGGTGATCTGGTGCGAAACCACTGGCGAAGGGCACAATCGCCAAGACCAACTGGCGGCGCCGGCGTTCTGGGACTTCTTCCAGCGCTTGATGGAATAGCGGCCCGCACACACCGGCTAAGGGCACGGTGCGTCACAGTCCGCGCCCAGGCATCTAACGCCATAGCTGTCAGCAAAACCGTGTAGCTCACAGGCTGGAAGGCTGACGTTCCCATTGAAGATGGCGCTGCCGTCCAGCCGAGTGAGCGCAGTCAGACCGGACATGCTCGTCAGTGCTGTGTTGTTGGTCATTTGAATGTCCCCGATGATTTCGCTCAGTTGGCTCGGACCGGAAAGGTCTGCCAACTGGGTTGTGTGTTGCACCGTGAAGCCAATGCCCACCTGGGTGAGGTTATCAAGGCCGCTCAGGCTCGTGAGTGAGGTGTTGGGTTGGTTGGCGCTGCCGCCAAGCTGTAAGCCGGTCGCGACAGTTTGTAGGTTTTGCAGGCCATCCAGTGTCACCAGGCCGCTGGGCTGTAGGATTGAGAGTTGACCCCCGACGCTGATCACATTCGCGAGCACTTCCAATGAGGTCAACGCGTTGCCCTCCAAGATGACGCTCCCCGATGTGCTGATCAGCGACAGCGGCAAAAGGCTGGTCAACTTGGGATTGTTCTGGATCTGTAGTTCGGAAAGCATGGTGACTTTGTCCAGGGAGCTGATGCTGGCAAGCTCGGGGTTGTCACTCAGGTACAAAGTCGTCAGGTTCAGAACTTCGTCGACGCCGGCGAGCGAAGTGAGTGCGACGCAATCCTGCACGCTGATCGCGCTGACGTCCTGAAGCGACTCCAGTCCGGAAAGGTTAGTGAGTTTCGGATTGCTTTCCAGCCAGACGTAGTTGCCAGCGGAGATGAGGTTTGGCACGCCGTTCAGTGACGCGAGCTCCACGTTGCGTGAGAGAGAAAGTGATTCCACGGACGAAAGGGAGTCCAACCCGCTCAAGTTGAGCAACATCGGGTTGTCTTCGATAGCGACTCCGGTTGCTGTTTGTAGCCCCCCAAGGCCTTTCAAGCTGGTCAACACTGCGTTTTGCCGGATCTGCAGACCGTCCACCGTCTTCAGCGCCTCGAGTCCTTGCAGATCGGTGCAGCCACTGGCAGCGATACGCAGGAGCCCCCCGATGGTCTGTAGCATCGGAGCCCCCTGCATGGACGTCAGCGAATCATTGCTTTGAAAAATGACGTCACCCGCGACTTGCGTGAGCGAGTTGAGGCCCGCCAGACTTTGCAGTTCACGGCTGCCCTGCACAGACAAGTCTGCGCCGATTGTCTGCAACAGGCCCAACCCCTGAAGGCTTGTCAGGGATGTGTTTTCCAACACGAGATGAGAACCAATCGTCTGCAACTTGTCGAGGCCGTCCAGATCGGTCAACACCGGCATCATTCCGCTCAGCTCGAGCGTGCCGCCGATAGCGCTGAGGTTGTCGAGCCCCGTTAGAGTGCTCAACGTGGAATTGCCAGATATAGTCAGGTGGCGACCCAGGGTGGTGAGCGACTGCAGTCCCGTCAATGATTGCAGGTCGAAGTTTGCGATGATGCTCAGGTCGCGTGATACGGTTTGAAGGCCACTGAGCGAAGCCAGGTTGAGTAGCCCAGGATGACCCTGAAGCGTGAAGTCGCCGCCGACGTTGCTCAGCGACTCCAGTCCGGTCAGTGTGGTCATCAGCTCATGGCTGTTGGCAAAGTTGAAGTCACCGACGATGCTTTGCAGAGAGCTGAGTCCGGCGACTGACTTGAGCTCGTGGTTACGGATCATCTGGAACGTCCCACCCACGGTTTTCAACGCGCTGAGTCCGCTCAGATCTTCGAGCAGGATGTTGCGCTCGATTCTCAAGTTGCCGGTGACTTCTGTGAGTTGCTCGAAGCCATCGAGGGTTTTGAGCTGCTCATTGTTGAACAGTGCAATTTCGCTATCGTGAGTCAGCAGCTGTTGGAAGGCGCCCAGGCTGACCAAATCCGTGCTGTCGATCACGATGATTCCGCCAACGCTCGCCACGTTGCTCAATCCGTTCAGATTGCTGGGACCAGCGCCGATGATGTTGACCTCGGCGCCAATGCTCTTGAGGTTGCTCAAGCCGCCCGTGCTACTCAAGGCGGTGTTGTTTCCCAGGTTGAAGCAACCGTTGACGGTTGTAAGCCCTTCCAAGCCGCTCAGTGTGACTAGGTGTTCATTTCCGACAATATTGAGGCACCCGCCCACGGTCTGCAGGTTGTCGAGACCATTCAAATCAATGACGAGATTGTCACCCGTGACGACGTCCAGGTTCCCCGAGATTGCCGTGCAGTGAGAAACGGCTTCAATATCCTGGGTGGTGCGAATGGTGACGTCACCGTCGCAGGCCGCGGGATCCGGCGGGCCGCCATCAAGAGGTATGCCAGCGTCTTCGTCGAAAAAGCCAGAATCAGTCTTGTCTCCGGCGTCAACGGTTTCGTTTATCCCGGAATCCACGACACCGGCATCGTTGTCTCCTCCCGCGTCTGACGGCTCGTCGTCCGGAGGGCTATCGTCAGCGTCGTCCTGCAGGTCGTCATCGCTGGGGTCATCGACCTGAGCGTCGTCACCCTGGTCATCATCGGAGCTGCCTGCATCATCAGGTGTGTCATCCGCCGGGGACTTCGGTGAGCTGTCATCACCGCAGGCCGGAAATAGCAGCGTGCAGAACAGGATGAGAGCCATCGGGCGCAACCGCATATGCATTATCAATCCCCCAAGCAGGGTGCATCCCAACTGATGAGAAGCACAAGTCGTGTGGCCGCGAGTGGCGGCCATTGGCGGGCCCCCTCGTCCGCCCGACTCGGCGAGTATACCCTGATCCGTCTCGACGGGCACGTGTGATCCAATGTCCCACCGCTTGAGTCACCGTGGGAGTCGGCTATGCTCAGGCGCAAATGAAATGGCTGCATTCTCGGGGGAGGGCAGTCCCCCCTAGGCTCGTTGACTTGGTTCCGCTGATAATAGTGGCCGCGTTGCTGCTCGCCTGCGCGATGCAAACACAGCAGGCGCAGTCTCCAGATGGCGACCGTCCGAAGCTGGTGGGTGAGATCCCGCTCGAAGAGCTGATGCAGAACCCGAGGCAAGTGATGGACGTCGTCAGTCAGACGCGTGGGCTGAGTGAGAAGCAACAGACCCCGGTGCTGTTTCAGGAAATGGGCGCGTTTGAGAAGATGCTTGCCCAGGGCAACCACAGTGAGGGCGTACCGGAGACGGCTCTCAACAACGTACACGTCGCGCTGGCGTTCTCGAACCTTTCGCCGCTCGACTTGGGGGAGCACGACTACGAAAAGGACACCGGGATCAGCGGCTATTATGATCGCGACACCAAGACGATCGTGATGCTCAAGCCGGAGCCGCCAGTTGAGAAAGAGGAGAAGAAGGACGCCAAAGAAGGCGATGATGAGGATTCCGACGAAGGCGACCGCACGGCTTGGGTCCTGGCGCACGAAACGGGACACGCTTTGCAGGACCAGCACTTCCCGAGGCCAGACTTCAAGCTGATGAAGACGGACGATCAACGTTTGGCTGCCAGTGCGGTGTTCGAAGGAGACGCGATGGTGGCGATGCTTGGCTACCTCGGCAAGAAAGGCCACATTCCACTGCGTCGAATCCTGATCAATGAAGAACGCGGCGCCAAGGAAGAGGCGGACGCCAACTACCGCAAGGCCACTGGCAGCACAGCTGACTTTGAAAAAGCCCCGCTGATGTATCGGGAACGAACCATTTCTCCCTACCGCGATGGGCTGCGCTTCATGTCCTCGATCTACCGCACCGGCGGCTTTGAGCTGAGCAATCAGGTTTTCAGTGCGCTGCCCACGACCATGGAGCAAGTACTACATCCGGAGAAGTATCTGCAGGGAGAGCAGGCGGTGACCATCGAAGCACCGCCTGTGCCTGAAGGATTTGAGCAAGAAGCTTCCGGGACGCTTGGTGAACTACTGACACGAGCCGTCTTGGATCAGTGCCTGCCCGCTGGGTCCGCCGGAAAAGTGGCCAGCGGTTGGGGCGGAGATGCGTTCAGCTTGGGAAAGAACCGCGACATGTTCGCGCTCACCTGGGCGACCCATTGGGACACTGAAGAAGACGCCAAGGAGTTTGAGGAGGGCGCGCTGCGCCTCTTTCGTTGCTGGCGGCGGCGCGACCGCGAGGCCAAAGAAGACAAGATGTTCGAAGGGGAGCAGGGGGTTCTTCGAGCCGGAAAGAAGGTAGCTCTGGCGTACGGCGTTGAGAAGGAGCTGCTTGATGGGCTGCTTGAGGGTATGCTGGCCCAGGAGCACATCGTTCAGGCAGCTGCTCCACCGTTGGGCGACGTGCAATTTGCGGCTCTTCCGGACCTGCCGGAATCACGCCCGCCGTATATCCAGCAGGGCCGCTTCGTCAATGAGCGAGTAGGTGTAGAAGTGCCGATCCCAACTGGGTTCATCACGGAGACCGAAGGCGATGGGGTGTTCATCCACGATCAGGATAAGCGCATCGGGCTATGGTTCATCGTATCGGAGCAAGAGGTGACGGAGGCGTCCATGAAGGAAAATTTCGAAGGGTTTCGAAATGAGTGGCCGCACAAGGACGTGAAAGAAACGGGGCAACTCAAGACGCCGCTCGGGGTAGGGCATCATCGTGGTTGGGGACGCCAAGTGATGGGGACTGCGCCGAGAGAACTCACGCCTGACAGCTCCACATCATTCAGCAAGAATCACGTGCAGATGACCCTCATTCCCATCTGCAACAAGCAAGGAGCCATCGTGCTTGCGGCTGTGATGAACGACGATTGGGCGCGTGATCAAGCGGCCAAGTGGTGGTCGCAAATCAAGCAAACTAGCACCCAGACTCTGCCGATCTGTGCGGAGCTGAATCCATAGTTAGTTGTCATTGCTTGGTGGCGGCGGCTCTCCGAAGTCTGGGGTCCGTGGTCGGTCGAGCGATGGCTTGAACGCGGGCCCCGAAATTGGCAAGAAGGGGCATGCGCTCTTCGGTCTTTCGTAATTTCCTGATTCTGCAGCTTGCGTGGCTCACTTCTGCGTGTGGAGGTGGGCCTCAGTGTCCGACTGCAAACGCGCCAGAAGACCCGATACAGCCTGGAGAACGCAGAACCAAGCAAGCTGAGGGGAGCGCGAGCGAAGCCGAGGTTGGCCAACACAGGGGCGCGAGCCTCGCGGGGTTGCCTGAACGCCGACGGCCATTTGCGGAAATCGCGCCACAGCCGGCTGATTGGAGTCAGCACTTTCAGGCAGAGCAGGTAGGGGGTGCCTTCGTCCTGTACGACTCGGGGCTGGGTGAAGCCTGGACGTATGCTGAGCAAGTGGCCAAGACGCCCTACTTGCCGGCGTCCACCTACAAGATCCCGCACACCATCATCGCGCTCGAACTCGGTATCGTTGCAGACGCGGATTTCGTGCTGCCTTGGGACGGCGAGCGCCGCTGGAACCCAGACTGGAATTTCGATACGTCGCTCCGCGAAGCGATGCGGTTTTCTGTGGTGCCGTACTACCAAGAGGTGGCTCGACGCATCGGCGTTGAGCGGATGAGCGCCTGGCTCCAGAAGCTCGACTATGGAAACCGCAACATTGACGGTGGGATTGACCTGTTCTGGCTGACGGGCAAGTTGCGCGTCAGTGGGTACGAACAGGTTGCGTTCCTCCAGCGTCTGAACGAAGGGCTGCTTCCCGTGTCGGAGCGAACGCGTGGGATCGTGCGTGAGATTTTGGTTGCCGGCAGGCGAGGAGCAGCGGTGCTACGTGGCAAGACGGGGAGCGCCGAGGCGGTCGAAGGGTCGCCTGCAGTGAAATGGTACGTCGGCTGGGTGGAAAGTCCCGGCAAGGCACCGGTCTATTTTGCGACGATCCTGAACCAGGCACCTGCCAACGCTTGGTCAGCTTCCCGGCTCGTGACCGACCGAATTCTCTCCGAGCGCGGCTATTTGTAGCGGCTTGCGAAGCCAAACCTGCTTCGGCACCAGCAAGGACTGTGCCCAGCACGTAGTCGCTCGCACGGTCTTGCGCTGCTCGCGGTTGACGTGCCGAGCCCAAAGGTACAACCATCGTCTGTCTGCGTGAGGTGAGGAATATCGATGAAGGCTTGGATCATTCGCGAGGCCGGAGGACCGGAGAAGTTTACCCTGGAAGACATCCCCTCGCCGGAACCACGGTCTGGTTGGGTAAAGGTGCGCATCCGGGCGTTCGGCTTGAATCGCTCAGAGTGGTTCACTCGGCGCGGTGACTCACCCAGCGTGAAGTTTCCAAGAGTGCTCGGGATCGAGTGTGTCGGTGAAGTCATCGACGGCGGCGGGACGGAGCTGGAGCCCGGCACCCGGGTGGCGGCGATCATGGGCGGAATGGGTCGGCAGTTCCACGGATCGTACGCAGAGGAAGTTCTAGTCCCCAGGACTTCAGTGTTCACGCTCTCGGATGGGCTGTCTTGGCGACAGCTGGCGGCGCTTCCAGAAATGTTGCAGACGACGCACGGATCGCTGCACGTAGGGCTTGAGATTGAGCGTGCGAAGAGTCTTCTGATCCGCGGGGGGACCTCATCGATCGGCTTGGCGGCGCTAGCATTGGGCAAGGCGGCAGGCCTGCGTGTCGGGGTGACGACTCGCAGTCTGTCAAAGAGCTCCATGTTGCGCGATGCCGGGGCCGACGATGTCTGGCAGGACACTGGAGTGCTGGCGCCTCAGCTGCAGGAAGCAGGAGTACAATACCAGCGGGTGCTGGAGTTGGTCGGCACTACGACGCTTTTGGATTCGCTCCGTTGCGTGGGTCGGGGCGGGATCGTGTGCATGACAGGCATGCTTGGCGGCCGCTGGACACTCGATGATTTTCATCCGATGGGAGATGTACCAACGGGCGTCAAACTCACGTCATACAGCGGTGAGGCAGCGGATCTGACGCAGGCAGAGCTCTTGAAGTACTTGGCTCTGGTCGAGTCGGGGAAATTGCAGGTCGCGACGGGGCCAGTGTTCGAATTTGAGCAGTTGGTAGAGGCGCATCGCCTGATGGACAGCAACCAGGCGGGCGGCAAGATCGTCGTACGCGGGTATCTGTCATGACGGAGGCTCCAACGTGGAGCGAAAACGAAGCCGCGATCAGCGGCTTGTACTAGCTCTCGAAGCTTACCACGGTGGGATTGCCGCGTTGATCAAACGCTACGGAGAGCAAGTGATCGGTCAGCTCGCGAGAAATTGTTAGATCCAAGATGATCGCGTTGTCTGGTTCCTCGGGATAGAGGCCCACGCGGACGAGCTGAAGGCGTTCCACAAACACGCGTGCGTCGTCTCTCCACCTGCCATCGTCGCCGAGAGCGTCGTCAAGGTCGTCATCGTCGAGTTCCTCTAGATGCAGGGACCTGTAGAGCGACAGCGCCGCGTCCTCGTCATCTGAGTCGTCATCCAGAATCGCCTCTCGCGCGCGTGCGTCGAGTCGATCTAACCTTGCCACCTGGCTAGTGAGCAGTCGCACGACGGCTTCGTCCAGGGATGCGGCGTTCTCGGCGTTGAGGTCGATCTCGACAGTCCGATCCTGGAAGTCTACTTCGGCATCCCAGTAGCCATCTGAGTTCGGAGCGACGGTGCCAAAGATAGGATCTTGAAAGGGTGGGCTCATTCCGGCCTTGTAGCAGAGTAGCGGAAATACGCGCTGCTAAACGGGATAAGGAAGTAACTACGTTTGGCGGCCTTGGATGGCGGGCAAAGCTGGAAGGCGGCCGCCTGCGGGCGGCCCGCTGCCGATATTCGGGGCCAACGGTTCGATGGGGGGGGGCGAGTGCTCGGAGTCAGCTCTCAGGCCAGTCGGGGCTCCCCGTGAGTCCTGGGGCTGAAGCGAGCTGCTGTTACGAAGCGCGTTTCGGCGTGGCGCTCGTGCACCTGGGCCAACAATTTCCTCCGATATTCACGGCTTGCCTTGCGAACCCTTGCTGACAAGGAGGAGGAGTCCGCTTCCAAACGAACGGGCCGCCCCGTGCAGGCGCACGCTAGCTGGCGACAGTGGCTGTGTCGTTAGTCGCTGGTTTTCGTAGGCGCCACAGAAGAATGAGGGCGGCTAAGCGAACTGGGCCAGCTAGAAGAAGTTGCACGAGGTTAGCGTATTCGACCACGCGGAGAAGCGGGAGAACGAGCGGGGTAGTGGCGAAAACTGCGCAGACAGCGACTGCAAGAGCCACCGAGGCATCGCGACTGTGACCAAGGAAGCGGTGCAAGAAGGCGACGTAGGCCGTCCCCACAGCGGTGGTGGCGCCCTCAAGCCAGTATGGGACCAGGCCGAACTCAACGGAGGGTAGGTGTTTGATTATGGCGGCGACGGCGTCAAGTACAACAACCAATAGTAACGCTTGAGCCAGTGCAAGAGTTGTCGGAGGTGCACCGCTGGGGCGCACATCGACGAAACGCCATGTGGCGAAAGCCACTCCGCAGGCGGTGAGGGTTGGGCCAGTGGAAACGATGGCATACCACCACGGTAAGGGGGCGTTCTCGCGCCCGGCTAGATAGTATTGGACCAGGACAGGGACGGTTCGCGAGAAAAGTGCGTGGACGACGAGCATGAAGGCTACCAACTCGACCGAACGAACAAGGTTGGAATGCCAGTCGCGAGCTCGATGCTGCGCGCGTGGTGATCTGTATGGATCCATATGTATGCTTTGAATGCTTTACCGAGGTGCGGTCAAGCGCGTCGATCCCTGACGCGCTTGTTGTTTGTTTGTCGCAAGCTTGCGTGGGCGATTCGCGGGGATACCTCAGAAGCTCCAGCTAGGCAGCATAGCGCAGGAGCCACCGAGTCAGGGTGTTAAGAAATGCGTCGCGGGCGTGCTTCTCGAGCCAAGGTTGGTGTCCACAACGTCCGAACTCGACGTACTCGAGTTGTGGAAGAAACTGTCTCAGAACGTCTCGTGTCGCGGGCCCAGGGTGGGGATCTGTGTCTCCGTGGAGCATCAGAACGGGAGCGGTGATTGCTGCGAAGCGGGCGGGCTCAGTACCGTTTCGCTGAAGTCTGAGGGCGTCATCCCA
>JBNLEN010000018.1:0-63123 GCA_050304975.1 Polyangiaceae bacterium
GGCATCGATGCTTTGTGGTGGGCCAAACGCGGCGAAGAGTTGGGCGCAGGAGAGCTGGTCGTCAACTCGATAGATGCGGACGGCACGCGCGAAGGATACGAGCTCAATCTGACGCGCCAGATCGCGGAAGCCGTCTCCATCCCGGTGATCGCTTCTGGTGGAGCCGGAAAACCCGAACACCTGTATGAGGTCCTCACCGATGGCAAGGCCGATGCCGCCCTGGTTGCATCCATGGTGCACTACGGCGACTACCGCGTGCCAGACCTCAAACAATATCTACATGAGCGCGGCGTGAAGGTGCGGCTTCACTTCTGAGGCGCCAGCGAGTTCTGCAAAGCCAGCGCCGCGAGGCGCGCCAGCGAGGCTACTTGTTCTCAGGCAAGAACTTGCCGAAGACCCAGTCGAGATCGTCTTCGCCGAGGCCCTTGCCCATGGCATGGTGCCCCTTGTCGACGTAGACGGTGGTGCCCGTGATGCCGCTCGCCAAATCGCTGCAGAGAAACAGGGCAGTGTTGGCAACGTCCTGGGTCGTGATGCGTTCGGGCAAAGGGGCGTTCTTCTCGTAGTAGTCGACGATCTCGGCGATGCTGCCCGTGACATTGGCAGCGCGCGAGGCATACGGCCCCGCCGAGATGGTGTTGACTCGATATCCCCAGCGCCGCCCAGCTTCGAAAGCCAGCGTGCGGGTATCCGACTCGAGTGCGGCTTTGGCTGATGACATGCCTCCGCCATAGCGCGGAATGACGCGCTCGGACGCCACGTAGGTCAGAGAAATGAAGTTGCCACCGTCGCGCATCACCGGAGCGAAGCGCTTGACCATGGACACTTTGGAATACGAACTCACACTGAGCGCTGCCAGATAGCCGGCGCGGGAAGTCTCAAGCAGTGGACGCGCCACTTCGGGACCGTTCGCCAAAGAATGCACGACGATGTCGAGGGGCTTTTCCCCAAAATCCTGCACGTGGCGATCGGCTAGCCCTTGGATGGTAAAGTCGCCACGCTCGGCATAGCGCTTGTTGGTGCGCACATCCTCCGGCACGTCATCCATCGTGTCGAACGCCGCATCCAAGGGGTACAGCTTTTCGAATTCCAGCTTGCCCCCACCAGCCAACTCCATCGACGAGTCGAGTTTGCCGCGACGCAACATGGTCTCGAAGATCTTCATCGCCGGGGGCCAAATCCCCAGGGTGACGCTCGCGCCTGCCTCAACGAACGTCTTGGCAATCGCAAATCCAAAGCCAACGTCATCAGCCACTCCGGCCACGAGGGCCCGCTTTCCGCTCAGATCCAAGCTCGGCATGGCGGCATCACTAGCAGCGGAAACCGACCCGGAGCAACCCCTGACGCGCCGTCAATCTCGCCACACTGTCCCAGCGGCACTGGCGGCCCGACCGTCCACTCACCAAGCCAAGACGGAGTCCAGCGCCGTCTTCGGAGTGAATATATAAACTATCGCAATTAATCACTATTCTGCCGAGTGCAAGGAGGGGCGCTGGCCGGCGCCTCGCTCCAGGGCGGCAGCGCGGGTGGCGCGCAGCAGGTCGTCGAAATTGAGAAATCCCAGGATCTCGCTCGGGGCCAGCGCATGGGCGACCGGCAGCTGCGTGTACTGGCTCGAAGCAAAACGGTCCATGGCCGAAGCGAGAGACTCGACTGGAGTCACGGAAACGTATTCTGTGACGCAATCCGCCACGATCGTGAACTGCTGCAGCTCTCGGTCACCAAACACGGCGCGCAGGTTGTCCAGGCTCACCAACCCTGTGATCGCCCCGCTCTGATCGACCACGGGAAACACGGACTGCGAAGAATCGGAGGCCACATCCAGTAGCTGGCTGACCGGTGTCTCGGCGCGGACCGTGACGGGTTGGGTGCACGGCTCATAGGTATCCCGCACCGTGACGTCCTGCAGCAGATCCAGAACGGTTTCACCGCCGTGAGCGGGAGACTCGCGGCGCGACAGCACCTGCTGAGTGTACAGCGGGTTCTTGCGTGAGATCGCGAACGTGACCACCTCGGCAAACATCACCGGAACCAGCAAGTCGTAGCGACCCGTCATTTCGCTCGCCATGACCAACGTGGAGATCGGCGCGTTGGCCACGCCGCCAACGAAACAAGCCATGCCCACCAGCACGAACGCGCCTGGCTGGGGAACGATCTCGGGAGCCAACTCGTGGAATCCGACGCCAAACGCCCCGCCCACCAGTCCGCCGATCACCACGCTGGGACCGAACACCCCGCCTGAACCGTTGCTCGAGTGCGTGAGCGAAGTGCTGAGCACCTTGGTAAACGCCAGCCCCAATAGGACGCCTGCACCAAGCCACCCGGTTGGCAACGAGCCGCGATCGAGAATGACGTCCTGGAGCAGACCATAGCCTGCGCCCAACACATGCGGGGCAACGAGCGCCAAACAGCCCAGCATCAGCCCACCCAGCATTGGCTTGAGGATCTCGTGCACGCGGAAGCGATGCCACCAACGCTCGGTCCGGTGCAGGGTCTCGGTGTAGATGATACCCATCGCGGCTGCGCCTAGCGCCATCACCAGAAAGAAGGGCAACTGCAACGGCCTGAAGCTATACTCGCCAGCGGTCGCAAACATCGCTGCGCCTTCGCCTAGGACCAACGTGAACACAGAGTAGCCGACGACCGAAGCGAGCACGGTCGGGACGATGGCGTCCACTTCGAAGTCATCCCGGTACAGCACTTCCAGCACGAACAGCGCTGCTCCTAGCGGCGAGCGAAAGATCGCAGCGATTCCGCCAGCAGCGCCCGCCAGCAACAGCAAGCGTAACTCGCGCTCGGACAGCTTGAGCGCCTGCCCGACGCGCTTGCCAATCGCCCCACACAGCAGCGCGACGGGCCCCTCGCGTCCGACACTGCCGCCAGTTCCCAGTACTACCACCGACGCCAAAGCTCGTACCACCGCGGCCCGAGTGCTCAGTTTTCCGTGATGGAACGCCCTGATGAAGCCGTCCGTGCCCTGGGGACCAGTCACTCGAAAGCGCCACACCAAAAAACCTGAGACTAGACCGCCGAGGGTTGGCACCAACAGCAGGACCCACTGGCGCAAAGGCCCCGTCGCGTGGCTGGTGAACAACGAAGGCTCTCCGGCCGGCGTCGACACCTCGAGACGCGCCCCCATGCCCAACGCCAGATGCCCCACCCAGTCTGCCGCCACGAAGAAGAGCACCGCAGCCAGACCAGACATGGCGCCGACGATCAATGCCAGGCCCATCCAACGAGACACTGTCCTGAACTCGAACAGCCGCACGAACGTCGCGATATCGTGCAGACCAGGCAGCGGCGGGGCTCTCACGGCGCCCGATACTCGTCAACCGCAACAGAAACGCAAGAGTCGCGGGGAAGGAATTCTGGTTTTGCTCCGGATCCGCGGTGTCCGGGCTAGATGTCCTCGCGCGGACGAAATATTTGGTACAGCGTGTTTCGCCGCAATCACGCTGCCGCTGCAATTCGCCTGATGACACCACCGTCGGCGAGTCCATCTGGGCCCCCTGCGTCGGCGGGAGGACCCAGATAGTCGAACCGAACGCGCTCTGACCTACTGGGGCTCGATGGTTTCATCCACCGCGCAAAACCCAAAGTCTTCGCCATCCGCACGCATGCAGGCGATGCCTTCGGGACATTCATCATCGCTCATGCAAGGCGCCGGAGCGGCTGACGACGGCGGCTGCACCTGCGTGTCGTCGATGTTGCAAACCTTGAAGTCGCCCCCGTCCAGTGCGATGCACTCGATCCCGTCCGGACAGTCCGCGTCGCTGGTGCACGGCGCCGGCACTGGGGCAGAGATGGGTAGGTCCCCATCTTCGGAGCCAGAAGAGGTGTCGTCCTGAACCTCGACATCAGCCAAGTCACAGACTTTGAGGTCCCCATCGGTGAGGGCGCGACAGGTCACGCCTTCTGGGCAGTCATCGTCCGACTCACAGGGCGCGGGCGCGACGTTCGTCTCCGTAGCTCCGGCTTCGTCGGGACTATTCGAGTCAGGCCCGTCTGCGTCGGCGACGCTATCCGGCTTGGGATCTTTCTTCTCTGTGGCGGGTGAGGCTTGCTCCCCGTTGCTCGAATCGTCTTCACCCCCGCACGCGGGGAGGACCAACAAGAATAGGGAAACGAGTGGAAATAGCTTTTTCATGATCTCTTACCTTTGTGGAGTCGAATACCGGACGCGTCCGGCGCTCACTTCCACCATCTGCAAAGCCTGGACCAAAAACGGAAATAAATTTCCGCATCTATTTTGCTGCCATTTTTGGATGAGCTACGACATCTCTGACATACTGGCATGGATTGGCACAAATTGGGAAATGTTTTTCCTTTACCCCAAAAGCGTCCTAATCTTGGATGGTTATGTTGCGCGAAATGCAACTTCGGCTGGTGTACTCGATGCTGCGGCCTGCAGTGCGCTGTGCTGTGCGGTTCTCGCTGCCCATTCGCACACTGACGGAACTGCTGCGCCTCGCCACCTACGAGGTGCTGGCCGAGCGAGGACTGGAGATCAACGCGATTGCAGAACGCTTCGGTCAGACTCCTCGCCACGTGCGCTCGCTGCGCCACAAATACGACAGCGATTTCTTCGCCGCTGAGACTGAGGTCGGCCTACCGCGCGCGATTGAGGATCTGTTGACGGAGGGCCCCCGCACTGCTCGAGAGCTGGCCGAGCACCTGCCCAACGTGGAACCGAAGCAGCTGTCCGCGGCGCTATCGCAATTGGAGTCGAGTCAGCGAATTGAACCCGCGGAGGGCGACCGCTGGGCCATCTCAAAAGGCTATGTGGTGCTCACTTCCGACAAGTTTCATCACCGCATTGACGCGCTCAATCATCATCTGGATTTGGTGTACCAGGCCAGCATGCAACGCCTGGTCCTGGACAACAGTCAAACCTCAGCCATCAAGACGATCAGCTTTGTGGCCAATAGCGAAGATCTAAACGTCGCACTACGCGAGGTCGAGGGCATCCTCCGCAAGCAGATCGCGGATCTGGAAGAAAGAGCGCGCTTCGCTGGAGAGGGCCACCGTTTTAGCCTTGGTTTGAGTGCTGCCCCTGTCGACGATGCTGAGTAGCGCCTACTTCACGCTGATGCGCACGCTCAGCTCTACCTCATTGCCTTGTTCATCGCGTCCTGCGAAGGTCAACGTGTGCGTTCCGGCAGACAGGTAGGCTTCGGCAACAGTCGGTGAGCGCCCCAACTCGCCGTCGACATCGCTGCTCCACCGCACGGGGTCGGAAATGGCGCCCTGTTGCGCATCGATCACCAAGCCATCCAATCGTACAGGGTTTTCGTAACTCATGCCTTCTCGCGGGGTGACGATACTGATGACGGGCACATCATCGAAGCTGCCCAACTCACCATCAGCCTTGCACTTGGCGTAGGCCTCAATCCACTGGAGCGTGGCGACATAGGTCGCGTCGGTCTTGTCCTCGTATTTGGGTCCGCCGGTGTGTTGCACTCCTCCGGCTTCTTCCGACAAGGGCTTGGCCAGCAACAGGCTTGTTTCGGGCACCAGTGGCGCGATCAACCTCCGCCCAATGATGTTATACATCGTACGGGCAGCGCCCCCGGGAGTGTTGTCCAACCAGCTGGTGGCCGTGGGCTCAAATCGTGGCCCATTGGGATCGTGGCAGCCGGCGCAGCGTCCTTGCACTGTGGAATAGACCGACTTCTCAAACTGGGCGATGAGCGTCTCTTCTGCACACTCTCCCAACGGCCCTGTAGTGGCGCCGGTGTTCGCCGACTCGCCTCCACAGGCGTTGGCCTGCTCCCCACACACCTCCGTGTGGCACAGAGAGCTGTACTCGATCCACGCCAGCATGCCGTCGTATTCTGCCTGGATGACCTCCGCCGTGATCAACCCACTGGATGGATCCGCGCGTAGGATGCGTTCCAGGATCTTGCTGCTGGACGGGGCCGCCAGATCCACCTCGCCGGATCCCAGCAGACACCCCATCGATTCGCAGGGGGTGGAGCGCACAAAGTTACCAAGGCTGACACCAGAGAGATGACATTGGTTGCAGCTGGACGGCTGCCCTCCGGAAACCAGGGGCGCCACATAGCGGTCGAACACATCGTTGGCGACCCCCTCCCGACACTCCGCACTAATCGGCATGCCGTCTGGATTCACTTCAGGGATGGGGTTGGCCTCAGGAGCTGTCGTATTCATGTCGGGCGGCGTTGACTCTTCGGGCTCCGCAGAGCTGCTTCCTCCTGTTGAATTCGAGTCGCCTTCCGCGGGCCCTGCAGCCATCACGCCCTCTGAGCCATCAGCGTCCGGGGCGCTCTGCTCATCGACGGCGTCCTGCGCTGTAGCCGGCGAGGGGCCAGACGTGGGCGCCCCAGCGTCCGGCCCCGCCGAGCAGGCACCCAGGCTAAACGTGTACAGCCACAACCAATGCCGACCAACCGAACGCTTTGTTCTTCTCATGCCCAATCGTTGGCCGCCTCGGGCGAGTTCCGTCACTCGCGAATTACCTTTTTCGTGCTCAGAACGGGCAGTCAGCGCAGTTGGCTTGGGCGCAGTGACTCACCTCGCTGAGCAACGTCTCCTGGGTGGAGCCAGCGCTCAGCGCGCACTGGGTCCGACACGCATCCAACGAGTGCCCGTCGAGCAGACAATCGAGCGCGCAGCTACACGCTGTCTGGGTCCGGCATGCTGCCAGCTCAACGCAACAACTGTCAGCCAAGCAGGACTCGCACGTCCCGCTCGGAGCCTGACAAGCCAACGGCACGTCATGGCCGGCATCTTTGCTGGTCGGAGCGGGACCTGCGTCCTGTCCCGGAACGTGGGCGTCGAGCGTTTGGCGGAGGCCGGCATCGAGGCCGGAGAATGTCGGATGTGAAGCATCGATGCTCGGCTCGTCGAATGGCTGAGCTCCCGCTTCGGCGGCCTCGGGCCCGGGTGCATTCTGGGCCCCAGCATCCGTTGCCACATTGTCGGCGCGCATGAACGCACCCAGCGAAGCTTCAACGTCACAGCCAAGCAGGCTGGACGCCAGTATGCCGCCAAGCAAACTGGCCGCAAACAGGCTGCTGAGCTTCATTCGCATGACAATCACGGACAGATCCTCCGAGCGCGCTGGGCAGCCGCCGACTCGGGGCGCCGCTCAATGATGCCTTCGGTGATCACTCTCGCTTGGGATACTCGCCCCAGCTTGCACAAGCTTTCGGCGCGCTTCAGTTGACGCTCCCCCGCCAACACGCCAGACGGAAACTCTCTGGCATGTCGCTCGAACCACTGGAGCGCTTGATTGGCGTCGCCAGCCGATAGCGCGGCCTGCCCACGTCGCAATAGCCGGAGCTCCTTTTCCAGCGCAGACTCTGGTTCGGCGGCAGAGGGGGCGTCAACTTCCGTCGAATGAACCTTCGAGCTTGCCGGGACCTGTGGCAGCGGGGTTCGCTGAGCCTGCCTCTGTGCGGACAGCGAGTCCTGCTGCTGCACCTCGGCCTGTCCTGGCGCTGCTTCGGCTCGCAAAGCTGGTACCGGGACGGGTGGTCGCGGGTCCGGCTCGCTTAGCGCTCGAGCGGCGACCGGCTCCTGTAAACCGTCCCCTGGGGACGTGTGCTCTGGCTGGTGGTTGGCGTGCTCCGGGCCAGCCCCGAGCCAGACCGCGGCCACAACCACCGCCAACACACCAACTCCAGTCGCCAACTTCACCCCAGCTCCCGACGCCCCTGGGGCCTTCGATGGCGGCGGGCTGCCGGCCAGCTGCTCCTTGACCGCTGCGAGTGAACGTTCGGCGCTGCCGGTAGGCGGCTGCAAAGCTTGGCGGTAGTCCTTCAACAGCGCGTGGGCCTGGTCGGCATCGGGTCGCTTGTCAGCCATGCCCCTCCTCCAAAGATCGGTAGGCCTCGTTGAACGCATGGCGGGCCAGTCGCAGACGCGAATACACCGTGTTCAGTTTGAGCTCAGTCGCTTCGGCCACCTCAGGGGCACTGAACCCTTCCACGTCAATCAGCAACAAGATCTCGCGCTGCTCTGCTGGCAACGCCGCCAGCAACTTCTGGGCAGTGTCGATCACCTCCAGCCGCTGGCTCAGATCCCCGGGCTGTTCCGACGCTTCGGCCAGCGCCTCCTGCTTTCTCCGCTGACGCTGTCGCGACCGTGCCAGGGTCGACGCCACTCTCCGAGAGATGGCGTAGAGCCAGGCGCGCTCCGAGTTACCCGGCTGAAGTTCAGCGTAGCGCCGATGCACCACTAGAAACACCTCTTGCGAGGCGTCTTCAGCCGTGGACGCGTCCAACCCCAGGTGGACCAGGGAGCGCCACACGAACGCATAGTGCTGAGTGAAGAAATCATCGAACGGCAGTTTGGATTGCTGCACCGGCTCGATTCTCGCAGCCGAGGCCATCACCATCAGATTGGCCAGCAACGCCAGCATCCGTCAGCGCCACCAAACTTCCAGGCCAGAAAACGCCCCCAACTGGAGCGCTCCAACTCGATGCACGTCCCCCACATTTTCCAGTGTGAAACGCGGCCGCACCCAGTTCAACCCACCGCGGAGAGTCGTGCGCAGGGCGCCCCACCCCCAGCGAGGCCATCGCACCACCCCGGTAGCCAGGGCTGCGGAGTACCAAGCAGCCTGCGACTGAGCGATGAGTTCCCCGGCCGCGGTTCCGCCTGAGATTGGCTGTGCGTGAAGCTGCCCGCCGAGCGCCCCGACGCAGAGCTGAAGCACGTCTTCGGTGGCGTGCGCCACCGCGGCGTAGCACAGCTCGATCCCAAGACTCACCGCGGAGTAGCGCGCGCGGAGCTCTGGGCGCTCCTGCTCCTGGGGGATCCAATAGTCCAGCTCGAGTTGAGTAGAAATCCTGTCCCAGGCAACGCCCCCCGCCAGTTGTCCACCAAACGCGATTTGAGGCATCAATCCGAAGACGACCGCTGGACCGATCTGCAGCTGAAGCCTGTCTGGAGCCAGGCTCGTTCTCGCAGGACGATTCCGGAGAGATCCGGGCGCGCGGGGCGGAGTCTCAGTCCGTGCCTCGGAGCGAGACTCCCGCTGCTCGGGTTGGGATCGCGGGGCCCCCTGCGCGGGCTCCGGCCCAGCGTCCACCGGTAACGGCAACCCGGGATCATTCAGGGCCAGCTCCGGATCCAAAACGGTGGCTACGATGAATGCCGCGGCCTGCATCAAAGTTTGGCACTGCGGGTCGCTGACTTCGCGACGTTCCTGACCTGCGTCGGTTGAGATCGTCAGCTGCGCCGCGAAGCCCGTGTCCAGGTGCTGTACGACAATCTCCGCGCCGCGCAGGACCTCCTCATGTTCGGCCAACGGGCGCCCCAAGAAGCGCTGCAGTTGTTGCCGGAACGCGGCCTCATCAGGGCAGTGCTGGCGCGGCGCCGACCAGCTGATCGCCGGCTCCGCGAGCGCGGCAGCGGGAACGAAGAGCGTGGCTAATGCCAGGCAAACGTGCCAGTAGCGTCGTCTCGCGCGCCCCATCAAAGCCCGCCATAGCACCGACGTCGCCGTGAGAAAAAACAAACCCCGGAAGCTGCGAACAGCTCCGGGGCATTGCCTGCGTCCCCAACGGGATTCGAACCCGTGTTTTAGCCTTGAAAGGGCCACGTCCTGGGCCGGACTAGACGATGGGGACCGACGGGAAGCGGGTTCTTAGCGGTTGGCGCGACGCCGGGCAAGCAGAGGCTAGAAAAAATAGCGTTTTCCACACCCTGGGCCCGTCGGGCAGTTGGGCATCGCGCTTGCCGCTCCCCTTGAAATCCACTTTTCTGTCGCGACTCAGACGGCGATCTGAATTGGCTCGGCAGTCGGTAGCCTCACCGGCTGGGACTGCTGGGTCTCGCGGTGATGGGCGCCGTTGTGCAACGTCGCTCCCGCCGCGATGGCGTCACACAAGTCAGCGAAGCTGTATCCGGCCGCCTCCGCGATCTTGGGCAACAAGCTGGTCTCAGTCATGCCGGGCAACGTGTTCACCTCCAGCACATATTCATTCTGCCCCTCGGTGACGAGCAAGTCCACGCGTACCGCCCCCGTACAGTCGAGCGCCTGGGCGGCTCGTTCTGCCAGGTTGAGTACCCCGCGAATGCGCGTCTCGTCGAGGCGCGCCGGAATGTAATACTCCGTCTCTCCCGACACGTACTTGGCGTCGTAATCGTAGAACTCCGCCTTGGGCGCGATCTCGATAGCTCCCAGCACCCGACCGTCCAAGATCCCCACAGCAATCTCTTTCGCAGCCACGAACCGTTCGACCAAAACGCTATCATCGTGGCGCAGAGCGGCATCCACCGCTGCCTCCAGCTCGAGCAGATTGTTGGCCTTGGCAACCCCAACGCTCGACCCCTCACGTCGCGGCTTGACGACCACAGGAAAACCGAACGAGCCGTGCAGTTCAACCAGAGACTTACGCTGAGCGGCCGTGGTCACGTAGTACGGCGGCGTAGGGATGTTGTACAGCCGGAACAATTCCTTGGCCTTGAGCTTGTCCATGGCCAGCGCCGAAGCCAAGACACTGGACCCCGTGTACGGAATCCCGAGCAGCTCCAGGGCGCCCTGCACGCAGCCATCTTCGCCGTGACGGCCGTGCAACGCGATGAAGGCCGAGTCCATCCATTGGCCCCGGATCAGTTCGTGCAGGTCTTGATGCGGGTGCAGCTCCAGGCGCAACACGTCGTGCCCAACCTGCTCCAGCGCTTGAGCCACGGCTCGTCCGGTCTTGAGTGAGACTTCCCGCTCCGAAGAGCCTCCCCCCATGATTACTCCGATCCTGCTTCGGCTCATTCTGCGGTCCTCCTTCTTGCCCGGCTTGGGCTTGGTTCGGAGCCTTGTTAACGAAGCTCGTATGAAGCGGCCAAGTTTCTGCGATGGCAGCTCTCCGGCTGGCGATCTGGCGATGAGGTAGGTGTGGGGGCTACCAGCTACGGGGCGTCGAGGGGACATACCTCGACAACGACTGCCGTGATGTTGTCCTTCCCGCCCCGGTCATTTGCCACGTCAACCAACTGCTGCACGGCAACCGCAGGCCCGGCCGACAGCAGCTCGCCCAATTCGTCGGCGTTGAAATAGCCGTGCAGCCCGTCAGAGCACAGCAGGTAGCAGTCCCCGCTCGCCAACTCCAGGACTTCGGTGTCCACCTCGACGTAGTCTCGATGGCCGACAGCGCGGGTGATCACGTTGCGCTGCCGACTGTGCTTCGCCTCCGCCTCCGTGATGAGTCCATGCTTCAGTTGGTAGTTCACCAGCGTGTGGTCCTCGGTCAGCAACGCTAGCGAGCGGTCGCGCAGGCGGTAAATTCGACTATCCCCCACTTGAGCGAGCACCAGAGAGTCGTCCATGCGCACCAACGCGCTCAGCGTCGTGCCCATTCCCTGAATATCGCCGCGTTGCTCCGCCAGTCCGAACACTTGATAGGTGGCCGCTTGTACCGCACGTTCAACGGCTCGCTGTGGAGTCTCGCCAGCGTTACTTGTCAGTCCGTTCTCTTCCCGCAGGCTCTTCACCTCGCAAAACACGGCTTCGGCTGTCTCTCGGCTCGCGATCTCCCCCGCCGCGTGACCGCCCATGCCGTCAGCGACGAGCCACAGCCCCAACTCGTCATCGCACAAGAAATAGTCCTCGTTCTTCCGCCGACTGCGACCGACGTCGGACCTCGCAAACGACCGCAGCCTAAAAGCCCCCTTCGGCATCCAAGCACAGTCTAGGCCGCTCCGGACAGCTTTCAACTGTACATGGGCGCTGCAGGCGACTTGGCGCACTTTCGGCCGAGCAGGCGTGTGGCACAGCATCCCAGGTTGGCTCCGAGACAGGACTTGCCTTGCCGGGCGTACGAAAATACGCTGCCCCCATGAGCGCTGCGGCCGTCAGCTTCGAGGTCCAGACTACCTCCGTCGATCGCATCGCCGAGGAATTCGAGGGAACCGCCACACTGATCGACCGTCCCGCGGCTGGTCTTGTATTTTGTTCGGGACATGTCGCCGGCGGACTGCTGCAACTGGCTGAAGCTATCCACGAATCCCACCCCCGGCTACCTGTCACTCTCGTCAGCGGCCCGGGCGTCCTCTCCGAACGAGGTGAGCTGGAAAACGTCAGTGCGACAACTGGATTGATCTGGCGGGGTGGGCGTTGCGAAGCGCGCTCAGTCGACGCCAACACCGAGCTCGGGTTACCCCAGCTGGAGAGCTTGCTAGCGCCGACTCAGGGCCAACACGTTCCGACGCTGCTCTTCATTCGCTCCGAAGGGTTCGATCCGCAGCCGCTTTGGCAAGTGAGACGCGAGCATCCCTCTCGCTTGATCTTCGGGGCCGGAACGTACGGCGATCCAGGTATCGTGTGTTGCGATGCACAAGGCGTGCGGGCCGCGAGCGCGGCGGCGCTGCACATCCGAGGCCTGAGTCCACCTAGGATCCGTACCTCCCATTCTTGCCGATTGCTATCGCAGCCCATGCCCGTCACCAAGGCCGATGGTTCCATGGTGCTCGAGATCAACGGCGAACCAGCTCTGGAGCTGCTCGAACGGCTAGGCTCAACTTTGGAAGATCAACCTCTGGTGTTCACAGTACTCGCGGAGCCATCGGTGGATGGGGCTAGTGAACCCGCGGAGCTCTTGGTTCGGGGCATTCAAGGCATCGACCCAGATCGCAAAGGCTTGTTGATCAGCGACGAAATCCGGGACGGTATGCAAATCACTTTCGCGGTTCGTGATGCGGCCGCCGCACGCCGCGACGTCGAGACACTAGGGCGTCGACTGGAGCGCGAGATTGCGGGGGCTGCGCCGAGGTTCAGCCTCTATTTCAATTGCACCGGGCGAGGCCGGAACCTGCACAACTCACCAAACGTGGATACGCGTTTACTCCGAGAGCGCTTCGGCGATCTGCCGATGGCAGGTTTCCAGTCCGCTTTCGAGATCGCTCCCTTCGGCGCAGGCCCCGCTCTGCAACTGTACACCGGCGTGCTGGCTGTATTCTGCGCTCCGAGCTAGGGCGCCTCCGCTCTGAGATATATCGGATACATCATGAACACTTCCAAGACCGCGCTGATGGCTCGACCCAAGAGCCAGCGATTCGCAGCCGCCGACGCCGTGCTGGCCGCTTTGGTTATCAGCGTGGTCGGCCTGATGATCGTCCCGCTCCCGACCTGGCTGCTGGATTTGTTAATCGCCTCTAACCTCGCCCTGTCGGTCAGCGTGCTGCTGATCACCATGTACGTCACCGATGCGCTCAAGATCGCGGCCTTCCCTACACTATTGTTGCTCACGACCCTGATCCGACTGGCGCTCAACGTTTCATCGACTCGTCTGATCTTGCTGCAGGCCGACGCGGGGGAAATGATCAACGCGTTCGGGTCCTTCGTTGTGCGGGGCAATTACGTCGTCGGAGCTGTCATTTTTCTGATCTTGTCGATCATTCAGTTCGTAGTCATTGCCAAGGGCAGCGAGCGTGTGGCTGAAGTCGGAGCTCGCTTCACCCTCGACGCCATGCCCGGCAAACAAATGGCGATCGATGCCGAACTACGCTCCGGCAGCATCGATGGCAACGAAGCCAAGCAAAAACGCCGTGAGCTCGAACGCGAGAGCCAATTCTACGGCGCGATGGATGGCGCCATGAAGTTTGTGAAGGGCGACGTGATCGCGTCATTCCTGATTACCATCATCAACATATTGGGGGGGCTGGCGATCGGAGTGATGCAGCGCGACCTGGAGGTGACGGGCGCGCTGAAGACCTATGGCTTGTTGACCATCGGTGACGGGTTGGTCTCTCAGATCCCTGCTTTGGTGCTTTCTACGGCCGCCGGCATCCTGGTCACCCGCGTCGCTAGCGAAGAACAAGACAGCGCTCTGGGTAAAGAGCTGGGCGCCCAAATGTTGCGTACCCCCAAAGCTTTGGCGGTGGCCGCTGGTTTTGTCGCCGCATTGGGCTTCGTACCGGGCCTACCGCTCGTACCTCTGCTGCTCATCGGAGCGCTGCTCTACTTCATCTCCCGCGTCGCCCAACGTCCAGCGACCGAAGAAACGACAGCGCTCGTCACACAACCGGTTCAACCCGGTGCGCGAGCCTCGCAAGGCCAACGATTCATACCGGTGGTGGTCCCCTGGACGCTCGAGTTCAGTCAGGACCTGGAGCCGCTGTTAGACGATGAGAGCAAAGGGGATCGGCTACTGCGGCCCGGTCTGCGTTCCGTAGGCAATGCCGTGCGCGAACTCGTATTCCGAGACCTGGGTGTGCCGTTGCCCGCCTGCGTCACACAAATCAACCCGGACCTGCCCGCCCGCCACGCGGTGTTATCTCTTTACGAAGTACCGACTCAAGTATTCGCTCTGACGGGACAGGCCGACAATGACGTTGCTCAACACGTCATGGACCGAGTTCTACCGACCATGAGGTCGCGCGCAGCAGACTTCATTGGAATCGCCGAAACCCAAGTGCTGCTGGACCGCTTGGAGCAAGTCGCTCCGGCCACCGTCCGACAGGTCACACCGAAGCCGGTCAGCTTGACGCTACTCGCGGACGTGCTTCGACGCTTGGTGGAAGAGGGCGTCAGCGTGCGGGACTTGAAGGGCGTGTTGGAGTCGCTGGCGCAGGTCGCTACCGCCGACAAAGACCCCCTGAATCTGACGGAGTACGTGCGAAGTCAAATGCGTCGCCACTTGACCTACGAGATCACGGGCGGCACACCGGAGCTGCGTGTGATCATGCTGTCGCCGGAAGTCGAGGAAAGCATCCGGGGAGCCATCAGCCGCACCAGCGCCGGCAGCTTCCTGACGCTCTCGCCGGCAGCGGGCCGTGACATCGTTCGCGCTGCGCGCGTCGCACTCGAACAGGCGTTAGCCGAGGCTGCGACTAGCCCGGTATTGCTGACCCAGCCGGACATCCGTCGCTTCGTGCGCAAGCTGCTCGAAAACGACCTGCGGGATCTCAAAGTGATGAGCTTTTCGGAGCTGCTTCCGGAGATCAACCTGAAGCAGGCAGCGATAGTCACCTTGCGCCAAGTTTGAGAGCCGCTGCGGGCTCGCCGATTCGGCAGCCGTCAGCGATTTTCTGGCGCATTCAGAGCTGAGCGCCCGACCCGGCCCCCTGAGGCCTGGGGCCCGCCACTCCGACGACGGGCCTACTGCCGCTGATACTGAATCTTGCGCGGCATCTGCCCGGAACGCTCCAGCATCTGCTTGGCTTCCTTCTGCAGCATTGGATGCGCGCGCTTGACCAAGAACCCACCGAGCAATCGTGGATCCACCTCGGCCAACTTGCGTAGTGCCTTCTTCATCAGCTTTGGTTTGTTGCCGTACGCGTAGGCAAATGCCCGAGCTCGGTACAGCTGAGGCTTCATCTGCTCCAGCCCCTCTTCCTCAGGGTCGAACAGTTCAATCGTTTCGATCGCCTTCTTGGCCTGACCCGTGCGGGCCCAAGCTTCGGCGATCACACTACTCATCATCGCCTTGGCGCGTTCGTCTTGATGCCGTGCCAGATCGATGCCGTCCGCCAGATCTCGGGCCTTCAGCGGCTCACCCTGCATCAAGTGGATCATGCCGCGCTGGGCACGGGCCTCATCGGCCACCGTGCCCATCACCTTGGACAGATTGATCTGCTCGAGAGTCGCCAACGCTGCCTTGGGATCCTCCTGCATCTGCAGTTGGGCCTTGGCAAAAATCGCAGCCGGATCGTTTGCCTTGAAGTCCTTGCCCAGGCGCTCCATGGCCTCGGCGCGGTCTTCGTCGGTCTTGACACCCGCTAGGATGCCGGCCACGCCGCGCGCTTTTTGAGCGCGGCGCACCGCCCAGACCACCACACCGATCACCACCACGGTGAGCACCCCAGGGATGCCCAGCGCGAGTTGCATGGTCAGGGGCGACTGCGACACGCCAGCGATCAAGCCGCCGATCAACCAGAGCGCACCCAAAATGGCGCCCAGGCGAATCGCCATGCTCTTGATCGCACCCGGCGCAAGCGGATCGGGAATGTTCGCGGGATCCGGCGCAGCCAGGGAGGCTGCGCCGGTGCTCTTACGATCGCTCGCCGCTTGTGAGGCGCGCTTGAGTTTTCGAGCCTCTTTTGCCACGGCTGATGTTGCCTAGGGGCTCAGCTTTCGGTTTCGCCAGCGTCCGCGGACTCTTCCGCAGCCGGCGCTTCCTCGGCCGCAGCCGAGTCATCACCGCCGGTCAGTCCCTTGAGCTTGTCTCCCAGCTGCTGCTTGAAGACCTCACCCAAAGTTCCTGCACGGTTGGCGTTTTGCGACTCGCGCTTAATCACCGACAACTGCTCTGCTGCTGGCGTCTGGCCTACGTCCTTCATGGTGACGCTGAGGCGGCGATCCATCGAGTCCACGTTGGACACTTCGACCTTCACCACGTCACCGCGCTTCGGACGCACGCTCTCTGGCATCTCGTTGTTGGGCAGGAGGGCTTCGACGCCATCTGCCAAGCGCACGAATACGCCGTACTCCGCCACGCTGATGCACAGTGCCTCGTCCACGACCGTGCCTGGGGGGAACGTGCTCAGCATCTCTCCCCATGGGTCGTCGAAGATCTGGCGAATACCTAGGCTGACCTTCTTCTCGTCGTGGTTGATCGACAGAATGATGGCTTCGACGTCATCACCCTTCTGATACATATCCTGCGGGTGGTTGGCCTTGACGGTCCATGACAGGTCGGTCTTGTGAACCATACCGTCCACACCTTCTTCGATGCCGACGAACACGCCGTAGTCGGTGATCGAGCGTACCTTGCCGCCGATCTTGTCACCGGGCGAGTACTTGTCCGTGAATACCGACCAGGGATCGGGCTCCAGCTGCTTCAGACCGAGGCTGATGCGCTTGGCGCGCGAGTCCACCTCGAGCACCTGGCACTCGACCTCATTGCCCACCTCAAGCATCTTGGACGGGTGCTTGATCTTCTTGGTCCAGCTCATTTCGCTGACGTGAATCAAGCCCTCGACCCCGGGCTCCAGCTCGACGAACGCACCGTAGTCAGTGATGCTCATCACCTTGCCGCTGACCTTCTTGCCCAGCGGGTAGGCTTCCTGAACGTGGTTCCACGGATCTTCCTGGGTCTGCTTCAGGCCCAGGCTAACGCGCTCAGTCTCGGCGTTGTACTTGAGAACCTTGACGGTGACCTTGTCACCGACCTTGAACACTTCGCTGGGGTGATTGACGCGACCCCAAGACATGTCGGTGATGTGCAGCAAGCCATCGATACCGCCCAAGTCCACGAACGCGCCGTACTCGGTGAGGTTCTTGATGGTGCCCTCGAGCACTTGACCTTCGGTCAGCGTCTCGAGCGTCTTCTGCTTCATCTGATCGCGCTCCTTCTCGAGGAGCACGCGACGCGAAAGAACAATGTTGCCGCGCTTCTTGTTGAACTTGATGACCTTGAATTCGTAGCTCTGGCCAATCAAGCGGTCCAAGTTGCGCACGGGCCGCAGATCGACCTGCGAACCGGGCAGGAAGGCTTTGACGCCGCCCTTGATGGTCACGCTGAGCCCGCCCTTGACGCGTTGGCTGATCGTGCCCTCGATGATTTCGTCACGCTCACAAGCGCCTGAGATCTCGTCCCAGACCTTCATCTTGTCAGCCTTCTCCTTCGATAGGCTGATCAGACCCTCATCACTTTCGCGACTTTCCACGAACACGTCGACCGTGTCACCCTCGCGCACGGTGACCTCTCCCAGAGCATCAGCGAATTCATCCTTGGAGATGACACCTTCGCTCTTGCCGCCGATGTCTACGACGACTGCGTCCCGGGTGACTTGAACAACCAAGCCTTTGACGATGTTCGCATCGGCGTCGTCATCGACAGGCTCGGGGGCTGCCGCTTCGCGGCTGGCTTCAAATAAGGCGGCGAAGCTTTCGCTCTCGTCGCTGCTAGTGGTTACGGTTTGGTTCATGGGGGTCCAGGTGTATCGACCAGGTCAGGTAGCTAAGGACGGGACATCCATCCTCGGGGCGTTCAGCGGTTCTAGAGGCTGAAAGCCCTGCCAACCCGGCGGGAGCGGCGCTCGTAGCGTGCAATCTCTGACGCGTCAAATAGCGGGCACCGTGACGGGGCGTATTAGCGGATTCTGCGGGTTTATCAAGCCTCACGTGCGCCGTGCCACTGTTCACTCACGCAGTGGTTAGCGGGTGCCAAGATGCGCCTCACACAGCCGAGCCGTGGTCCGCGGCCAGCTCGACCAGTTGCCCGAACCCGCACTAATTGGGCGCGATCCTCCGAATTCGGTCACTTCTTTAGCTCAGTCTGGCGCGTCCAGCCACGCGCGCATGGCCCCAGCAATTTCCCTCGCCGCCAAGTCGAGTTCCTGCTGCGTGTAGTGACTTCGGACCACGAGCCCACCGGGAGCCGCCTGGATGCTCGCGCGGGCAAGCAATTGCCTTTCACTTGCCAGACCGCCGCTCGGATTCAGTGATGAGAGCACCTTGAGCACACTCAGCAGTTGCTCCGCGTGAGCTTGGAGCTGTTCGACGCTCAGCCCTTCCCCCGGGATTAGGGTCAGTTTGACGTCCGCGTTTTGGCCAAGACTCAGCTCAGCGTTGGCGCGTTGGATTCGGCTGAGCGTCGTCCCCCCTGGAGCGAGCCTGAGCAGCGGGTTGTCGAGCAAGGGCCGCAGCGCCTGATCGGTGATGACGAACGCTCCAGCGCCCTCGCGCGGCATGCCGAGCTCTTCGAATGTAGTCGAGGGAGTGGCTGCCTTGTGGAGCTGTGCCTCACTCGAAGCCAACACGATCACGCCGTCATCGGCCTGACGCATGAGGAGCCGCGGGCTGGTGCAGCTGAGCGTCGTCCCACTGAGCTGGCAGGATCGCACCTGATCTTGCTCCAGCAGTTGGGCGAGCCCTTCGATCACACCTGAAGTCGGAAACAGGCCGCCGACCAACAGTGCCCAGTCTCCGCCGGGCGCGGCGCAGAACACCAACTCTCGCAGGTCCATTCCCAGATTGACGCTGGTCAACCTTTCAAACCGCTCGAGCGCCGGAGGCTTGTCCTGCCCTCGCGCATCATTAAGCACCGGAAACAGGTGCTTGCGTAGGGGCTCGTACAGCACCACCTGTTCGACGTCCAAGCGGGCCGCCATGGCCGTGCCAGGCGGGATGTGAAGCACCGCTTGCCGGTCATAATGAACAAGCCGATAGTACGCGATCGTGAAACCGCCGATAGCTGCGAGGGCCAACACCATTAGGCCCAAAAGCACCCGCGACGACGACTTCGCCCCAGGTTTCCGTTGGGGCGCCGATAGCTGAGGAGAGCTCATGCGCTAGCTTCCAGCGCGCGCACCCGCTGTACGATTAGCTCCACCACCTGGTCTTGTGTCAGCGCGGTACTGTCCACCAACTCCGCATCAGCGGCCTGCTTCAGTGGCGCAACTGGTCGCATCGAGTCGCGCTGATCGCGCTCGCGAACCTCCTGCTCGATGTGCTCTTGCGTAACGCTCGGATCTTTATCCTTGAGTTCTTCGAATCGACGCCGAGCCCGCTCTTCGACGCTTGCCGTCAGGAAGAACTTGGCCCGGGCATCAGGAAACACCACCGTACCGATGTCGCGTCCTTCAACCACCACTCCCCCGCTCTTGCCCACGCTACGTTGCATCGCCAATAGCGCGTCTCTCACACCGGCAATGGCGGAGACCTTACTTGCCAGCGTACTCACCTCTTGGGTTCGGATCTCGCTCGAAACGTCCTCACCGTCGAGCAGCACCTTCTGCGACTCGCCGTCTGGGGCGAACTGAATCGCACCCCGTTCGGCCATCGCGCGGGCAATCTTCGAGACCTCTTCGGGCTGATCGATCACGGACTGGGCACTCAAACCGACGCAGCGATAGAGCGCGCCAGTATCCAGCAACACGTAGCCCAGCTCTTTGGCGATGCGGCGCGACGCGGTGCTCTTGCCAGCCCCAGCGGGACCGTCGATGGCGACGACAATTCGACTGCTCATAAAGGTACTCCAAACAATCCACTGAGTTGCTGCAGGATCGCCGTCAGCGCCGTGCTGTCGAGGGCCAACGTAAATTGCGCGGACGACTCTTGCGTGGTCACGTCCAGCTTCTGAACCGGTTGGCCCATGCCAAGCACGGAAGCGATCCATGCAATGGACGCCATGTCTTGGTGCATCTTCAGGATTGCCGCCTGCCCTTGCTGGGCCTTCTCCGGGCTCTCGTACGTTAGGGTTCCTGCAAAGTTGAGTCCAGGCGGGTCGAAGTTACCCACGACGCGCGCCAGCCTCATGCCCTGAAGGGCTGGCACTTGCTGAGCCATGGCAACCACATGAGGTTGCTGTAGCGAGTCAGAGCCGAACGCCATCGGCGCACCAGGGTTCTGCAGGAAACTTTCAATTTCCGATGAGAGCTCTACTTGTACGCGCCCAGCTTCCAGCCGATCGAGAGCGCGACGAATGCCCGTTTCATTGCCGAACAATACGGTTTGGTTCGTCAGCGCGACGAAACCCAAGTTGGCTGACACATAGAACACCCTGCCAGCGTACTCGACGCGTACCAGGGGCGAGCCGAGCGGGGTGGTTTGGGTGCCATCCGCCGCCTTTTCGATCGCTTCGAGATCGAACGTCCCTGTGGCGACCCCAACGAAGTCCACGCCTTGGAAGGAATACAGACCGAACAACAGCCGTTTCAGATCGCGCTCCGGCACAAACCCCGCGCTCTGTGGAACCGGCAACTTGGCCTTGGTGAGCTGCAGCAGCTGAGCGCCCGCAGGCGACGCGAACAGTGCAGGCGCGTCCAGGTGAAATACTCCCCCCGCCCCCGCCGGCAACAACGCCATCGGGTTCTTGTCGATATCTTGCGCTGTCAGCTCAACACCGTCAGCGGTCTTGATGATCACATCTTCACCGCCGCCGCACGCGTCCAGCAGCCCCACCAGCGTGGACAGCCACAGCCCCCAGATGAGTCTGCGGCGCTTCAAGTGGCACCTCGCTTCAGCACGGATTTCAGCGCCGTCAGTAGACGTCGATTTTCTTCTGGCAGGCCCGCGCTGATCCGCAAGCAAGTGGGCAGCGGCGGGATCGGACGGGTGATCACGCCTTCGCGCAGCAGCTGTTCATACAACGCGACAGCGGGTTGCCCAAAATCAACCAACACGAAATTCGCCTGGCTCGGCCAGTACTTTAGCCCGAGTTCGTCCAAGCCAGCTTGCATCTGCGCCAGCGCAGCTCGATTTTGTTCGACCACCCGCTGCAGATGTTCCTCATCCTCAAACGCAGCGATGGCTGCGGCCTGCGCTACACTGTTGGCATTGAAAGGCGCCCGGACGCGATTGAGATAGCCGCACAGCTCCGCGCTGCACACAGCATAGCCCAGCCTAAGTGCCGCCAAGCCGTAGGCCTTGGAGAACGTGCGCACGACGACCAATCGCGGGTGCAAATCCCGCAACTGCAAGCTATCGGGGTAATCGTCCGCGACGGCATACTCGAAGTAGGCTTCATCGATCACGACAATGACGTGCGCCGGAAGAGCCTGCAAGAACGCGCGCAACGCGGCTTCCGTTACGTATGTCCCTGTAGGATTGTTCGGGTTCGCAATGAAAACCAAGCGCGTCCGTTCCGTGACAGCCGCTAGCATGGCGTCCAGGTCATGCACCTGGTCAACCAGCGGCACTGCCGAAAACGGAACTCCTTGCGCCAGCGCCGCCATGCGGTAGACGACGAACGAAGGCTGAGCAAACACCAGATGATGCTCTGGCGTGGCAAAAGTACGCACCAAGAGTTCCAGCAGCTCATTCGAGCCGTTGCCGAACACCAACTCACTTGGCTCCACGCCTAGCCTAGCCGCCAGCGTGTGTCGCAACCTGAACGCATCCGCATCCGGGTAGCGGTGCAGCGTGTTCAAAGCTTCGGCAGCAGCCTGCTTGGCTCGAACGCTGGGACCGAGGGGGTTTTCGTTCGAGGCCAACTTGCAAGCACCGGTGATGCCGAGCTCGCGCTCCAGCTCCTCAATCGGTTTGCCGGCAGAGTAGGGCTGCAGACGTTGTATCGTCTCAGTGACGAGACGGCTCGGATCAGACGGGGTGGTCACCACCCGCAAGCCTAGAGTCGGGCGCGAAGCGAACCAACAACTACTTGCTGGCCGTCTCTTTCTTCTTGGTCGACGAGCTGCTCTCGGACTTGGAGCTCGAGCTCTCCTTCTTGGCAGTCGAACCGGCGCTGGAATCGGTCTCGCTCGATTTGCTGGTGCTCTTCGCGGGCGGAGGCTTGGAACCGTACCCGTCAGCGTACCAGCCGCCACCCTTGAGCACGAAGCCCGTGCCGCCTGAGATTTGGCGCTTGGCCGTCTGCTTGCCGCAGGTGGGACATTTCTTCAGGGGCTTGTCGTTGATGGACTGCGTGGCCTCCCATTCGTGGCCACAGGAAGTGCAGATGTACTCGTACGTCATTTGAGCGCCGGCAGAAATGTGCCCGAAGTTGCAGGCTGTCAACGCTCTGGAACCTGAAGCAGCGCGTTTTTCGCCCCCCCGCGTCCGCCTGGAGACGGCCCGCTGCCGGCCCGCCACCTGCTCGCGGGAAAATACTGTACAAGTGGGACTGAACGCTTGTCAGGCGCCGGTAATTTGGCTAACAATTAACTCGCAGCAGGAGCCATACATGACATCAGGTTACACCGGGTGACATGGCTCTTGGTGCATCCCGCTCGAGCTGGTGATAGCTGAATTGGACCAGGGTCTCCACATCGATACGTTTTCCCTCGTCGGCTCTTTGGCGGAAAACCTTCAAACAATCGGGGCAGTTAGCGTCACTCGTCAAGACAGCCAGATTCGACGCTCAGGCAAGCCTAGAAGGGCTATCCTAGGGTCGTTCCCCCAGAGCTGGCGCAGCGAACGCTTTCATTAGAGCTAAGCATGCATATCAAGAAGTTAGAGATTTGCGGATTCAAGTCGTTCGTCGACAAGACCGTGGTGCACTTCGATCATGACGTGATTGGCGTCGTCGGGCCCAACGGCTGCGGCAAGTCGAATATCGTCGACTCGATTCGTTGGTGCATGGGTGAGCAGAGCGCCAAGCATCTCCGTGGGCGTGCCATGGAAGACGTGATCTTCAACGGCTCTGAGTCGCGGCCCGCCGCGGGCATGGCGGAAGTCACCCTGACGTTCGACAACAATGACTCGACCTACGCCGACACGCTCCCCGAGGAATACAAGCAGTACCCAGAGATAGCTGTCACTCGACGCCTCTTTAGAGATGGTACCAGCGAGTACTTGATCAACAAGACCCAGGTTCGCTTGCGTGACGTGACGGACCTATTCCTCGGCACCGGCGTCGGCACCAAAGCCTACTCGATCGTCGAGCAGGGACGCATTGGTCAGATTGTCAGCTCGCGTCCACAGGATCGACGCCTGTACATCGAAGAAGCAGCCGGCATCACCAAGTACCGCCTGCGTCGCAAGCAGGCGGACCGCAAGATGCAGCTGACGCGCCAGAACCTGCTGCGCATCACGGACATCGTTTCGGAAATTGATCGCACCCGCAACTCTCTGAAGCGACAGGCGGCGAAAGCGGAGCGTTACGTCAGCTATCGCGGGGAGTTGGAAGATCTGTTTTTGCACGATGCCTCGCATCGTCTGCTGGAAATGATCGTAATGGAGCGCGTGCAGGTGGACGCGCTGACCGAGCAACAAAAACGCGTCGGTCAAGTTGAGCACGAGATTTCGGAGCGCGAAGGCAAACTCAATGCTGCACGCGGCGAAGCCGGGCAGATTGAGTCGCGCTACGACACCGCCACGGCCACCTCGACCGCAGCCGAGCAGCGCGTGACTCAGTTGAGCAGCGACTACGACCGCGCACGCGATCGTCTGACCCACCTGAATGAGCGCCTAAAGCAAGCTCGCTCAGAAAAGGCCGAGCTGGAGTCCAAACTCGAATCGCTGGAAACCGAAGGCCAAGAGCTCGAGGCACGCATCGCGACGCTTTCCAAGGATGAGGCGAGCCGCAATTCCGACGCAGATCTGGAGCAAAAGCAGCTCGATGAGCTGAAGGCCGCTGAAGCTCAGGCGGAGCAAACGTTGCAAGAACTTCGCGCCAAGCTGTCACAGGCGCGTACCGAGCAGGCCACCTTGCGCACCCGCATGGAAGGTGTCGACAAGCAGATCGAGGACTCGCAAGTCCGCTGCGACAAGTTGGAGCAGGAACGCTGCCAACTCGCGACCGAAATCGAGCGGCTCAAGCTGAACCAACAGGCGCTGGAAATTTCGGTCAATGACCTCCGCGAGCACCAGGCGTCCACCGAGGATGAAACCAGTAAGCTCGAAGCTGAGCTAAGTGAACTCAAGCCGCTGTCACAGAAGCAGGCTGAGCTGCTGGAGTCACTGCGCGCAGAAGCGGGTCAGAAGCAGAACCGCTTGCGCGCCCTAGAGGACCTGCATCAGCGCCTGGAAGGCGTCGGATCCGGCACGAAGGCATTGCTGTCATCAGAGGATCCGGTGGTGTTGGGCATGCTCGCCGATCGTCTCGAGGTCGACGAAGACTACACTGAAGCGCTAGCAGGATTGATGGGCGACCGTTTGCAGACGGTCATCGTCAACGATCCCGAGCGCGGACTGGCTCTGCTCGATGAGCTGAAGACCAGCCGCCGAGGACGCGCAACGATCGCATCTCAGCGTCCGGCATTCGTGGCTGGTCAGCATTCCGCCGCCGCTAGTGACGAACGAGTGATCACTCACCTGATCGATCAGCTGCACTTCGCTCCAGAAGACGAAGCGCTGGTGCGCGCCCTGGTCGGCGACGCGGTCGTCGTACAAACGCCGGCCGACGCCTTGGTGGTCAACGCGCGCTACGCCAGCGTGACCGCCGTGGCACTCGACGGCACAGTCGTCAGTGGCCAAGGCCTCGTCAGCGGCGGAAGCGGCGACAATGTGGCCGCCGCCATGGTCGAGCAGAAGCGCGAAATTGGACAGCTTCAGACCAGCTTGGCTGAGCTCGGCTCTCAGCTGGAGCAGGCAGAAACTGAACACGTTGAACTGAGTGAGCGGCTCGAGAAGGCGCAACGTGACCTAGCCACTGCCCGGCAAAGCAAGCACGAGCGTGAGCTCAAGCTACTGACCGCTGAGAAAGATTTCGCCTCCGCCAGATCTGACCTGACCCGACAGCAAGAACGCTACGAGCGCGTCGCGGACGAAAATGCTGAGCTGCGCAAGAAGCTCGAGCAGATGGCGCAGGCCATCGAAGACGACAAGCAACGCCTGAGTGAGCTCACCGAAGGCCAAGAAACCCTGTTGACCGAACTGACGGCAGCGGAGGAGCTCGCTGCAGCCTCCAAGGAGAAAGCCGCGCAGCAAGGAGCCGCAGTCACCGAGCGCAAGGTCCGCCTAGCGCAAGTGCGTGAGCAACTGGAAGCAGCTCGCATGGCGGCTACGCGGGTCGAAGCGACCAGCTCCGAAGCCACGACGCGTTTGGAGAAGCTGGACGCTGACATGACCGAAGCAGCCGCCGCTCTTGGTGAGACGGCTGCGCGGCTGTTGCTGACGAAAGACGCGCAGGGCCAAGCAGGGACTGATGCCCAAGCTGCCCAACGCGAGCTGGAGGAAGTTCGCCAGTTGCTGGATCAGGTGCGCGCCGGCTTGGGTGAGCGCGAGGGTGAGCTGCGGGAGTTGCGAGTTGAGCTCACGCAACTGACTGAGCAGGTTCGTGATCAGCAAATGAAGCTCCAGCGCCTCGGTCTGGAACGCGAACACCTGATCCAGAACGTGGCAGAGCGCTTCCGTGGCCTGGATTTGCCGCGCATCGTCGGTGACTATCACGCCCGCCCGGCACCGGATGCTGAGCATCGGCGTCGGATTGATGAGTTGACCAAGCTGATCGACCGCATGGGCCCGGTCAACCTGGATGCCAAGGCCGAATACGAAGACGCTGAGCGCCGTTTCACAGAGCTCAACGATCAAAAGGTCGACATTGAACAAGCCCTGCAAGAGCTGGAGCGCGCCATCAAGCACATGGATCGCGAGAGCAAGCGTCGCTTCCGCGAGACCTACGATGCAGTCAACAACCTGTTCAAGATGACGTTTACCCGCCTGTTCAAGGGCGGCAGCGCATCGCTACGACTCACGGATCCGGAGAATATTCTGGAGACGGGTGTCGACATCGTCGCGCAGCCCCCTGGCAAGAAGCTCGGCAACATCGAGCTGATGTCGGGTGGCGAAAAGGCCCTGACTGCGACTGCCCTCATTTTCGCTATCTTCCAGCATCGCCCCTCCCCGTTCTGCGTGCTTGACGAGGTGGATGCGCCCTTGGATGAGGCCAACGTGGGCCGCTACAACGAGGCCATTCGTGCCATGACGGCGAGCTCGCAGTTCATCGTCATCACCCATATCAAGAAGACGATGCAGTCGGTGGACGTGCTGTACGGCGTCACCATGGGTGAGCCGGGTGTGTCTCGCATGGTCAGCGTGAAAGTGAACGAGAAAGCTCAAAACCGTAGCTCTCGGGCGCCCAACGCCCTGGATGAGCAGGCTCCGCAGAGCAGCGAGACCAGCGGCGACGCGGCATCTAAGACCGAAGAAGCGGCCGTCGTCGCCTAGAGCGCGGCCCAAGGTGGTTGAAACAAGGCCGCAGCGGCTCAGTTTGACGCTGGTGAGCGACGCCGGCTCATCAGCGCCAACGCGGCGCCGGGCACCAGCCACCAGCCAGGCGCGCGGCGCTCGTTAGCTGCTGGGGGCAAGCTCACAGCGCACCCTAACCCCGGCAATTCCGGGGGCGGTGTTGATTCCGGCGCGGGCGTCTGCTCGGGCCCGGCGTCGATGACTTTCGCTTGGGTGGCTTCGATCTCCTCGAAAGACAAGATCTCGGCTTTCCCCGCATCGCCTTCGATCTGTTTGGCCAGCGCGGGCTGAGCCGTGAACAACCACAAGCCCCACGCACAGAACCATGCTCCCCGTTGCCAGCTATCGCCCAGACAGGACTGCCAGCTGCGCGGACAGGACGCGGGCTGGCAAACACCATGTGTCTTGGCACGGGGTGGCGCGGGAAACCGCGAATCGCGAGCGGACATGTGCGGCGGTCGGCCTCGCCGCCGCTCAGTTGCCAATTTCCTCGATTTTCATCTTCCCGTTTCCAGGGGGGAGCTGGCGGCGTTGTATCGGTAGCAGCTGGCTTGATTAACGCCCTTCAGTGAAAATCACGGGAGCGGTGTTTGACCTCCGAATCACCGACGTCCAGACGCTGGATATGTTTGACGATCACATGAATCACTGGAGTGGCGCGTCCAACGTCACCAGATTTCGGCTGCGTCACCTGGCGCTCGACTTTGCCGTCCACCAACATCAACGTAGCGTGACGCGCTTCCAGGCTGTAACGCTCGAATATTTTCGGGAATAGCACCAGATTCATGCTGCCCGTCTCATCTTCCAACGTGACGAAGACCACGCCGCTGGCAGTGCCCGGCCGCTGACGTGAAAGCACCAACCCTGCGACCCGCACCATGGTTCCATGAGGCATGTCTGCCAGAGCCGCTGCGGTGACCACCCGACAGCCTTCCAACTCTGCCCGCAAATGGCACATCGGGTGGTCATCAACCGATAACCCCACTCGTCCGTAGTCTAGCACTAGTTGTTCACTGGCACGAAGCGCAGGCAACTGCACCGGCTCCTCTTGGTTGTCGACGTTGGCAAACAAGCCAACCCCTCGTGGAGCACGCGCTGACCACAGCGCCTGTCGGCGTCCAGGGACTAACTCTTCTAGAGCTCCAGCCTCGGCCAACGCTTCCACCTCATCCTTTCTCAAGGATGACCGCCGGATCAAATCGTCAAGACTCGCAAAGGGGGACTGAGCACGCGCCGCCTCGATATCGAGAGCGCTCCCCTTCCCTAGTCCTTTGACCAGACGCAAACCCAAACGCAATGCTCGCGCCGCCATCGGGTAAGGGCTCTTGATCCGGCAGCGCTCTGTTGGCGGTTCCAAGCTGCAATCGTAGTTGCTGCGCACGACACTCACTGGCCTTACTTCCACGCCGTGAGCCTGAGCGTCACGCACCAAACTGGATGGCGAATAGAAGCCCATCGGCTGAGAATTGATCAACGCACAGGTGAAGTGCGCCGGGAAATGCGCCTTCTGCCAAGATGACAGATAAACCAATAGCGCAAACGAAGCTGCGTGCGACTCCGGAAAACCATAGTCACCAAAGCCTTTGATCTGCTCGAACAGAGCTTCACCAAAAGCTTGAGGTATGCCCTTGCTAGCAAAGCCATCCAACAGCCGCTGACGGTGTCGCAACAAGCGGCCAGACTTTTTCCAAGCTGCCATGTCCCGGCGAAGCTGATCGGCTTGACCGCCCGAATAGCCAGCACCCACAATCGATAGCTGCATCACCTGCTCCTGAAACAGCGGCACCCCCAACGTGCGCTCCAAGATCGGCCATAGGTCGGGGTGAGGCACTTCTACCTTGGCCTCACCGTTGCGTCGCTTGAGGTAGGGATGCACCATTCCGCCCTGGATTGGGCCAGGCCGTACGATGGCCACCTCAATCACCAAGTCATAGAACTTCTGCGGGCGTAAGCGCGGCAGCATGGCCATCTGCGCCCGGCTTTCGATCTGAAAGACCCCCACCGTGTCCGCTTCACTGATCATCGCGTACACCGCAGGATCTTCTGCTGGCACGCGAGTCACCACCTCCAGCGGATCGAACTCTTCGTCGGGCGTCACGCTACCCCAGCTCGCCCGGGCAGTTCTAAACTTGGCTTGAGGATCGCTGGCACTGGCCGGGGTCGATGGGCCAAAGCTGGCTGCCATTCGTAGAGCCCCATCCTGGAATATCAGCGCCAGGGCTTTACGAATGGCTGTGAGCATACCAAGCCCCAGCACGTCGACTTTGAAGAACCCCAGCTGTTCCAGATCATCCTTGTCCCAAGGGATGATGGTCCGACCGGGCATGGTCGCGGGTTCGATTGGCGCTACCTCGAAGAGGGAAGTCTTCGAGAGCACGAATCCACCCACGTGAATCGACAGATGTCGAGGGAAGCCTTCCAAAACTTGCGCCCAGTGGATCACTTGCGACAAGCGCCTATCCGCCGGGTCAAACCCATAGCTGCGTAGTTTTTCGTCGCTGATACCCGCCGAATCCCAGTGCGTGATCGCCTGCGTCAAGTGGTCTACTTGCTCCAGTGAAAGCCCAAAGGCTTTACCCACTTCCCGCAATGCGCTTTTACCGCGATAACAAATCACTTCGGAAACCATGGCGGCACGCTCACGCCCATAGCGCTCGTAGATCTCCTGGATCACTTCTTCTCGCCGCTCATGTTCGAAGTCGATATCGATATCCGGAGGCTCATCGCGCTCAGCGCTCAAGAACCTCTCGAACAACAGACTACTGCGTGATGGGTCCACCGCCGTGATCCCCAGCACGTAGCAAACTGCACTATTGGCGGCGCTGCCCCTACCCTGACACAAGATGCGCAGGCGCCGAGCGATCTCAACCACCTCCCAGGTACATAGGAAATAAGCGGCAACCCGCAATTGTGAAATCAAGCGCAGCTCTTTCTTGATCTGCTCAACGACCTTCGGCGGCACCCCCTTGGGGTAACGACGCCCCGCTCCTTCCCAGGTCAGGCGACTCAGTCGACTATCTGCGGTTTCGCCTTCCTCGAGCTCACACGGGAATTGATAATTCAGCTGATCCAGACTGAAGTGCAATTGCTCAGCCACATCAGCCGTTCGCTCTACCCAGGAAGGCTCATCGGCAAACAGACGCCGCATCGCTTCCTCAGGGCGTAGGTAAGCTTCAGCATTCGCATTCAGCGTCGTCCCCGCCTGTTCCAGTGTCAGACCATGGTCAATGCAATGCACGATATCGGCCAAGGGTTTGCGTCCCTTGACGTGAAACAGCGGCCAGCAACTGGCGACCACGGCAAACCCCGTCTTCTGGCTCCAATCCAACACGCATCGGTCACGCTCCTGGTCTTGTCCATCCAAACGTCTCCAGGCGACGACGTAACCTCGCCCAGCGAAGAGCTCCCCCAACAGCTGCAGCCAGCGTTCAACCGCAAGCTCGCGCTCCGATGAACTAGTCTCAGTCGTGAGCCGACGGAATGCCCAGGGCTGCGCGGGCAATAAGGCTATCAACCCCTCATGATGTGCCCGTAAATGCTGCCACTCGAGCAGGCTTTCACCTTTGGGTAACCCCGCGTGCGCCGCGCTCAGCAGGCGGCACAGACTCTCATACCCCCGGGAGTTTTGCGCCAGCAGCGACAAGCCGAAACGCTGCGGCTGCTCACGAATCGCTGCGGCGCGGTCGGCCGCTGCCGTACTCCCTTTCTTGTGTGACTTGTTCGGGGGCCTCGGCTGGGCCAGCCTCGGCACGGCGAAGTCTGGGTTGGCAAGCGATAACTCGGCTCCTACATGAAACTGGAAGCCCAACTCTTTGGCGCGAGCATGCGCTCGCACGCTACCGTAGAGCCCGTCTCGATCACACAGCGCCAGAGACTTCAGGCCAAAGGCCTGAGCCGTTTCCACCATCTCTTCTGGACTGGACGCGCCTTGCAAAAACGAAAATGACGACCGCCCGAGCAATTCGGAAAATGCCATCCTTCACCCGCTACACTCACAAAGACAACTGAGAACATCCCTCAACTACAGATGGGCCAGCCTCTGGATTGGGCCCTCTATGGTGAGCCAGTCTCTAAAGACCGCCCAACCAACAGAATAGCCGCCAAAGTAGAGCCAGCCTCTAGATTGAGCCTCTAGTCGTAGACGGCCTGGAGAAATCGTTGCCCCGTGTTGCGATCCACGAACACGAGTGCCTCCATACTGGAAGAGGTATTCTCCAGCCAAACACGCACATAATCTCGCGAGACAGCAGCTTCGGACCACCACTCGACGAAGTCCAAACGCTTCTCGAATCGAGTTTGTTTGATGGAAAACACCTGATCTCCCACAGAAATCATCGCTCCTGCGCGAATGGGGCCACTCAATAGCAAGGGACGCATCAACAGTCGACTGGGCAGCTTTCCACCGCGTCCAGCTCCTAAAGCATCAGCGCTCGCAGCTGCAGCATCACCTGTCGTTGGCGACGAATAGCCCGCTTGCACTCTTCGTGAAAGACGGCGTGGGGCCATCAATTGTTTAGCGTTAATTGGCTGCAGCAAACTGAGCTTCTCGGGACGGTGGGAATCCCCCAATCTCAGTAGACCGAACTGACGCTTGCCAATATCTGACGCCAACTCTCCAAATAGAACCGCCATCGCTTCAGGACTATCCCCATTCAACTTGGACTGAGTCTTGGCCAGCTCCAGCTGCCGCTTGTGCGCATGGGTCAACTGCAGCACTTCCAGCTTCACCCCCACGCTAGGAGCCGATAGTTGGGTCCGGGACAAGCGAGCGCTGATGACTTTCCAAAGCTCTTCTGCTCGAAATAGCGGCGCTGACAGTTCAAACTCCTGCAACAGCTCTGGCTCTGCTTTTCGAAAGCGGGCAATCGAGCGGTCATAGTGGATGCTCACACGCAATTTTTGAGCCGCCAAACCGCGCCCCTCTAAACGCGCAGCCACCCTTGCCGCCAGCCCCCGTAAAGCAAACAACAGAGGCTCCGAACCAGAAACGGGCTCATCCCATGCGATCGACTGGGTGGGAAGATCCATCGGACAATATGGTTCTAGCGGTCGTTCATCTTTTCCATCCATCAAATCCAACGCCACGCTAGCTTTCGGTCCTAGCCGATGTGCGGCGTATTTGCGTGGGATCCCTGCCAAATCACCCAAATTCAAGATCCCCAGTTGAGCCAGCCAAATCCGCACTTCACTTTCGACGGGCAGCGCTTGCACAGGCAAGAGTTTGGCCTGCTTTTGACTCTCTTCGGAGCCCACAATCAATGCCAGTTGCCCCTTTGGCGGCTGCCCCCAGCGTGCAAAGGCTTGGGCCAGCATCGGTCCGGACGCAACGGCAATCCGCGTCGTGTAGCCCAACTCCGCAATTGCTCCGAGCAACTCTTCTGTCAGCCCTACTTCACCACCGAACAAGTGGCTCACTCCGCTGATATCAAGCCAGACAGTGTCTGGCAGCTCAAACGCGACGCTGGTTCCAAACCGCAAAACACTCTCGCAAACCTGTTGCAGAGCGGTTCGCAGTTTGTCCTTGGGCAGCTCTGCAACGCGCAAATGAGCCAAGATTGACCGCGCTTCAGCTATGGTTTGCCCAGCGCGCACGCCATATTTCTTCGCTAGCTGGTTGACGGCATCAATCGTGGTCGTCGCCTGCGTCAACTCGGTGACGTCTTGTGGCTGCTCCACCAACAACTGCAGTTGCTTCTCATCCGGGGCTTCACTGGGCGTCGACTTGGCTGGCGCATCTTTTAGAACGACAGCGCACGGCGTCCCCTTCTTCGTCGTTTGCTCCTCAACCAATTCACACAACAGCCGAGGCAAGACGACAGCGACTATTCGACGTTCAGACGGATCACTCATCTGCTCACCTGCACGTGCTCCACGGCGCTCACGCCGAACCAACAGATTCTACAATGAAGCGCGGTTGGTCTTGAACAAAGCCAACTGCCCCATTGCTGTTTGGGTTGTAAGTGCTGACAGAGGCAACGTTTCGTTAGGCGGCGACCAATTCTCAGCCACGGCTTTTTCCTCAGCAATATTTGGGGTCTCCAACGGGTCGTTGGCGACGCCTAGCGGTGTTCCCGACGGTAATGATACTGAAGACAGTGACATTGAACACAACGACCCCGAAGGCAGTACAGAAGACACCGACACATCTTTCAACGGAACACGTCCGACATGCCGTTGATTGCCCAGCTCGTTCCCACTTTGCGTGAGTGGCTTGGCTCCACTCCCCCATCTGTTTTCCGGCAAATGCACGACTCGAGCTTCAGAGATACGACCACGCTTGTCTTTGCTGACTGTAAGCTCCAATGCATCAAGCCCTTGGCGCTTGAGTTCGATTCTTTGTCCTACTGGTAGTGGCAGAGGTCGCCGCTCCCACTTGTTTGTGATCATGAACACCTGGCTGTGAGTATTTTGAATTGCCAACGCCAAACGCCTGACAGTCCTCACCCAGTGCTGATGTCCCACGCTCTTAGCCCCGCAGGCGGAGCGTTTCCCAGACGCTTGAACTCCGGCTTTGCTCAAGCACCCCACAGTGTCGATCACCAGGACAGAAAAAGCGTTGGCTTCTGCCAAACGCACCGCCACACGACTGAGCGCCTCAGCATCTGGACGCACGACGAGCAGTCGCTCGAGGTCGATCCCAGCCTCGAGCAAGGCGGGCGCGTAGAGCGTGCCTGAAGGATCCATGAAGGCACACCAAGCCGAAGTCCCTTGCAGCTGGGCCTCTCGCTGGGCAGCCCGACAGGCCCACAATGCCAGCGTTGTTCCAAATCCAGCACCGGGCGCCACAGCCAACTCAATCACTTGGCCACGGGGAAACCCTTCATCCGGTAAGGCAGCATCCAGCGCCGAGACTCCAAGAGGTAGCGTAGGTGACTGAATTTGCAGCGATTTAGCTGTCTCAAGAAGTGCGTAGGGCTCAACCTTAGCAGCGCTCATACTGAACAACGTAACAGTATACTGATAAGACGACCAGTAGTTTTGTGCCGCTGTTCGGCGAAATCTCGGAAAGCACACCAAATCCGCGGGGACCGCCGCCAGCCCGTGGGCTAAATTGCCGCCCTCGGAGCGATGGGGAACGAAACTGCAAAACGGTCAACGGGGGGCTCACAAGCGCCTCGAGTGCTCGACCGCCGCGCGGAGACCATCGCCGCTACGGCAGTCGACACCATCGCCGAAGAGCTCCCCTCGACGTCGAGCACCACGCCGCCTCAACGCTCCAGACAACAGGCGAACACTCCCCCGCCCCCCGGCTACGACGCCGCTCATGCCCCCGACCGCTATGACCTCGCTGAACGGCGTGTCGGAAAGCGTCTGGATGGCAAATGGACCCTCGACTCACTACTGGGTGTGGGGGGCATGGCCGCTGTCTACGCCGCCACGCATCGCAACGGTGCCCGAGCCGCTATCAAGCTCCTGCCGTTCAGCATGGCGACCGGTCCGGAGGTGTGCCAGAGGCTACTGCGCGAGGGCTATCTCGCCAACAAGATCCAACATCCAGCAGTCGTCCGCGTGCTCGACGACCACATCGACTACGACGAAGAGCATGCCTACATCGTGATGGAATTGCTCGAAGGGGAGACTGCCCGTCAACGCTTCGAACGCGCTGGTCCGTTCGCCCCGCTACAAGCTTTAGAGCTGATGATTGAGCTGTGTGATTGCCTCAAAGCGGCCCACGCTGCCAATGTCATTCATCGCGACATCAAACCCGAAAATCTGTTTCTGACGAGCGACGGCCTCAAGGTATTGGATTTCGGCATCGCCCGTGCCTTGGACGCGGCTAGCTCGTTGACACAAACGGGCACCTCGCTCGGCACGCCCGCGTACATGTCTCCCGAACAAGCACGTGGGAAACAGCGCGAGGTCACGGCACGCAGCGACATCTATTCAGTGGGCGCGACGCTGCTCTTTCTGCTCACCGGAGAGACCATGCATGACGGCGAAAACCCGATGGAGCTGATGGTTCGCGCGGCCTGGACGCCAGCTCCACGTGCAAAAAAGCGCTGCTCTGGGTTGCCAGATCCCATCGCCGAAGTGATCGATCGTTGTTGTGCCTTTGAGCCGAAAGATCGCTACGCCGACTCCGATGCCGTGCTCGCTGCTCTGGAAGGCGTTTCACGACGACTCTCCAGCGCGCCTCCCCCCATGCTCAACCAGTTGGTTCTGTCTCCGCCAGAAGACGGCGAGCTTCCTCCGCCACGCTACGACCACTTGGCAGAAACTCTCGACGCTACTAGCCCAGCGTCGTCCCCATCTCCTCCCCTCAAGCCAGCGTTGTCATGGCCATGGGTGGCGACTGCCGGGGTGTTCGTGCTGGGCGCCGCCTGGGCGCTGAGTTCCAGCACCGAGAAGGTAGGAAATGAACGCCCGGCCGCCGAACTCTCCACCAGCGTAGAGCCCGCTCCCCACTCCGATACGGAGCCCAAGCCAACTCCAACGGCGCCACTCGCTGAGCAGAACGCAGACGCTGAGCTGACGGCGGAGCCCACCCCCCCGCTTGCGAACAAGCCACCGCCCGTGCCGCCCGGCGCAGCCACCATCGTGCTACCCACCAACAAAAACGCAGCAACGCCGGCCCATCTAACGCCAAGGCCCCCAACAGACTTCGGCGCCAAGCGCTCCCGTGCAAGCACAGATCCCTCCCCCCCCACGGCCGCCTTACCCCCGCGCCCCAAGCCCACGGTGGTATCCGTCTCCGGCAATGATTCAAAAACCGGCGCATCGAAACCAGCGCCGCGCCCTGCCCCTTCGTCACCTCCCGACAGCAGCCGCCAGTCGAAGCACATTGACATCGACTACAGCAACATCCCCTGAGCATGCCGATGTCTCTCACCCCGCTCTCGCGCATTCTGCTCGTACTGGTCACGCTGTCTGCGCCCGTCGTCCTTCCCTCGGCCGCCTTCGCCAGAGGTTTGAGTGACAAACAAATCCAGCGCCTCGAAACTCTGAGTGAGCTCGGGCAAGAAGCCTGCGACGCGGGCGATTTCGAAAGCTGTCAACGCGCCTTCGAACAGGCTCAGGCACTGCTGCCTTGGGCGCCGCATGAGTACTACATTGCGGTGGCGTTGGTCGGGCAAGGGCAACTGGTGGAAGGCACGGCACTCTGGAGCCGCATCCTCAAAGAAAACGACCCGGACGACTGCCACCCCTCCGTTTGCCAAGCGGTACGCAAAGCTCGCGAGCGTTTGAACGAAACAGAGCCCACCATTCCGAGAGTCAGCTTCGAAATTGCCGACGACTACGCCGCACTACGCGTGAAGTGGGGTGAAGTCCAACTCAGCTCCGACCAACTCGAGCAATCAGGGCGCTTCAACCCGGGAAGCTATCGTTTGGAAGTCACGGCTGACGGCTACCAACCTTTCCGCCAGACCTACGACCTGTCGCCCGGAGACCAACAGCAAATTCGCATTCAATTGGTGCCGGAACCTGCCCGCGCCGTCGCCCAAGAAGAGCCCTCCAATTGGCAAGCTCCAGTTGGCATTGGGCTGAGTGTCGCGGGCGCTGTCGCCCTCGTCGCCGCAGGGCTGACGTGGGACAGTAAAGAAGACAAACTCGCTGCGTACAAGCTCAAGTGTCGAGATGGCAGCTGCGAACGCACGGATCCGGAATACTCCGAAATCGACGACCTAACGCTCTACGCCAACACTCTATTCACGGGCGGCGGAGTGCTACTCGCCGCCGGAGGAGCGTTGCTGGTCTGGGACCTGTCCCAAGAAAGCACTCCCACGGAGGAGCTCAGTGCAGCATCGTCCAGGACAACCATTCGGGCGGCGGCCTCGCCCCAGGCGATGCGGGTTTGGGTTTCCGGCAGCTTCTGACGTGCTAGGCTGGCCATCGTGAGCGCTCAAACCACGCCGGGCACCCCGTCGGCCTCGCATCAGCTCGAGCGCCTGCGCCAACACATCACCGGCTTGGGCTCGGTGTTGGTCTGCTACTCAGGCGGTATCGATAGCGCTTTACTGCTCGCGGTCGCGCACCAGCAACTCGCGGAGCGGGCGGTGGGCATGACCGCGGTCAGCCCGAGTTTGCCGGAAAGCGAGCGGCAAGGGGCTCGGCAAACGGCGGAGCAAATCGGAGCGCGACACTACTTCGTTTCCTCCAACGAGTTAGCTCGCCCGGGATACGTCGACAACGGCCCGGACCGCTGCTTTCACTGCAAGACCGAGCTGTACGAGCTGGCGCGCCTGAAACGTGCCGAATGGGGGCTCGAGCATGTGCTCAACGGCACGAACCTCGACGATCTGGGCGACTATCGCCCAGGTCTGCAAGCAGCCGACAATGCAGAGGTTCGAAGCCCGTTCGTCGAGCTTGGCTTCGGCAAAGAAGACGTCCGCTCCGTTGCCCGTGAGCTCGGGCTGGAGGTTTGGTCCAAACCGGCTTCCGCTTGCCTCGCCAGTCGCATCCCCTACGGCACCGCGGTGACTCCCCAACGCTTGCATCAGGTTGAAGCTCTGGAAGCTGCGCTCAAGTCCATGGGCTTTGTGCAGGTGCGCGTGCGCTATCACGACAAGATCGCCCGCATCGAAGTGCCCACAGCCGAACTACCCAAGCTGGTCGAACCGGCAGCACGCGACAAAATCGTCGAAGCCGGCAAAGCTGCCGGCTTCAACTACATAACCCTCGACTTGGCCGGTTACCGAACCGGCTCGCACAACGAGGTATTGGAAGGGCGCAGCCTCAAAGTCGTGCGCTGAGCCCTTCCGCGCTTCGCACTCACTCAGTTACGCGGACGATCGCGACGTGGACGTCGGCTGCCGCGGTCACCGCCACGGTCACCGCCGCGACCACCCCGGTCTCCGCGGTCGCCACGCGGCTTGCGCTCTTCCTTGCGCTCCTCGTAGCCTTCGGGCACTGGCAACAGTGCTTTGCGACTCAGACGGATCTTGCCGTCACGTTCGACGCTGAGCACCTTGACCTCAATCACGTCACCTTCGTTAATCACGTCAGTCACGTTCTCGGTGCGCTCGTAGGCGATCTCGGAAACGTGAAGCAGCGCCTCGGTGTTCGGCAGGATCTCGACGAAGGCGCCGAAGTCCACCACGCGCTTGACCGTTCCCTTGTAGGTCTTGCCCACTTCGGGCTCTTCCAATAGCCCTTCGATGATTTGAATCGCCTTGGTAACTGCGTCGGAATCAGCCGAAGCCACGGACACCGTACCATCGTCATCAATGTTGATGGCGCAACCGGTCTGATCGGTGATGCCTTTGATGGTCTTGCCGCCGCTGCCAATGATGATGCGGATCTGATCTGGCTTGACCTTGATCGTCGTGATGCGCGGCGCCCAGCGAGATAGCTCTTCCCGGTGTGACGGCAGAGCGTCCAGCATCTTGCCCAGAATGTGCAAACGCCCATCCTTGGCCTGCGCCAGCGCTTTCTCCATCACCGAGCGTGGCAAGCCCTTGATCTTGATATCCATCTGGATCGCAGTCACGCCCTTCTTGGTGCCGCACACTTTGAAGTCCATGTCACCCAGGTGATCCTCGTCGCCAAGGATGTCACTCAGGATCGCAACGCGGTCACCCTCTTTGATCATGCCCATGGCGATGCCTGCCACTGGAGCGCGCAGCGGCACGCCACAGTCCATCAAGCTTAGCGTTCCGCCACACACGGACGCCATCGAGCTCGAGCCGTTGGATTCCAGCACCTCGCTCACGATACGCACGGTGTACGGGAATTCGTCGTGCTTCGGGATCAGACGGGTCAGCGCACGCTCAGCCAAAGCCCCGTGACCGATCTCGCGCCGTGCGGGTCCACGCAGGGGCTTGGTCTCACCGGTGCAGAAGGGCGGGAAGTTGTAGTGCAGCATGAAGCGCTTCCAGGTCTCACCCGTCAGCCCATCGATCTTCTGCTCGTCGGTAGCGGTACCGAGCGTGCAGGTCACGATCGCCTGGGTTTCACCGCGCTGGAACAGCGCCGAACCGTGAGTTCTGGGGAGCAGCCCGGGCTCGCACATGATGGGTCGAATCGTGGTCGAGTCACGACCGTCGATGCGCTTACCGGTGTCGAGCACCATGCTGCGCACGACTTCTGCCTTGCGGCTGCCGAACTCCTCGCCGATCAACTTCTTGTTCTCTTCGAACTTCTCTTCGCCGAGATCTGCGATGAGCTTCTCTTCCATCGCCTTCTTGATCTCGGAGTAGGCGTCATAGCGCGCGTGCTTCTCTTTGATCACGCACGCTTTGGCTATGTCGGCGTCGACCAACGCTTTGATCTTGTCTTTGATGGCGCCGTCCAGCTCTGGCACGCTGAATTCGCGTTTCGCTCGACCAACGGCTTCACGCAGCTTCTCGATCAAACTGATGACGGTCTGGCCTTCCTGATGGGCGAACTCCAATGCATCGATGAGGCTGGCTTCGTCGGCTTCGTCAGCGCCGCCCTCCACCATCACGATGGCGTCTTTCGTTGCAGCCACCGTCAGGTCGATGTCCGCTTGCTCGATTTGTTCGAACGTCGGGTATGCGACGAGACGACCTTCGACCCGAGCAACGCGGATGCCCACGACCGGGCCATCCCAAGGAATGTCGGAGATGTGCAACGCGGCACTAGCGCCAATCACGGCCAAGATGTCCGTCGGGTTGACTTGGTCGCTGCTGAGCACAGTGGCGATGACCTGCGTGTCCTTGCGGTAGCCCTTGGGAAACAAGGGACGCAGTGGCCGATCCATCAAACGCGCGGTTAGCGTCTCGTTCTCACGCAAGCGCCCTTCGCGCTTGAAAAAGCCACCAGGAATGCGACCTGCGGCGTACGTTTTCTCAACGTACTCACAGGTCATCGGGAAGAAGTCTAGACCGGGTCGCTCAGACGTCGATACGGCAGTGACCAACACCACGCTCTCACCGTAGGTGATGAGCACGGCACCATCGGCCTGCTTTGCCAAGCGGCCAGTTTCAATCGTCAGAGGACGTCCCCCGACCTCCACGGATTCTCTTACAAACATGTTTTTGCGCTCCTCGCGCGGGTACCGCTACGTGCGGTGCAACGCCAAGAGCGAGGCCCCTGAGCTTCAGCCTCGGTTCCTGCGCGTTACGCATGTGACGCACACGAGTCGAAGTTGAAGAATCCCGGGTAAGTCGCCCTTGGAAAATCTATCCCAGGGCACCCACGGGCACCCTGGATATGTAAATCGTCAGGTTCTTATCGTTACTTGCGGAGCTCGAGAGCCGCAACAATCTTGCGGTAACGCTCGACATCGGTCTTGCGCAAGTAGTTCAGAAGACGACGACGCTGGCTGACCAGCTTCAGCAGGCCGCGTCGAGAGTGATGATCCTTCTTGTGCACCTTGAAGTGCTCCGTCAGGTGGGTGATGCGCTGCGTGAGCAGTGCTACCTGAACCTCTGGAGATCCGGTGTCTTTGTCATGAAGGCGGTGGTTGGTAATGACGCCTGCTTTGGCGCCGATGGGTAAGGGCATGGTTTTACTCCCGTTGTTTGTCCCTCGGTGCTGCTGGAGCTCCTTGGGGCTTGGTACCCCGGCGTGCGACTCCCCGACTTTTCGCTCGACCACCAGAAGGAATGCCGACCTATCGAAGACTTGCGCTGGGGCAAGGATGGGGCGCGTATTAGCACCACCGTGAGGCGACGGCGAAAGCCCCAATCGACAGATCCGGAAACGGCCGGTCAGTCAAACTCGGTTAGATCGGCGAAGCGGTCTCCAAACCGGCCTTTCACGGCGGTCTCCACCTCGGAGGCACTCGCCGCCGCCAGGGCTTCGCGCGTGATCGTTTCTGCTTCTGCCAGAGAAACTCGATGCAGGGCTGCCTTCACCTCGGGAATAGCTGCCGCCTCCATACTTAGTGTTCGGAGGCCCATCCCCAGTAGCAAGATGGCGGCATAGGGGTCGCTGGCCATCGCGCCGCAAATCGCCACGGGACGCGCGGACGGCTGCGCCTGCTGAGCCGTCAACTGGATCAACTTCAGCACCGCCGGGTCGAAGTGGCTCGCCAGGTGCGCCAACTCCTGGTTCGAACGATCGACGGCCAACGTGTACTGCACCAAATCGTTCGTTCCCACACTGAAAAACTCGGCACGTTTAGCCAGGTGGGAAGCATTCAGGGCCGCCGCAGGGACCTCGATCATGCACCCCAGAGGAATATGCGCCGCACGCTTGAGCCCGCGCTTGTCTATCTCCCGAATGGTCAATTCGAGCAGGTCGCTGACTGCCTCAAGCTCCGACACGGCGCTGACCAGCGGAACCATGACGCTCAGAGGACCGTGAGCGGAGGCGCGAACGATTGCCCTGAGCTGGGTTAACAAGTCTTCTGGTTGCGCCAACCCCAGACGCACCGCTCGTACTCCGAGGGCCGGATTCTGCTCTCGCGAAACCGGAACGAGCGCGTTGAACTTGTCGCCGCCTATATCGAAAGTCCGCAACACCACTGGGCGCCCCCCCATACGCTGCAGCACGCTCTTGTACACTTCATACTGCTCGTCTTCGCCGGGCGCGTCACTACGACCGATGAACAAGAATTCGGTGCGGTAAAGGCCGATACCCTGCGCTCCCTCATTGACAGCGATATTAGCCTCATGAGGCAGCTCGATATTGGCCAAGATCTGGATCGGCACTCCGCAACGCGTAGTCGCGGGCACATCCCGGCTGAGCTTCAAGTCACGAAACAGCTCCTGCTGCTTGCGCGCCCGTTTCGAGGCGCCTTCAACCAGTTCGGCCGTTGGCGAAATCACAACTCGTCCTCGATTGCCGTCGACAATCACCATTTCTGGATGTTGCAGGACGTGTTTCATCACCCCCTTGCAACCCACCACAGCGGGGATCTCCAGGGCACGCGCCAGGATTGAGGTGTGTGAACTGCGGGTGCCGACCTCTGTCACGAGAGCCAGCACTTGTTCCTTGTTAAAGGTGGCCGTTTGCGCTGGAGACAAGTCGCGGGCGATGATGATTCGGGGAGGCTGTTCGGACTCGCGCTCTTCTGAGCTACCAGTCTGCTGCCGTTGTGCCTCCTGTTGTTCGCGAGCGATCTCGAGAAACAGCAGCTCCCCCACGAACTCGATGTCGCGGCTGCGCTCACGCAGATATGGGTCCTGCGTCGCGCGGAGAACCTGGGCCATGTCCGCCACGGCGCCGTCCACCGCTCGTTCCACGGAATGCAGCTTGCCTTCGATCCTCTGCTGAACGTTCTCTCTGAGCGTCACATCGTTGAGCATGAGCACGTAGGCGTCCAAGATGGATAGCTCCGACTGCCCGATCTGGCGCTGCGCGCTGTTCGTGGCGCGCCTCAGTTCATCCGTGGCGCGGCGGACCAGCGCATCAAAATGCTCGAGCTCCGCCTGAACTTGGTTCGGTTGGATCCGGCGGCGAGTAAATCGGGGCCGCTCCGGAGTGACCACTTCCACCGGACCAATGGCAACGCCAGGCGACCCGGCGATACCTTGCAGCTCCGTCACGGCCAAGAGCGTGCCGGAACTTTGCGAACCATTTGGCTCATCCCCCATGCTTCCTCGAAACTACTCGCCCTCTCCGAAGCGGTCGTCAATCAGCTCTCCCAATGCACGCACCGCTTCCTGCTCCTGATCACCAGTAGCGGTCACCGTCAATGATGTACCCCGCGTCCCGCACAGCAGCAAGACCCCCATCACACTCTTCGCATTCGCGCGCTGGCCCTCCCGAGAGATCTCGATATCACAGGGAAAAGATGACGCAACCTGCACCAGTTTCGCTGCAGCTCGAGCATGCAACCCGAGCTTGTTCTTCACCAGGAATACACCTTCTGTCATTTTTGACCTGCCTCACAGTTTGGGTTCTCCGAGCAGTCAGCGCACGGAGGTCAGCGCGAATTTCTTCTCGGGGCTCGTTCTCGCTCAGGGCTTGTCCGCGCGGAGCGCGCTTTCAGCGTCGTGTTCTTCACTGGCTTCTCGCCTGACTCGTCCCACGTCTCGGTGAGTCACTTCGATTTGGCGCCCTGAAGCGCGCAACACTCGGGCCAGATGTTCGCACAAGGCGACCGATCGATGACGCCCACCGGTGCAGCCGAAAGCCACCGTCAGGTAGCTCTTGCCCTCCTTTTCGTACTGCGGAACGAGATACGCCAGCATCGGCTCGGCATGCCGCAGGAAGTCCTGCGCCCGCTCGAGCACGTAGTCGCGCACGGGCTGTTGCTGGCCCGACATCGGCCGCAGTTCTTCGATGAAATAGGGGTTGCTGACGAAGCGTACGTCAAACATCAGGTCAACATCTGCTGGCGTACCGTACTTAAAACCAAAGGACATGAAACGCGTGAGCATGCCATCGTCCGCGTCTTTTCCGCGAAACAACTCAATCACTCGACGTCGCAGGTCGTGCACGCTCAAGTCGCTGGTATCAATCGTCACCGAGGCATTGGCCCGCAGCGGCCCCAGGCGCTCACGCTCGATCTTGATCCCATCGACCACGGCCAGAGTGTGCGCTGTGGTCGGGTCCATCGTGCGCAGCGGGTGGGGCCGCCTGGTCCCGCTGAAGCGCGCCAGCAGCGCGGCGTCCGACGCATCCAAAAACAGCAGCATGAACTTTAGTGCCGGGTCGCGGCGCAGCTGTTCGATGGTTCGAATGGTCGGATCCAGAAACGCGCGCAGGCGCACATCAATGCCCAGTGCCACCCGTCGCAGCTGCCCCTGCTTGCATTCCTCCAACGCCGGCGTGAAAGCGGACGGCGGCAGATTGTCCACGCAGAAGTACCCCAGATCCTCTAGAGCGCGCAGTGCCGTCGAGCGGCCCGCTCCACTGAGGCCCGTCACGACGACGACGTTGAGCGCCACAGGCGGATCGGAGGGGGGAGTGGTGACCATACGAACTATCGAACTTTTCTATCGAACCCTGTCCTCTATCGAACCTTGTCCACAGGCGGGGGCACGCTGCTCTCCAGTACACCGAAAGCCCGACGTTGAGCGTCGGCGTCTCGCGGGGATAGATCACGACCATCTGCACGCCGCGGTTCGTTTGGCACAGCACCGCGCAACCCCGACTCGATTCGTTCGAGAAACGCCTTGGATGCGTCTTGTCCGGCCTGGCGCAGCAATTCATTGCGTGCGGCTATCTCGATGATGGCGCTGGTGTTGCGGCCCGGCCTTACCGGTATGGTGACTTCACGAATTGGTACGTTCAAGATTTCGTAGGTGCTGTCCTGTTGTCCCAGTCGATCCAACTGGCTCTCATCAGTCAGCTCCTGCAGGCGCACGACTAGATCGATCCGCTTGCGTTCCCGAATCGACGTCACGCCACATAGATCTTTGATGTTCAGGATACCAAGCCCACGCACCTCGATGTGATGACGTAGCAGCTCCGCAGGCTCCGCGAAGACCATGCCCGGGGGGCGGTAGTCGCACTCGACCACGTCGTCAGCGACCAACTTGTGGCCGCGCATCACCAATTCCAGGGCGGCTTCACTCTTGCCGATCCCGCTGCGTCCTAGCAGCAAGACTCCAACTTCAAACACGTCGACCAGCACCGCGTGGATACGCGTGCGCGGCGCCAGACGCTCATCCAGCAGTGTATGAATCCCGGTGATCGCAACGCTGCTGCGCTCCCGACAGACGAGCAGTGGCGTGCCCGAGCGTTCCGCCTCTTCGACGAATTCCGGAGGCGGCTCTACCCCGCGCGTCACCAGCACGCAGGCCAACTGCAGAGAGAACAAATGCCGGGCTGCACTCTGGCGCTCTTCGGCAGAAAGCGACTCAACGAAGCTGAGCTCTGTCTCACCCAGGATCTGGATACGTGTGGGCACCAGACCGTGCAGATGCCCAACCATCGCGAGTCCTGACTTCTGAATCCGCGGATGTTCGATGATCCGATTGCAGCCCGCCTTGCCAGCTACCAGCTCCAGCTCCAGCCGCAGATGGGGATCGTCGATCAGGCGCTCGACCGAAATCCCGGCTTGGCCGGAATTCGGGGGGTCGTGGATCATCGTCAAGCCTCCGCCGCGCTGATGAGGCCGTACGCTTCCTGGCCGTCCTCAGCCTCGACCAAAGAACGCCGCACTGTCGCATTCCGCAGCAAACGAGCCACGTTGGTCAGCAGCTGCAAATGCCCTTTCGTGTCTTCCGCCGGGCCGATGACCCCAAGGATGATCTGCGCCGGCTCACCGTTGGCGTCGAACGGCACCCCATCACGAGCCAAGATCAGTGCGCCCAGGCGCTGGCCAAATTCGCTCGAGCGCGCGTGGGGCACCGCTACCCCACTACCGATCGCCGTGGACTGCAGCTCCTCACGTGCGGTGAGCTGCGTGGCGATGGTCGCAGACGATAACCCCGCAGCCGGAGCTAGCAACTCTGCTAGCTCCGTCAGCACCGCGGCCCGGTCATTCAATTCGCCCGGACCTGCTACCCAGACACGATGCGGACTCAAAATTTCGCTGATCCGCATGTGAAGCAAATTCCTCCGTCCGGGTTGGCCTGCTGCAAGTCGTTGAAACGCTCTACTTGGAATCAGTCTTCCATCGGCGCGCCGCCGTTGCGCACTGTCTCGCCACTGCGACGACGCTTGCTTTCCGCAGCGCCCTTCAGGTGATTGATCTGACGTTCCAGCTTGTCAATCACTTTGTCGATTGCCGCGTACATGTCATCCGAGGTTTCTTTGGCTTCGACATGATCGCTGCCCGCCGACACCTGAACCTCGACGCTGTTCTCATGCTTTTCAACTGAAACTGTCACCTTCGCCGACATGGGTTGGCGCAGGAACTTCTGGAGTTTGGAGACTTTCTCGGTGGCGTAAGCCTTGATGGAGTCCGTTGCTTCAATGTGACGAAACGTGATGTTGATGTTCATAGTGTCTCCTTTGCGTTCCCTCACTGCCGCGTATGGGCACAAACCCAACCTAGCCTAAGAGGGCCCGTGGTTCAGAAGTGTTTCTTGCGCTTTGAGGAAGATAGAATGCCCATCATCTCGCGATACTTGGCAACTGTACGTCGAGCAATTTTGATGCCGGATTCTTTCTCAAGCATCTTGACGATGGCCTGATCGCTGAACGGGCTCTTCTTATCTTCGCCGTCGATGATCTTCTTGATGGCTTGTTTGACGCTCTCGCTCGCGATGTCCTCGTTCGCGACGCGTCGAATGCTGGAATTGAAGAAATACTTCAGTTCAAACAAGCCCTGAGGGGTGTGGACGTATTTATTCGTAGTAACGCGGGAAATCGTCGATTCGTGCATGTTCACCGCCTCGGCGATGTCGCGCAGGATCATCGGTTTGAGGAACGCGACCCCTTTTTCAAAGAAGTCTCGCTGCTTCTCGACGATGCACTCGGTCACGCGAATGATGGTCTTGCGTCGCTGTTCGATCGCCCGGATGAGCCACTGCGCGTTCTTCAGTTTCTCCCCGACAAACTCTTTGGCCGACGGATCTTTCAGCAGTTTCTGCGTGAGCGCTTCGTTGATGTGCAGACGCTGCATGCCGCGATCGTTGTCGACCACCAGGAAGTCTTCCCCGTCCTTGATGACGTATACGTCCGGGGTGATGCCGATGCTGCGCTCGTCCTGATCGGTGAAGTTCCTCGCCGGGCGACTTTCGAGCTTCTGGATCTCTTTGGCCGCTTCGTAGACCTCCTCGACCGGCACCTTGAGGTCCCTAGCGATGGCCTGATAGTTGCGCTTCTCCAGATTGCCCATGTGCTCTTCGAGGATCTGGATCTCGATATCCTCGTAGCCGTAGTAGTGGGCCTGGACCAACAAGCACTCCTGCAGGCTGCGCGACGCTACCCCAATCGGGTCAAAGTTTTGGATCATCTCCAGCACCAGCGGCGCGTCGTCGTGATGCAGCTCCGCTTCGTCCGCCAAATCCTCGATCCTCAGGTCGGGCGTGCGTGTGCCGTCGGGGCGCTCGACGCCCTTGAGGTCAAGGAAACCGTTGTCGTCGAGGTTGCCAATCACCAGCTCACCAAAGCGGCGTTCCACGTCGGTGAAGTCACCCAGCTGCAGCTGAGTGAGCAGATGGTCTTGCAGAGAGCGAGGCCGGGTCAGGTTCTGCTCAAACGGGGGCAGATCGTCGAAACCGCTGGCCCCCTTGTTTCCGGCTGACTGCTGGAGGGTGCGGTTCTCCAGAAACTTCTCCCAATCGACCTCTTTGGTGGCGTTCTCGGTCTCCCGGCTTTCCGCGCTTTGTTTGTACTCGTCGTTGTCGGTCAGCTCCGGACGCTGGTACTCGCTTCCAGCTTCACCATCATTTGACTGCTTGGCGGAGGCTTTGGGATCCGGCTCCTCCTCAGTCAAAATGGGGTTACCGTCGAGCTCTTTGCGCACCTCGTCCAAGAGCTCCAGCCGCGATAGCTGCAGCAGCCGAATTGCCTGCTGCAGCTGGGGCGTCATGACCAGCTGCTGGGAGAGCTTGAGCTGCTGTTTGAGTTCCATCCGAAATCTCTTCTAAGTGGAGAGTTTATCACCACTTCCCGCTTGGCTAGAGGTTTCGGTCTCGATTTTGCATTTTGCCCGTCTACCCAACTGATCTCAGCGAGTTGGCGGCTGTATGGCTGGTCGAGCGGGGCAATCTTTGGCTCAGGGCTGCCGCTTTCGAAGGCGGCGGGGCGCATATCGCTTCCAAACCCACTTGTCCACACTTCGGCGTTTAGATCCCAAAAGTTCTAAATACGCTCCCAGGGTTCCTAGGATGCTCGCACATGCCCGCACTCCAAGTCATCGTCCGCCCGCAAGCCCAGTCACGCCCTTCCAGCGGTGCAGCGCCAGCACTCGATTCTCTACATGGGCTTCTTGATGTCGTTGCTGATGGAGTGAATCTGACCGCCCGCGTCGGCGCCGGACAGGTGGTCGATTTCCTGATCGAAGTCGCACATGGATTTGTCCTGGCTCTGCAACGGGGGCGAGCTTGCGTTCCGCTTCACACAGACAACGAACTCTGGGAGCTAGGTCTGGAGGCCGACGCTCACGATTTGCTACTCAGCGTTTTTTCGCCCAGTCCGGTAGCCAGCGTCGCGGCACACGAACGCAGGCTGAATTCAGCAACGCTGAAGCACGCAATCGACGCGGCCTTGGACTCCCTCCTGGAGGGCGTCGACCATTCCAAAGCGACGCGCGCAGGCCTGCTCGCCGCCAAGCGCGCACTATCGGAGATCGCGGATCTGCCGGCGAAGCCCGCGTCCAGGCAGCCAACGTCAGTTCGCGCAAACCCTGGCCCGTTCAGCCTGAGCGCCAAAGCAGAGATCCGCCGCGGGGAAATGAGCGACGCGCCGGGTATGCTGGAGCGAGCTGATCTGCACAGTCTGTTGGTGAGCGGCACCCTGACCTTGGAAGCAGGAAAGCGGCGCTGGCAACTCCGCCAAAGCCAATTGTTCCTGGATTGCGAACGCTTGCTACAACTGGCCGAAGATGCGCTCAAGTCTTGGCGTTCCGCCAGCGCAACTTTTCGCCGGTGTGCCCTTGCTTCGGCGCGCGTGAGCATGCGTCGAGGTCCGGGCGAAGCCGGGGTCGAGCTGCGCATGCATCATGCAGGTGGCGAGGTTGCGGTGCACATCGCGTGTGAAGACCTGGTCAGGGGCACCGCGGAGTTCGCTCTGGCACTGGCGCGAGAGCTCGAAACGGCGGATCCCAACCAATGCAGCAATTTGCGTTTGCGCTCACTAAAGGACCAGGCGCGCCAATTGTTGGACCAAATCGACACGAGCGACTTCGACCGCAGTGTTCGAAACCCCGCACCTGAGAGCTATCGACGCTTCGCACCACGCACTCGGCGCGCGGTGGGAATGTGGGAAGAAGGCCCCAAGATGCGGTTCTCGCCTCGCTGGGTGGCAACTGTCCCAGGCATCGACTTGAGCGCGACCTTTCTGTGCGGCGACCGCCTGGTCGTCGGGGGCCGCAGCGAAACGGCCTGTATTGACCGGCGCTCCGGGGAGGTGATTTGGAAGCGCGGACTTCGTCCCGCCGCCAGCGTGGTGACCCCATCTGGACTGATCCGAGTCGAGCCCGACGGCAGGCTAGCCTGCCACGACTTGCAAGACGGTGAGGTGCGCTTCGAACTAGAGGTCACGCCTCGCCGCGCCGGTAGCGCAGCGGGCTCCGTGCTGCACGGCCCCGGCCTACCTAGGCTACTCGCACTGTGCGAAGGAGATCGGCAGATCACCGGCATCGACCTGGTGAGCGGCGCAGTCCGCTGGCGCTACAACGCGCGACGCCCTGCGCCGTTTCGGCTGCGCCGAGCCGGCCGCCTGCTGCTCGCTGCCGGCGGCGACCCATTGATGGTCGCGCTCGACGGCATCTCGGGTGAGGTCGTCTGGAGTCTCCGAGGGCGTCTGCCTTTCTTGGCCGATCTTGCCATAGACCATGAATCTGCTTTTGCGCTCAGCGGAAGCTCCGGCAGTAGCTATCGCTTGCACAGATTCAATCCTTGGAGCGGCGAAGAGGCCTGGAAGATCGAGCTGGATGATCGTCCATTGCCCGGCCATCGCCCCCTACTGACGCCAAGCACCGTGGTAGTCCCGATCTACGATCAGGAGGGCGCGGGAGCCGTCGGATATTGTCGCGAGACGGGCAACAAACTCTGGGAGCAAAGCCCCGGACTGGTGGAGAGCACCAGTGCCTGGTTGGCGGTGGACGACTGCGTGATCGCCAACAGCCAAGGTGGCGTGCTAACGGGCCTGGACGGCTCTCATGGGCACTGTCGCTTCACTCATGTATTTTCGTCCAGCAAGGGCGGCGACCAACCCCGGCGCTTTGAGCCAGTCCTGCGCAGCGGGGCGCTGTTCGTGCCTCAGCATCAGGTCCACGTGGTGCGGCCGAAGGACGGCGAACTCCTAGGAACATTGCCGTCTGATCTGATCCCCGACCTGATCCGGGTGGACGAACGCTGCGATGTCTACGTGGCTGAGGACAGCGGTCATCTGGCGGCTTTCGGTGCTGCGCCGCGACTGGCACTGGTGCGGTGAACTGGTCAGGCGCTCCAAAAACCAAGGAAAGAAATTCCGCCCCCCACGTATGAACAGAGGCGGGGGATTGGGGTGTCACCTGTTACGCCGAAGTGTTACGGTGTGACGCACCAGACATGATTCTAAATCATTGAAATAACACATCATTTGTCCTGGTACACCGAATGCAAACGGGAGTCTCCACAAGCGGCAGCGCAACCGCCGCGAGGAGACACCGATGTTCGACTACCACACCTTCCAGCCCGCCCCCTCTAGCGTCAACTTCGATGCCCACGACGAGGCGGAACTGCTTTCACGCTTGCTTGCGGACGACGCCGCCGCGTGGCGAGAGTTCAATCAGCGCTACTCACGCCTGATCTTCCGTTGCATCACCAAGGTACTCGGACGCTTCTCCGGCGTCGTCGCGCCGGACGACACCCGCGAAATCTACTCCACGCTGTGCGTGCAGCTGCTCGCGCGTGACAAGCACAAGCTGCGAAGTTTCGACCCAGAGCGCGGCAACAAGCTGAGCACCTGGTTGGGCATGCTCGCCACGCACGCTGCCTACGACTTCCTGCGCGGTCGCAAACGCGACCCCAAGACCGAAGAAATGACCGCCGCGGAGACGTTGGCCAACGACATTCCCAGCCCACACGACGTGTGCGTATTCCGAGAGCAGGCAGAGCGGGTCGCCGACTTGCTGGATGAGTTTTCGGACAAAGACCGCGAGTTCATGCTCCTTTACTTCGGCGAAGGCTTGGAGCCCGAAGTCATCGCGGAACGCATGGGCATCAGCGTCAAGACGGTCTACTCCAAAAAGCACAAGATCCGCAGCAAGCTGGAGACCCTGCTTGAGCGCCGTCGGCTGGCGGCCTGAGACGTGAGCCCGCAACGGAGGCGCTTGGGTGTGATAAGAGACCCGAAGTGCCCCAGGCCCAGTCCACGACACTCCCGATTTTCGCGCTTGTCCTAACTCTGCTCGCCAGTTGCAGCAGCCAGCCCGCCCAGGTGCCCCCGGCTCACCACTCCGCTCAGCTGGCGAGCCAACAGCAACAAGACAAGCCCCCACTGATCACCCTGGAACGGGACGGTGATCCCTACGCCGCGCTCGCTGCAGCCGTAGTGCACGGTGGTGATGCTCGCGGCAGCGCCGCTGTGGCACGTGCGGCCGTCGCCCGGCTGACGCGTACGGGGTATCTCGCTGACGCTCGCATTTTCGCCGCTGGTTTCGTGCTGCGGGTCCGCTTGCCCGCGCCGAAGCGCGGCAACCCGGTAGACGACTTGCGTCGGTCGCTGGCTGGCCCAATCAAACCCGACGCAGTAGACGCCCGACGCGCTGCGAGCGACGCGTGCGGGGTGATCGGCGAGCCCAAGTCCCCCCAAGAACTCCAGCGGCGCATCGGCAGCGAAAGCGTAGCTCTGGCCTTTACCGGCAGCGCTGCGCAAAAGCAGGAGTTGGAGGCGTTCTACCGCTCGGCGGCGGCCTGGCCCAGAGGTTCGCGCTGGCGCTCGACTTGGCCGGACGGAGATCAGGTCCTGTCCTCGACCGCACGCGATGGAGAATGGATCGACGTCAGCCTGCTCACGCAACACACGGACAAGTTGTGGTCGGCCGCGTCGACCTTGGAAAACGACGACAACACCCTGAGGATGGTGGCTGACAGCGCTGGCTGGACAGTGGACGCCACCCATGCCGGATTGCTGGAGAGCGGGGGTTGCCTATCAATCAGATTGCGCTCTCAGGGTGCTGCCGGGGCCGCGGCAATTGCCCGGTTGGCTTCAGACGAATTGAAGCGCGTGCTCGCCCGCTCCCCCGCCATGCCGCAGAACGCATTCGCACTCAGCGCTAGCGATCCTGAAGATGCGTCTGCCCGAGCGGCTTGGTCAGCCCTCAATCGAAAGACATCACAGCCGGAGCGTCTCTGGATTCGGCACGCTAGCCCCAGTAACCCAAGCGCAGCAGCTCTCGCCTTCAAGCAACGATTTTCGGAGCCCCCGCCCTCTATCCCGACCCGCACCGCACTCGAGAAAGGTCAGGGGCAGCTCTGGGCACTGCTCACGCACCGCTGTCCGACGCAGCATGAAAGCAGAGCGCGGGCGGGTCACACCGCCGCGGCTCTGTTGGCCGCGGCCAACGCGGATCCGCAGATTGAAGCCTGGATCTCGCCGCGAGGACTGGGCTTGTTCGTTCGTGAGTCGGCTTTCGAACAGGACGCGGCGGACCGCTTAGTGGAGCGCCTGGCGCGCGCCTTGGCCTTGGCGGAGCGCGACCCGGCCTCCGTCGCGGTCGCTCGACAGCAACTGTTGAAGGAGCTTCCTCATGCGGAGGCGTGGAACTTAGGTATCGAGCTGGCCAGCGGCGACCATCCTTCACGGCTGTACCCACCGGGACTGGCGCACAGCGTCGCTCGACTGTCGGCGGACCAAGCTCAGCGCGCACTGCGAGATTTCTTGCGTGGCCCGCTCGACCTGGTGGTGCTTTCGCCGACGGACGAAGGGCTCGGGCAGCGCATACAGCGACGGCTGGAGCAGTTGCTCGCCCCCTTCATCCCCGCCCCCCTCGCCCGCTGCTCAGCGGCGCCAAAGGATCTCGAGCTGAAAGCGATCGCCGGTCAATATCTGGTCCAATCTTCGGACCCCACAGCTTACTTGCTTTGGCCAATCGCAACTGCCCAGCTTCCAACCGCTCGCACGCTGGCCGACATGCTACGGGGCGGTCTGCTGCAACGCGCTCTCAGAACCCCCAACCTGGTCCGAGAGGCGGATGCATTCGTATTGGGACAAGACTCGGGACACGCGGCGCTGGTGGTTTCGGTAACAGCACCAGACCAAGCCGGTGATGGCGCGCGACCAGACAAAGCGGACGCTTTGGAGGAAGCGGTGCTGCAGGCCCGCGCCTTGATGCTTCGTTTGCAGCAAGGAGCGGGTTTGGACAGCCACTACCAGGCTCATGTTCGAGCGTTGGCCGAAATGCCCGCGGCGGCAGATCCACGGCAGCGGCTCCTGAACTTGTGGTTCGCACCGACCACACCCCCCAAGCTGGCTACTCTGCGCCAGTTCGCATCGGATGTTCTGGCGGAGGACCGGCTGATCCTTGTGCGGCCCAAAGACGCGGAAATCACGCCATCCACGGAGCCGCGCTGAAGCTGGGTCCGCGCAACCTCAAGCGCGGTGGAAAGCGATTTATGGAGTCCGCAGTTTCGTGCTAGCTCCAAAAAATGACGGCACGGCAAAGCGTCCTTATTCTCGACTATGGCTCGCAATACACCCAGCTCATCGCTCGACGTGTGCGCGAAAGCCAGGTCTACTGCGAGATCGTCCCTGGCACCATCAGCTTAGATGAGGTCCGCCAGGCGCAGCCCTCTGCCATCATTCTCAGTGGCGGGCCTGAAAGTGTCTACGGTGACGAGGCCCCCAAGAGTGATCCCGAACTGTTCGAGCTAGGATTGCCGACTCTCGGCATTTGCTATGGCGAACAACTGATGGCCCATCAGCTCGGTGGCAAAGTCGAGCAAAGCAGCCATCGGGAATACGGCCCGGCCAAGCTGGAAGTCAAAGAGCCAGTGGGCATTCTGGCTCGATTCGCACACGATGAAGAGACAAGTGTGTGGATGAGTCACGGCGACAAACTGACGGAACTGCCCCCAGGGTTCCGCGCCATTGCCCACAGCGACGGCGCCCCGCTAGCCGCAATCGCTCATCCAGAGCGCAAACTCTACGGTATTCAATTCCACCCCGAGGTGGCGCATACCGCTCGGGGAAGAGACGTGCTGGATGCGTTCTTGTTCGAGGTCGCCGGTTTGGACCGCAGCTGGACTCCTGGCAGTTTCGTCGACGAGACCATCGAACGCGTCCAAGCGTCGGTTGGCCCGGATGAACACGTGATCTGTGGTCTTTCCGGGGGAGTCGACTCGGCGGTCGCCGCCGTGCTTTGCCACAGGGCTTTGGGCGACCGCCTGACTTGCATCTTCGTGGACAACGGGATGCTGCGTGAAGGCGAATTCGAGCGCGTGCAGCACGCGATGCGCGACCGCCTGGGGCTGCACGTCATCGCCATCGACGCTAGCGAGCGTTTCTTGGCTCGGCTGGCTGGTGTCACCGATCCCGAGCGCAAGCGAAAGCTGATCGGCAACGACTTCATCGAGGTATTCGATGAAGAAGCGCACAAGATCAAGAACGTCAAATATCTCGTCCAGGGAACCTTGTATCCGGACGTCATAGAGAGCGTCAGCGTCAAGGGGCCCAGCGCGGTGATCAAGACGCATCACAACGTCGGCGGCCTACCGGAACGCATGAAGTTGAAACTGATCGAGCCCCTCAGAGAATTGTTCAAAGACGAGGTACGTCGAGTCGGCGAATCTCTGGGAATTTCCGGCGACATTCTTTGGCGCCAGCCCTTCCCCGGTCCCGGACTGGCGATTCGCTGCCTGGGCGAAGTCACGGCTGAGCGACTCGCGGTGCTGCGTCGCGCTGACGCCATCGTGCAGGACGAGATTCGCGCCGCTGGCTTGTACCAGTCCCTCTGGCAGGCGTTCGCCGTGCTGTTGCCCGTGCGAAGCGTTGGCGTCATGGGTGACGACCGAACCTATGAAGAAACCTGCGTGCTGCGCGCGGTCGAATCCAGCGACGCCATGACCGCCGATTGGGCGCGCCTGCCTTACGACCTGCTCGCCAAGATCAGCTCCCGCCTGATCAACGAAGTCAAAGGCATCAACCGGGTTGCCTATGACATCAGCTCGAAGCCCCCGGCGACCATCGAGTGGGAATGAGCAGAGCACATGACCGCAACATGACGTTTCCTCGGCGCCAGCTGGGCACGTGCGTTTGCCTGTTAGTGGCCGGCTGCACTGGGCTGACCCCCGCCGTGAGCATGCGGGTCAAGCCCCACCCCAAGACGCCGTTGGACGCGTCCGTGTGGATCGACGAAGAGTTTGTGGGCCTACTGGGCTACGTCACCGCCCGCGGCGTGCGCCTTCGTGAGGGCGAGCATCGGATCACAATCGAGCGGGACGGTTACTTTCCTTGGGATCGCATCGTGGTCTCGGACCGCGAGCCGATCCAGCTGGATGTGCGACTTATTCCTATCCCGGACTGAAGTGACGAGAAGCTGGCGCGCTCTGCTTGAAAGCGTCAGTTTGAAAAACTATAGTCCGCGGACGCCGATTCCGGGGTGTACCTCAACCTGGTAGAGGGCCTGCTTTGGGTGCAGGACGTTGAAGGTTCAAATCCTTTCACCCCGACACGTATCTTCCGGATTGTGACTTCTGAGTCACTGGACTAGGGTCCCGCCGCGCTAGCGGCGGAATGCCGCAGATAGCGAGCCAATATGCGGTACCTCGCGATTTTCTTGGTTTTGTTCGCGACCTGGATGCTTTGGTCCGGGCACACAGAATTGTTGCTCATCTCGTTTGGGCTTGGCTCATGCGCGCTGGTCGTGTGGGTCGGAGCCCGGCTGAGAATACTCGACAAAGAGGGTTTTCCTTTCGAGCTGCTGCTGCGGCTGGTCGGGTATGTGCCCTGGGTGCTGTGGCAGGTAGTGAAGAGCAACATCGAAGTCGCTCGTATCATTCTGACGCCATCCCTGCCGATCTACTCCCACCTGATTCACATCGACGTGAAGCAGCGCACTGCGCTCGGCCAGGCCATTCACGCCAACACCATCACGTTGACACCAGGCACGTTCACCTTGGACGTGCGCAACAACACTTTCCTGATTCATGCTCTCACCCGAGAGTTTGCCGACGAAGATGGCACCGGCGACTTGGATGAGCGCGTGTCCCGCCTCGAGGGAGGCAAGTAGTGGACATCAAATACGTTGTGCCGACCGTCGCCATGATCTTGATCATGCTGATAGCGCTGGTCCGCATCGCACTGGGCCCCACGGTCTTTGACCGAATTTTGGCGGGCAACATGTTCGCCACCAAAACCATCCTCCTGATCGCGGTTGCGGGCTTCTTCTCGGGGCGTCCCGAGTGGCTGGACCTCGCAATTGTGTACGCATTGGTGAACTTCATGGGCGTCTTCGCGGTGCTGCGCTACGCCAAGTTTCACTCGTTGGGTGATGACGACCAGGAGCGAACATGAGCCTCGCGGTCGAAATCCTGTCCTGGACATTCCTGGTGGCGGGTTCCGTATTCGCGGTGATTGGCGGCATCGGGCTCATGAGGTTTCCCGAATTCTACACGCGAGTTCATGCCGTAGGCGTGACCGACACCATGGGCGCGGCGCTGATCTTGATAGGTTGCAGCTTCGACGCCGGTTTCAGCCTGATCACCGTCAAATTGGTCACTGTCGGCGCTTTTATCTACCTCACCGGCCCGGCGGCAACCCACGCGCTCGCTAAGGCAGCGTACTCCAAGGGTTTGAAAGTCGAAGGGGAACAGGAGGACCGACGCAGTGCCCTTCCCCTATGAAGCACTATTGCTCGTGTTGGCGATCGTGATCGCCATCTTCATCATTCTGCGGGACAATCTGTTTACGGCGTCGATGTTGAGCGGCGTCTTCAGCTTGTCGTGCACGGGCATCTACACCCTGGTCGACGCGGTCGATGTGGCCTTCACCGAGGCTGCTGTTGGCGCGGGCATCTCGACGGTCCTGTTCCTCGGCACTTTGGCTCTGACCGGTGAGCGAGAACAGCGCAAACCCAACAAGAACCGTGCCCCCGCTCTGCTAGTTTCCGGCATGACCGGGCTGGTGATGCTCTACGGCACTCTGGACATGCCCCACTACGGGGACCCCAGCGCCCCGATTCATCATCACGTCGTCCCGCGCTACATTGAGGACTCCCCGGCGGAGATGGGCATCCCCAACTTCGTGACGAGCATTCTTGCCAGCTATCGTGGCTACGACACGTTTGGAGAAACCACGGTGGTGTTCACTGCCGCTACCGGCGTGTTGGTGCTGCTAGGTGGGGCTTTGCATCTGCGACGGCGAAAGCACGCCAGGGGCACCGCGAAGGAGAGCGTGGTATGAGCCGCCATCACACGCCGTTGCGAGATATCTCCGTCATTCGCTCGGTCGCCAAGCTAGCTATCCCATTCATCTTGCTGTTCGCCTTGTACGTGCAGTTTCATGGCGACTACGGACCCGGCGGCGGCTTTCAAGCTGGAGTGCTGTTCGCCGCGGGGCTCATTCTGCATGCCCTGATCTTCGGTGCTAATGACCTACGCAACGCCATCCCGCAACCGGTGGTGGAGGTTGGCACCGGGCTCGGGGTCTTGATCTACGGCGGCACAGGCGTCGCCTCGTTTTTCTTTGGCGCCAACTTCCTGGACTACGCTGCTCTGGCTCACGATCCCGTGCATGGCCAGCACTTGGGCATCTTGGTGGTGGAACTTGGGGTGGGCATCACCGTGACGTCCGTGATGCTGCTCATCTACTACGTGTTCGTCGGACGCGCCGATGTGGCTGCAGCCGAGTCGGACAACTCGCGAGAAGGAGAGAACGAGTGAACGTTCTCGGACTGTGGAACTACTGGTTAGTCGTACTGCTTTTCGTGGTTGGTCTGTACGGCGTGATGGCGCGCGACAACCTGATCAAGAAGATGATGGGGCTGAACCTATTCCAGGTGGCCGCGATCACCTACTTCGTCACGATGGGCAAGGTCCACCACGGCACCGCGCCGATCCTGCTGGATGGAGCGGAACCGAGCGCCTACAGCAACCCCCTGCCTCACGTACTGATGCTGACGGCCATCGTCGTCGGCATCGCGACGACGGCGCTTGGTTTGTCCCTGATCGTACGCATCAAGGAAGAATACGGCACGATTGAGGAAGATGAGGTCCGGCAGCAGGAGGAAGAAGAGACTCGTCTCCTCGAAGCGTCGGTTGAACGAGGGCAAGAAGCATGACCCACTTGCCCGCGCTATCAATCATCATCCCGCTGCTGGCTGCCCCCAGCTGCGTGATCCTGCGCCAAGCGCTGCTGGTGCGCATCTTTTCGATACTGGTCACGCTGTGCGCGTTCGGACTCAGCATCGCACTGACGCAGCAAGTACTCGCCACTGGCCCCATCGCCTATCACGTCGGGGGCTGGGAGCCACCGTGGGGGATTGAGCTGCGAGCCGATGCGCTCACCTGTTTATTGCTGCTCTTGGTCAGCGGCATCGCTAGCGTGGTGCTCACGATTGGCATTGGCCCCGGCAGTCACCGCGTGCCCGAAGGGCGAGAAGCGCTCTTCTATGCCATGTTCCTGCTGTGCATGACTGGGCTGATCGGCATGACGATGACCGCTGACGCCTTCAACGCTTTCGTGTTCTTGGAGATCTCCTCGCTCTCGACCTACACCCTGATCGCACTGGGCAAGACTCGCCGAGCGCTCACGGCAGCGATGAACTACCTGGTCTTGGGTACTCTGGGCGGCACGTTCTACATGCTCGGCGTCGGGTTCCTGTACCAGATCACTGGCACCCTCAACATGGCTGACCTAGCCAGGCTGCTCCCTCCCCTGGTCGACAGCCGAACGTTCATCGTCGGCGTCGCGTTCATTCTGGTCGGCCTGGGCTTGAAGCTGGCGGTGTTCCCACTGCACCAGTGGCTGCCGAACGCTTACAGCTTCGCACCATCCTCGGTCTCAGCATTCTTGTCCGGCACGGCCACCAAGGTGTCGTTCTACCTGATGGTGCGCTTCGTCTTCACGGTGCTGGGCGCAACTGTGATGTTTCAGCAATTGGGGCTCAAGTATGTGCTGCTCCCGCTGAGCCTGTTGGCCATGTTCGTGGGCTCCGCTGCAGCCATCTTTCAGTCGGACTTCAAGCGCCTGCTGGCCTACTCGAGCGTCGCGCAACTTGGCTATATGACCCTCGCCATCAGCCTGGGCACGGAACAAGGCTTGTTCGCTGGGTTGCTCCACCTGGTCAACCATGGCGTGATGAAAGCGGGGCTATTTTTGGTGGCCGCGGCATTTGTCGCCAAGGTCGGTAGCAGCCGCATTCAAGACATGGCCGGCTTGGGCAAGAGCATGCCTCTGACTTGCGCGGCCATGGTGGTCGGAGGTTTGGCGTTGATCGGGGTGCCAGGCACCTCGGGCTTCATCAGCAAGTGGTACCTGGTCTTGGCAGCCATCGAGACCGGTGACGTCTACCTGGCGTTCGTGATCCTGCTGAGCTCGCTGCTAGCGGTGGCCTACGTGTGGAAGTTGATTGAGGTGTGCTATTTCCGCGAGCCACCACCAGGACGAACTGCGGCGAAGGACGAACCCCCAAGTATAGTCATCCCGGCGTGGACGCTGATGATGGTGACGCTCGTTTTCGGCATCTTCTCGGACATCCCCGGCGATTTGGCTCGGCGGGCGGCTGCTGACGTGACTGCGGCCGGTGCGGCTGCCCTCGTGCCTTCGGAAGGTGAGTTCGACGAACACCCGCCGCTTCGCGTCGGGGCTCACCCTTCAGGTGAACACGCCGCTCCTACGGAAGCCGCCACGGAAGACGGGAGCCACTGATGAACGGACTTTCTCTTAGCGCGGAAGCCGCCATGGGCATTGCCGTCGCGATCCCGCTGCTCGGCACGATTGGAGTGATGGTTACGGGCGCTCGTCCGAACCTGCGGGAGAGCGTCACCATGCTGGCCGCGCTGGCGACTGCCTTCGTCGTTTTTCAGCTCTGGCCGTTCGCGCAGCTGGGCTTCACCCCCCGGCTGGAGCTGGCTCAGGTTTTACCGGGAGTGCCCCTAGCCTTCCAGCTCGAGCCGCTCGGGATGCTGTACGCAGCCGTGGCGTCGGGCCTGTGGATCGTCACCAGCGTCTACGCGGTCGGCTACATGCGCGGCCATGAGGAGCAAAATCAGACGCGCTTTTTTGCCTGCTTCGCACTGTCGATCTTCGCGGCCCTCGGCATCGCTTTTTCTGCGAACTTGCTGACGCTGTTCGTCTTTTATGAAGTGCTAACCTTCTCCACCTACCCGCTGGTGACCCACCACGGGACCGAGAAGGCGATCAAGGCGGGGCGCATCTATCTCGGTATTCTGGTTTCCACCTCGGTTTTGGGGCTACTGCTGGCAATTCTTTGGACCCAGCACCTCAGCGGCACCGTCGAGTTTTCACCGGGGGGGATCCTGGCGGGCAAGGCCGATCCCGCGGTGCTTCCCATCCTGCTCGCGCTGTACGCGTTCGGGACCGGAAAGGCAGCGCTCATGCCTTTCCACCGCTGGCTGCCGAACGCCATGGTCGCCCCCACGCCGGTGAGCGCACTGCTGCACGCGGTGGCTGTGGTGAAGGCGGGCGTATTCACTGTGCTGAAGATCGTTGTGTATGTGTTCGGCATCGAGTTGCTCAGCGAGACGCATGCGAGCGTGTGGCTAGCCTTCGTCGCGGCCTTCACACTGCTCGCCGCTTCGGCGATCGCGATTGCCCAGGACAATCTCAAAGCGCGTCTCGCGTACTCGACCATCAGCCATTTGTCGTACATCGTGCTCGGAGCCGCCATAGCGAGCAGCAGCAGCGTGATCGGTGGCGGACTGCACATCGCCATGCACGCCATGGCCAAAATCACCCTATTCTTCTGCGCGGGCGCGATCTACGTGGGGGCCCACAAGACCAAAGTGAGCGAACTCAACGGCCTTGGACACAAGATGCCATTCACTATGGGGGCGTTTCTTTTGGCCTCGTTTTCCCTGATCGGCGTTCCGCCCTTCGGTGGAATGTGGAGCAAGTGGTACCTGGCGTTGGGCGCCGCCGAGAGCCATCAGTACTTCTTCATCTTCGTGCTGATGCTGAGTTCAATCCTGAGCATCGCCTACCTGATGCCCGTCGTGGCCCGAGCGTTCTTTTTCAAGCCCAATCCGGCCCCTGCCAGCGTTGGGGCGGCGGCCGCCCACGGGGATGGGATCAGCGAAGCGCCGCTCTTGTGCGTGATCCCACTGTGTCTGACCGCCGCGGGTACCGTGGCGTTGTTTTTCTACGGTGACCTGATTTTCGAGCTTCTACGCCCGATCGTGGCGTCGAAATGAGCGGTCCGCGGCACTCTCAGCGTCGGCCGGAGTGCTCAAGGCCGGTAAATCGCACAAGTTTTGCCACTTGGGTTGCAGAACTCAGCCTCATAGGCTAAAGACTGCGCCCCTTTCGAGGTTTCTATGTCTAATCGCGCACTTTGGGATATTCGCAAGCGACACGTCTGGTTGGCCACGCCCCTCAAGGGCAAGAAGATGAAGCGCCGAGCTCGTCTGCGCTGTGGCTATGAGCAAGCTCTGCAACGCAAGGCGGCCAAGGCTGGCCAGCCCGAAGCTGCAGTTGAAGCTCAAGCTGAAGGCTGAGCAGCGCCCGGCTGGGCTTGTCCCAGTCCAATCAAAGTTCCACCAACGGTGGTCCCCGCCCGCGCGATGCGCGGGCTTTTGCGTATTTGCTGCAAGGTTCTGAGACAATCCACTCAGTGGGAAGGCGCTTTGGCCGAAGCATTGGCGAAACTCGCGCGCATTGGATAGAACCCACCTCCGCGAGCTATGACCCTGATCGAACTCTTCAGCCTGGTCGGCGACGCCGCCAATACCCTCAGCACTGCAGCCCATAGCGATTGGTTTGGGGCGGCTCCAGAGTTCATTGAAAAGGTGCTGTTCAAGCCCTGGAGCGGGAAGTGGGCCGAGCGCGACACTTGGAAAGGGGTGCTGTTCGTCTCGTCCATCGCGCTGGCTCTAGTCACCGCACTGCTGCTGCTGCTGGAGATGTATCTGAAGCGCAGCGGGATCAAGGTATCGAAGAAGATTGTGCTGAGCGTCAGCGTGGTCCTGACCGTCATCGGCTTCTTCAACTACTTTGGTGGCTTCAACCCGAACGTCCGCTACACGCAGTACTACCACCGCCACGAGTTCTTTCACTACTACCTCGGCTCGAAGTACTTCGACGAACTGAACTACAGCCGCATCTACGAATGTGTCGCAGTGGCGGAGGTTGAGCTGGGGCACGGTGCGGCGCTCGAGAAGTTGGATATTCGTGACCTAACGCGCGCCAACCTGATCACGCCGATGAAGAAGACCAACGTCTTCCAAAATCCCAAAGCGTGCACTGACCATTTCAGCAAGGATCGCTGGGAGCTCTTCAAGCAGGATGTGAAGTGGCTGCGCCAGTCGGCGGTAGGCACCTACTGGGACAACATGAAGAAGGACCACGGCTACAATCCGCCGCCGGTCTGGACGATGACGGGCAAGTTCTTCAGCAAGCTGGGACCCGCCAGTGACGAGACCTTCAAAACGCTGGCGACGCTCGATGTGCTGCTGCACATCGGCACCCTGGCCATGCTGGTGTGGGCGTTTGGTTGGCGCGTGGCGGCTGTGGCGTCGATATTCTGGGCCACCAACACAGCCGGCAACTTCTATTGGACCGGCGGCGCCTTCCTCAGACAGGACTGGATCTTCCTATTCGTGTCGTCGATCTGTCTGGCGAAGAAGCGCTTCTTCCTCTTGTCGGGCAGCGCCTTCACCTGGTCAGCGTTGCTGCGCGTGTTCCCTGCCGTCGCTGGCTTCGGCTGGGGCGTGATGATCTTGCTGTATCTGATCAAGCATCGGCGCATTCACAAAGACCACCTGCGATTCATCGGGGGCGCAGCCATCGCAGCCGGCGTTTTGGTCCCCACCAGCCTGTACGTGGCCGGGCCGAACAGTTACAAGGAGTTTGCCGAGCATATCGCGCTGCACAAGAACACTCCGCTGACCAACCACATGGGTCTGGAGGTGATGCTGGCGCACGACTGGGACGACCGCATGTACTTCATGCGTGATGACAGCCTCGATGACCCTTTCAAGACCTGGAAGGAAGAGCGCCTGGATGCCAACAAATTCGCCCTGTACAGCATTTGGGTGGTGCTCATGGGTTGGATCGCCTGGGCGGTGCATCGCTCGCGAACATATTGGATCGCGGCCCCGCTCTCGATTCCATTGGTCATGAGCATGACCAACCTGACCTGCTATTACTTCGTGATATTCATCGCCTTCGCGCCCTTGGTGCGTCTGCGCCCAAGCATCGGTCCACCGTTGCTCGCCATGGCAGCTGGCAGCCAGATCTTGCTCAAGTATTTCTACTGGATTGACGATCGCTACACCGCGCTCAGCTACTTGTTCTTCGCGTTCGCGTTGATCCCGCTGATCGCCTTCAGCCGGCCCTTGAATACCGCCAACTTGCGGCGCTGGATATCGTCACTCACACGCAAGCCGACCCCCAAAGAGCAATCCGCGCATGGCTCGGCCTGAGGGGGCGCGGGCACGCATTGGTTGACTCGCGCACGCCCCTATTCTGGGTGCCCGACGGGGCCAATTTGTCTAGAGCACGTCGCGCACGGACTGCAGCGCCTGACCCACGCCGTGTTGGAATGGCTTGAACACCACGTCGAGGTGTTCCCAGTCCGTACGGATCTCGCGGATCGTGATGAACGGGGTGATCATGTTGACGATCCGTTCCACCTTTTGACTCTTGAGCGCCGGATGCTTCATCAGATCGATCACCACCCGATCGTCTTTTGCCTCCACCAACATCGGCGGCCGCTTGGGCATGTAGGCAGCCAGGTTGCCCGGCTTGCTGAGGTCCAGTGCGCCCGACTTCAGCAGCGCGGCCAGCGGCGAGTCGGAGTCCTCTAGCAGCTTCATCGAAACGTCGGCCAGACGCACCTCGAAACGCATCTCTTCGGCGTTGATCTGAACGTCCTCAATGTAGATCGCAGCCGAGGCGCGCACTTTCGTGCCCATCAGATCGAGCGTCGCTCCGACCCTGACCCCCGGGGGGATGGCCTCAATCTGAAGATCCTGTGGCATCTTCTTACTCTTGCTGCGAGAAGCCACCCAACGCAGGGCGTCGAGCGGCAACCCCACTCGAAGTAGGAAGACGTTTTTGATCACCCG
>JBNLEN010000019.1:0-63003 GCA_050304975.1 Polyangiaceae bacterium
GCCAGGGGCAACGCCATGGTTGCTGTCAGCAGATCGAAGGCGTTGCTGTCGGTCATCGGGACATACTCTGCGGTACCAGTTCGACAGTTGGTTACGGAGATGAGAACGCGCGTCGGCGAATCGCGCAGTAGCTCCACGGCCAGTGGCGTCGGCGTGCGAAATGAATCCACCAGCTTGTCGATGTCCATCAGCGGACGCCGCTTGAGCAAGTGCAGCGGGGAAATTAGATGGGATGCATAGGTGCGATTTTCCCACAGGCGGATGGCGACTTCTGTCTGCCCTGTCGCGAAAAACGCTGCAGATGGGCCAGCAGATGAGGTTGCGAAGATGTAGTCTGGCTTGATATCGAGGCGATGGTGCAAGGTGGCGACCACTCCCGCACTGAACGCACCGCGTAGTCCGCCGCCTTCGAGTACCAGGGCTGTTTTGTTCCTAAGCAAGCTGACGCAACCTCATGTAATAGGGTAGAAGGCGGGAGATTCACGCTTCTGAGCCAGCCATGTCAAGAGCCCCTTCTACCCGCGCAATGTTCCGATCGGCATCCTGGCGCCGGCGCAACATCAGCGCATCGGCCAGCTGCAACGCTTTGTCCCATGTCACCGCGTTGAGCTGGCGTACCGTGGTCTGGCGTACCGTGGTCTGGCGTACCGTGGTCTGGCGTACCGTGGTCTGGGTTGGCCTGGCGGTAGTCCTCGCGGCGTGCACCAAACTGCAGGTGACGCGGGTGAATCCCGGTCAGGAGCCAGAGGTGTTTCGCTTGGTGTGTCCTGAGCGTTTGCGCCAGTGTGAACGCAAAGCCAAAGAACTCTGTGACGGCGAATATGAGCTACTCAAGCGTATCGAACGTCCGGAGCTGAAGGGGCCTGACATGTCTCATATGGCCATGTCGATGCAGAAAGAGGAAGAGCCTGGCGAACTCTTCATACGCTGCGGGCGCACTCTGCCGCCGCTGAGATTGAAGCGAAAGGCTCCGGCGCCCGCCGCGACTGCACCTCCAGCCAACCCCACGGTCCGTCCACCGCTGGCGCCAGCGTCGCCACCGGCGTCAACCCCTGGGCCCTCGACGTCGCCGTCGCCCACGGAGCCGGCTCCGACAGGCCTGCCGTCAAGCATTGCGCCCGCGCCGACAACTGCTCCGTCGTCTGCTGCCCCGCCCCCAGTGCAGCCTGCGCCAACGCAGCTCCCGACGCCCCCCGCCGCTACGCTGCCGACGCCAGCGCCCCCCGGTGCAGTCCCGCAAGGTGGGGCTAATTGAGGTTGGACTAGCAGAGATTGGGCTTGCGTGTCAGTGCTGGAAAAGGCGGCGCGGGGCGCGCGTACAAGAAGCCTTGATACAGGTCGCAGCCCAACTGCAGCAGGGTGGCTTCCTCCTCCTGTGTTTCGACGCCTTCGGCGACCATGACGGCGTCCATGTCTCTGCACAACGACGCCACCGTGCTCACGAGCTTTTGTTTCGTGCTGCTCTGGTGAACGTCGCGCACCAACACCATATCTAGCTTGACCACGTCGGGCTCGAGGATGGCGAAACTGTTGAGTCCCGCATAGCCTGAGCCCAAATCATCAATAGCGATGCGATAGCCAAGCTGGCGCAGGTCGCGGATCACCTCGGACGAGTTCGAGATCTCTGCGAGGCCGGCCCGCTCGGTGATTTCTAGGACGACGCGTGGGGCCATTCGCGCCAGTGGGGTGTCGTCGCGCAGCAGCTCACGATCGGTGAGATCGATGGGGTGTAGGTTCACGAATAGAACCTCCTGATCGACTGCTGTTTCGAAAGGGCGAGGAGCCAGCTCCCGGATGCGGCGGCCCAGCTCCGTTGTGCGATGCAGAAGCTCTGCGGCGTGAAGTAGCGCCGGAGGTGCCGGGAAGGCGGCTTCGGCGCTGCGCAGCAGGGCCTCGTAGCCAAACAGCAAGCCCTGATTGGTCACGATCGGTTGATAGGCCATCGTCAGACCATCCAGCGCTCGGTCGAAGTGCGCCTCGATGCCGGCGAGGTCGTGCGCTTCGAAGCGGTCGTTGCCCAATTCTCGCGACAAGGCTCGGCGGGCGCGGGCCAGCTTGCAGACTCGTCCGGCTTCGTCAATCGTCGCAAGAAGTTGATCCGGTGGCACTGGCTTGGTGAGATATTTGTAAGCCCCGTACTCGACCGCTTTAACAGCGGTATCGACCGCAGGTTGGCCAGTGACCAGTACTACCGGTACGTCGAGATCGTGCGCGCGCACGTGACGCAACAGTTCGACGCCGTCCATTTTGGGCATGCCGATGTCAGTGACGATCACGTCGAACCGCTCGCCGTTGCTGGCCTGCTCGACCTGCGCGATGGCCGCTTCGCCGCTCTCCGCGGAATCAACCCGATGATGCTGGCCCCTCAGGATCGCGCTAAAGGACTTGAGCAGTGCGGTGTTGTCGTCCACGAGCAGGACGCGCCAACCGCCAGCTTTGGACTCCGGGTTCGAGCTTGGCATGGCAATCGTGGGGGGCTAGTCCGCCGGCGCTTCGAAGGGGCGCGGTTGGCGGTTCAGTGACTGAATACGGCTAGTCTGCAGAGCTCGATAACCTCTGTGCCGGACTGGATGAGGGGAGCGGTCGCTGGGGCTCGGCCAGCTCGCTCGAGGTGTGCACAGCGCCAGATGTCAGATACAGTGGGCAGATGGCACTCACTCAGTTGCGGCGCTCGGCCCGAGGGGCCCCTGCGGCCCCGGCTACCGCGTTTCTGCCAACAAACCGCGAGGAAATGCGAGCTCGCGGCTATGAGCAGCTGGATATCCTGATTATCTCCGGCGACGCATATGTGGATCACCCGGCGTTCGGTCCGGTGCTGATCGCGCGCTTTCTGGAAGCTCGAGGATTTCGGGTCGGGTTCATCGCGCAGCCGGATTGGCGCGATCCCGGAGACATCGCCCGCATGGGAAAACCGCGGCTATTCGTGGGGGTGAGCGGCGGCAATCTGGACAGCATGCTGAACAAACTGACCGCGCAGCGAAAGACCCGCGGAGAGGATCAGTACAGCCCCGGTGGACAACTGGGACGCCGCCCTAACCGCGCCACAATCGTGTACTCCAACTTGTGCCGGCAGGCCTTCGGAGACGTGCCGATTGTGCTTGGAGGCATCGAAGCGTCGCTGCGCCGTATCGCTCATTTCGACTACTGGTCGGACAGTGTTCGTCGCTCGATATTGTTGGACGCCAAGGCCGATCTGCTCGTTTTTGGTATGGGAGAGCGGCCCGCGTGGGAAATCGCGCAGCGGCTGTCCGCTGGCGAAAGCATCCAGCAGCTCACGGACGTGCGCGGGACGGCTCACGTGGTGCGAGGTGCGGAGCGCATCGAGAGCCTGATCGCTTCTGCCAGCAAGTACATTACAGACGGAAAACTGGTCGTCTTGCCCAGCTATGAGGAGGTCTGTAGGGACAAGCTTCAATTCGCACGCATGAGCGGGGCGTTCCAGCGGGAGACGAATCCAGGCAATGCCCGGCCGCTTCTGCAATTGCACGGCAAAGAGGCCGTGTACTTCAATCCGCCGGCTCAACCTCTGGATGAAGGGCTGATGGATGAGTTGTACGACTTGCCTTTCGCGCGTCAGCCGCACTCCAGCTACGAGCAGGAGATCCCGGCTTTCGAGACGGTCAAGCACTCCATCGTGACGATGCGCGGATGCTTCGGTGGCTGTACCTTTTGCAGTATCACCGAGCATGAGGGGCGCGTCATTCAGAGCCGTTCGGCCCAAAGTGTTTTGAGAGAGGTGCGCGCCCTGAGACGCATGCCGGACTTCAAAGGCACCATCTCGGATCTGGGGGGGCCCACGGCCAACATGTATCAGCTCAAGTGCAAGAGCGAGAAGATAGAGTCAGCCTGCCGCCGGCTCTCTTGTGTGCACCCAAAGGTGTGTGAAAATCTAAATACGGACCACAGCCCGCTGATCGACCTGATGCGGCAGGTTCGGGAGCAAAAGGGGATCAAGAACGTCTTTATCGCTTCTGGCGTCCGCTATGATCTGGCGGAACGCAGCCCAGAATTCGTGCGTGAACTGGCTGAGCACCACACTGGCGGCATGGTCAGCGTAGCGCCTGAGCACAACAGTCCCAATGTGCTCCAGAAAATGAAGAAACCACCGATCGAAAGCTATGAGCGCTTTGCGCAGACGTTCTGTCAAGCCAGTGAAGCCGCCGGAAAAGAACAGTATCTGATCCCGTACCTGATTACCGGTCACCCAGGCGCGACGCTGGGCGATACCATTGAGCTGGCACTGTACCTGAAGCGAAATCGCATGCGTCCCCGTCAGATCCAGGATTTCATTCCGACACCGATGAGCATGGCCACGGCGATGTACTACACGGGCTACGACCCAGAAACGCTGGAGCCCGTGCCAACCGCCAAAAGCCTGCGCGAAAAGCGGATGATGAAGGCGCTGGTGCTCTACTGGGACAAGCAGCATTGGCCCTTGGCGAGAGAAGCATTGGCCAAAGCCGGGCGCGCAGACTTGATCGGGCGTTCTCCAAAGTGCTTGGTCCCTCCGGATTGGGGGGAAACCGCCTCCGATTCCGGAGCGAGGCGGCGTGCAGGCGGTCGGCGTGCAGGCGGTCGCCAAGCGAGCCGCTCCTCCAGCGGTAGGCGGCCGCGCTGAAACCGTGCGTGTTGAGCTGCCGCTAGCTCAAACTTGTCGCTTCTGAACCGACCAGATGAAGCCGTCGTACCAGAAGTGCATGATGGAAACCACCAGCGACAGCGCATAGACCGCGGTGATATCCGCGGGCGTGACCTCAATCAGATATCCGTAGCCTAGAGTGACCCCAAGAAACAGCAGCAGTGTGACGAGTCCCTTTAGCCTCAGTCGTTCCGTGCGAAACAGGCGGCTCATGCTGGGACCCTCCTTCCACCATACGATCGCGAAGTATTGCCAGGCGTGAAACAGGTTCATGATGAAGAACGCCTCACCCCAGCTGTTGAAGCCCCAGCTATAGATTGAGCACACACCGGTGGCTGTTAGCAGACACACCTTCGGCAACGAGACGTGTCGCCCGGCGCAGTGCATTCGATAGTAGGACCACAGGTAATAGAGCAGAAATGCGCCCCCACCAAACAAGAGCGCCCAGGCGAAGTAGCGTTGATTGCTGTCCATGAAAGCGGGAACTGCGTTGAACAGCGTGGTGCCCACATCTTCGAATTCCCGAAAGTCCTCGAAGTGGTCCATCATGGTGACCCCGGCGATGATGGGGCCGGCGTAAAGCAGGTGGTTGAGCCACCAATCCAAGCGCCTCCCAGCGACGGCATCATTACCCGCCTTCAGGTCATAGATGCGCCCCAGGCCAAAGGTTTGCAGTCCCGAGTGGTAGACGTCCCAGAAGGTGGCCAGCACGCTGACGCACACCAGCGCCCAGTCACTGATCAGCATGGCAACGAATAGAGCCGGCGGGACCGCGAGAAAGCGCCACGGGTAGCTACGCCGGATCTCACGGTTGGCGTGGCTACGGAAAAACACCGCGAACAAGTGCGCATGAATGAAGATGCCGATCAGCACCGTGTGGATCGCGCGCTCATCGCCGGCCTTGTCCCAGGGGGCCTGATTCAGGTGAGTGACGGAAAGGATGGCACCAAGCGCTAGCGCCAGCACTGGCGACCAGATGAAAAACACCGAGTCGAACCAGGGATTGACGATGAAATCCGTACGAAAACCCAGCGCTGTCTTCGACGTGTTCCCGCTCACGTTGGCCCAAGCGTAGATCATCGAGCTTGATTGCACCACGCCGCCGACGCATTCGGACCAGCGCTGCGAAAAAACGTGGCTCCGGGTCTTGCGTAATTGGGCGCGGGCGAATACGAGCCAGGGGAAATGCTCCAGATCAACGGACTGGGCAAGTCTTTCGGCCCGCAAGTGCTGTTCTCGAACGTCACGTTGCAGCTCAATCCGGGCTGCAGGTACGGGCTCGTGGGGGCAAACGGAGCCGGTAAGACTACCTTCCTCAAGATCCTAACCGGTGATGAAAGCTCCAGCGAAGGGGAGTTTTCACTGCCCAAGAACGTGCGCGTTGGCGTGTTGCGCCAGGACCGCTTCATGAATGATGCCGAGCCGATCATCGACTTGGCCATGATGGGCGAGCAGGAGGTCTACGCCGCGCTGAAAGAGCAAGAGCAACTCAGCGATCAGGAGCAACCAGATCCGGAGCGCCTGGCTGCTCTGCAAGAGTTGATCACCACTCGGGACGGTTACAGCTTGCGCGCGCGCGCTAGCGCGGTTCTGGTCGGCCTGGGGATCCCCAGCCAGCGGCTCGCACAGCCTTTGGCGACATTGTCCGGTGGATTCAAGTTGCGCGTCTTGTTGGCACAAGTGCTGATCGGTCAGCCCGAGGTGCTGCTTTTGGATGAGCCCACCAACCACCTCGACATTCTGTCGATCCGATGGCTCGAGAGTTTCTTGCGCTCCTATACTGGGTGTGCGGTTATCATCTCGCACGATCACCTGTTTCTCGACCGCGTTGCCACGCACATCTTGGACGTCGACTACGCGACCATCACCGCGTACTCCGGCGCTTACCAGGAATTCCTGCGTCAGAAGCAAATCACTCGCGACCAGAAGGAAGCGGAAATCGCGCGCCAAAAGAAGATCGTGGCCGAAAAGCAGGCCTTCATCGATCGCTTCCGCGCCAAAGCCACCAAGGCTCGCCAAGCTCAGAGTCGCGTCAAGCAGGTCGAGAAGATCGAGGTCGAAGAGCTACCGGAGTCGTCGCGGCGATCCCCACGATTTCGATTCGAGCAGGTTCGCCCGAGCGGCAAAGATGTGCTGCAGGTGACGGAGCTCTCAAAGGCTTACGGCGAAAAGCGCGTGCTGTCCAATGTGAACCTGCAGGTCCGTCGCGGAGAGCGCGTGGCCGTGATCGGGGCCAACGGCTTGGGCAAGTCGACCCTGCTCAAGTCATTGGCAGGGCGGTTGTCGGTGGACGCGGGCGCCATCGAGTGGGGACACGAAGCCAAGCTTGGTTACTTCGCTCAGGACCACAAAGAACTGCTGACGGATCCAAAGCAGACTCCCTTGAACTTCGTTTGGGACTTGGTTCCCAAAGAGGGCACGTCGTTCGTTCGGGGTCAACTTGGCCGGGTTCTGTTTTCCGCCGATGAGGTGGACAAGTCCGTTACCGCGTTGTCGGGAGGTGAGGCCGCGCGTTTGATCTTCTGCCAGCTCATGGTTGAAAAGCCGAACGTGCTATTGCTCGATGAGCCGACGAATCATCTCGACCTGGAGGCGATCGAAGCATTAGCGGATGCCTTGCTCGAGTACGAGGGGACGTTGCTCTTCGTGTCGCACGACCGCTGGTTCGTTTCCAAGCTGGCAACGAGGATCATCGAAATCACACCTGACGGTGTGACGGACTACCTGGGCACCTATGCCGAGTACCTGGCTCGTTCGGGTGAAGACCACCTGGATCAAGACGCCGTGGTGCTCAAAGCCAAGAGCGAAAAGCAGAAAGAGAAGCAGGCCAAACAAGCGCTGCCTCACGCGGAACGAAAGCGACTGCTCAACCGGCTCAAAGCGCTACCCAAGAAGCGGGACCAGGTGCTGGAGGAGATTTCTGAATTGGAGGCGCAGGTGGCGCAAATCCAGCAGCGGTATTCTGCCCCAGATCTGTACGACGCAAATGGGCAGGCTTCGCCCGAATTGGAGCGACTGAAAGCGCAAGAAGCGGAAGCCAGCCAGCGAGTCGACGCGCTGACCGAAGAGTGGGAAAGCCTGGAGCAGGAGCTGGCTGAGCTCGAAGCACTCGAGCTGTAGCTGTTCGAGCTTACGCCCTCGGCGTTTCCTGGTCTTCCAGGCCGCAGGTTTTGCGCTTCGCTGGCTTCCCTTCAGCAGCCGATCTACAATCCTATTCTTGTCGTTTGGTGCTCAAACACCACGCAGGCTGGTGCTGGCGCTGCGTACTCGGGCTGCAGGAGCGGGCCGCGCCACCTGGGTGGGAATTGTGGCAGGCGGTGCACTGACGGCGCTGGTGGTCTCCCTGGGGGCCATCGAAGGGGATGCGGAAGCGTCGTCGTCGCCCACGAGGGTCGTCAGCCGATTGCTTCCTGCCCCAATATATCCTCGCGAGCATCCCATGCCTGCACCTCAGAAGGTGGACGTGGAGCGTCCCGATGATGCTCAGTTGGGGAGCGCTCTGGAACAAGATTTGAGCGCGCTCGGCTCGCTCTCGATTGGCAGCGCAACTCGAGGCAGGTTGTATGGCGCCGTACATATGGAGGAGTCGGAGCTCTGGCACCTCACAGCGTCTGACCGCGCCTGGGGCACCCAGGAGACGGTGACGGCTTTGAAGCATGCGATCGCGGAAGTCCAACGCTTGCATCCGGGATCGCACCGACTGCGGATTGGGCACATCAGTCGAAAGCACGGCGGATGGCTGCGACCGCACCGTAGCCATCGCAGTGGGCGCGACGTCGACCTGGGTTTCTACTACCTGGATGATTCGCGCTGGTACGTCAATGCCACAGCTGAGAATCTGGATGTGCCCCGTACTTGGGCGTTACTCAGCGCATTGTTCAAGACGGCGGAAGTTGAATATGTCTTTTTGGATCGTTCGCTGCACCCGCTGCTGAGAGCCCGAGCGGAAGAGTTGGGGGAGAGTCCCGAGCTCATCCGCGACGTGTTCGACGGACAGCACCCCGTCACTCAGCCAATCTTGCGTCACACCTGGGGACACCGAAACCACCTGCACATTAGGTTCGCCAGTCCCGTGGCCGTGGAGACGGCCAAACGGGTCAAGTCGAAGCTGGGGCGCAAGGCCTGGCGGGATGAGAACTTGCTTCGGCTGCTGTTACTCAAGGAAAAGAAGCTGGCCAAAAGCGCACCGCTGAGCGATCGCTGAAAGCATCCTCGCGCTAGTCTTGGGCGCTGTTGCTGTGTCAGTCGCCATCTGGGCAGGGCAATCCGCAGGTGATGGTTTTCCCGTCCGGGCACAGCTGCTCGCCTTGGCTACAGCGATCGAAGCGACAGCCCTGCTGTCCTGGGGTGCCGACTTCGCACTGAAGCGAGCATTTGGCTCCGGTCTCACAAATCGTGCTGCAGTTGTGATCCATACAAGTAAACGCACATTCACTCCCGCCGCTGCAGCGGCAGGTCCCGTTGGCGCAGCTGCCGCTACACTCTGAGTCTTGGCCGCAATCCACGTGGCATGGTCCAGTGGAGCACTCGAAGTGACAGCTGCTTTCGCTGGCGCAGGTGCAGTCCCCATCGGCGCAGGTTCCGGAGCAACTGCTGCCTGCCGCGCAGTCGACATGGCACGGGGGCGTTTCGCAGCCGAAGTTGCAATGGCTGTCATTGCCGCATAGGCAGTCGCCGTTGCCACAAGAGCCTACGCAGCTGGGGTTGTCCCCATGACAGGTGACGTAGCAAGGGGGATCCTCGCAATGGAACTCGCAGTCATCGCCTTCATCGCACACGCAGTCTCCGTCGTGGCAGTGGCCATCGCCACAGGAGGCGAGCGCGGCGGTCGCCAGTAACGCGATGCCGAACGCGCCAGAACAAATCCGGCAAAGACGAGCTAGCGCGTTTTGCCGCTTTGGTGCCGTAGCTGGGGTGCACTGGGGCGCCGGGCTCATGGGCGAGTTGAGCATAGCTGCCTGCTTGCCATGCGGACCAGCGGGATGAAACCCAAACCTGGTTGAAACCCCAAGTTGGCCCCAGTAAAGAGATCCCGAGCATGACCTCGAAAAACACAGTCTCCGGAATTTTTGATGCCGCGCGCTGGCAGCAAGTGGCCCCGTTCCAGTTCGAGGACATCACCTACCACCGTTCGAAGGAGCAGGGCACGGTGCGCATCGCGTTCAACCGTCCGGAGGTGCGCAACGCGTTTCGGCCGCAGACCGTGGATGAGCTGTTCATGGCGCTCGATCATGCGCGCTGCACATCGGACGTAGGATGCGTGCTACTGACGGGCAACGGGCCATCCCCCAAGGATGGGGGGTGGGCTTTCTGCTCCGGGGGTGATCAACGCATTCGCGGCGCCGACGGCTACAAGTACGAGTCGGACGAAGGGCTGGACCCGGCGAAGCTGGGGCGTCTGCACATTCTCGAGGTTCAGCGCCTAATCCGCTTCATGCCGAAAGTGGTCATCGCGGTCGTGCCAGGCTGGGCGGTGGGGGGCGGCCATAGTCTACATGTCGTGTGCGACTTGACGATCGCCAGCCAAGAGCATGCGGTGTTCAAACAGACGGATCCGGATGTGGCCAGTTTCGACAGTGGGTATGGGTCTGCGCTGCTAGCCCGACAAGTTGGACAAAAGCGCGCTCGCGAAATCTTCTTCATTGGTCGCAACTACTCGGCTCAGGAAGCGTTTGACATGGGCATGGCCAACGCGGTCGTACCCCACGCCCAGCTGGAGCAAGAGGCTCTGGCTTGGGCGGCAGAAATCAACTCGAAGAGTCCGACGGCGATCCGCATGCTCAAGTACGGTTTCAACCTGCCCGATGAGGGCTTGGTCGGGCAGCAACTGTTCGCGGGCGAAGCCACGCGGCTGGCGTATGGCACCCCAGAGGCTGACGAAGGGCGTCGAGCATTCCTGGAAAAGCGCCCCCGGGACTTCTCCAAGTTCCCCTGGCACTACTGACCACATAAGGTGATCGTCGGAGGGGCCCCTGCACCGCTAGAACTGACTCTGCCTACAGGTAGGCGTTGATGCGAACTCGACGATTTTCGGTGCGATTCTGCAGATCCACGTCGAAAAAGTGCCTGCATTGATCGGGTCAGTGATTTTCCCAGCCGCGATAAATTGTCACCAATTTGGGGCTCTTGGGCTGACTTGCTCTGAGCTGCGAGCTGTGTCGGCAGCGTGTCCAGCGCACGAACCAGCACCAAAACGCCGGGTTTGGGCTGAATGGGAAAGAGAACGGAATTTGGTGGGCAGTTATTTTTTTCGATCTCACCCGGGTTTTCCCCGGACCTTGAAGAAAGAATTTCCGATTTTTGGGCATTAACCGAGACAGCCCGGGTCGGGCCCCGTCAATTCAAATCAGCCCAAGCCACTCCTCGTTGGTAAACAATGCTCAGCTCGCTACACAACGGAAACCTCACTCGTCGTAGTGCGGTGGTGTATGCGCCATCCTTCTTCAGAAGCGATGAGGCGCTGCTCTCCGCATTGAGGCAGGGTCATCGTGGTGCTCGGGCGGTGTTCTTCGAGCGCTATTCGCAAGACGTTGAAGAGTTGCTGCTGCGCCTACTCGGCAGTTATGAGTTTGATGACCTGGAGCGCTCCTCGGGTGATTCGGTCGAGCCGGCTGATGCGCTGCCCGAGACGCTGCGGCACATGGTGCAACGTGTATTCCTCTCCGCGTTGCGGGTGCTGCCGAAGTACCGTGGGGATGCGGCATTGCTGCGCTCTTGGTTACTGCATCTGACCGTCAGTGAATCGGTCAAAGTCCTTCGTCGGCGGCGCGCGCGGCCAAAAGCTCTGCTGGGGAATAGCTTGCGCAAGTTGCGCCGCTTGAGCGGCATGCGGGTAGCGTCCGCCGCGGCTGCGTCTCGGCGCGCCTTCGTCGGTGGAGGCGGAAGCCGACGACGGTCCGAGGAAGAGTCTGCAGAGCCGCAATGCGCCGAGGCTGAGCCTATGGTCGCGGCGGCGGGTGGACCGAGTCTGACGTTGCTCGTGACCCAGCGGATGGGCATGCTAGAGCCGGGGGTCATTGGAGACGCTTCGCCTCGGCTCGCCCCTGAGCTGCAGCTTTACGCGGTGCTTGACCAGCTGCCGGTACAAGCGCGAGTCGCATTCTGTTTGCACTACATCGCCCAGTTCGACATTGGGGAGGTCGCCTCACTTTGCGAGTTGTCCATGTCGGCAGCGAGGCGAGCGGTGCACCGCGGAAGGGATGAGTTCTCCCGACTGGCGCAATTGGAGCCTGAGCTCGCGGCTTGGGTTTGAGGCCGCCATGAGTGGGTCTGGTGGTACTGATTCGCGCCTCGCTGAGTTGGGAGCTCGAATCGGGCGTGCCCAAGACATACTTCTAAGCGACGCGGACACTGGGACCTCCGCGCTGGAGCGCGAGCACTTCTTGGATGCGGCAGACGCGCAAGATGATGCCCGCAAGCGCTCTCGGGTAGGGCTGCTGTTCTTGGCTGCGACGCTGCCGTTGGCGCTGCTGCTTGTGTGGTGGCTACGCTCGTCGGAGCCTCCGATGGCGTACGTGGGCAGCTCGCGGGCGCCACACATGGCTGGAGCTTGGCTAGCCGCGTCGAGTGAGTCGTTGCCGGTGTTCTTCTCTAACGGCTCTAACATCGAGCTCGATCCAGACGCGCGGGCTCGCATCGTCGCGCTGACGCCAGACGTTGCCGCACTCACCTTGGAGATGGGGCAGCTGCGCGCCTGGCTCAGCGGGCGCGAGCCACAGGCGTGGCAGATTGATACCGGCCCGTTTACGGTGCGAGGTTCTCAGACGCAGTTCTTGCTGTATTGGGATCCCGAAGCGCAATTGTTCGAGATCACGCTCAGCCAGGGCGCCGTCACCGTGGAGGGGCCAATATTAGGCGAGAGCAAGCTGGTGGAGTCCGGTCACAGTCTCCGCGTGAGTGTCCCCGATGCTTTGGCCGTGTTGACCGCGATGGCGCAGCCGGGCACACAATTGCCGTAAGCCGGGGAGTGCTGGTCCCTGCGAACGCCGCTGTCCTCCGCAGCGCCGAGCGATCTTCCCTAGAAATTCCCCCAGTCTTGCGTTTTGTAGGTCTGAGGGGCCCGCTGTCGGACACATCAGTTCGAACTGCCTTGGGCTAAAAGTTTTTCGGAACTAACGAACCCCAGCTGTGTCTGTTGTCTTCGTGCGGCGCTGAGGTTGAGTAACGCAACCTTTCGCAGCCGCGAGAATCATGAACGCTCGTTCGAGCTCTTGCAGACTCGTGCGACACAATCTCGGAGGACCAGATGCAAGACGTAGTAGGTGCGCGCGCAGCGCAAGGAGATGAGTACAGTTTGGCTGCCCAGCAGTCGTCTCAGCAGCAGGGCGCAATTCAGCTGCGCGTGCTGTGGGGTGACAACCCGATCTTTGTTGAGCAGTTGCAAAACAAGACTGAGTTTTGGGTAGGCGAGAGCGCACCCAACCGGGAGCCTGATTTTGTCATTCCTAGTGAACAGTTGGGGCGTGACAGCCTGGCGCTGATCACTTTCGACGCCACCGGGACGTACTTGAATCTACCGCAGGAAGCGGACGGGGTAGTTGAGTTCTCGGGAGAAGAACGCTGCGAGCTGCAGCGAGTGCGTGCGACGCTGCCCGCATCCCCTCACGTGGCCGGCGGAACCCAACTGAGCCTCACTGTCGGGACCCAAGTCGAGCTGCAATTTGGCTCACTACGGTTTGAGGTGAGCTGCATTCAACCCGAGGCTAGGCCAGCGCGAGCGTTTGCTAGCGACGAAGTCAAGACCGCGGTGCCCTACTTCGCCAGCTCATTGCTGAGCGTGGGTGCGCTGATGGCAGCCATGGCGTTCTTCGTTCCACCGATGGGACTCACCGATGGTGAGGATGTATCGCAGGACCAGTTGATCTCGATGCAGGCCTACTTGCAATCAGCTGCGGAACGAGAGCTCAAGCAGGAAGAAGAGAAGCCGGTACCCGACGCGAATCAACCCGCGGGGGGGCAAGAAGGGGAGGCAGCCAAGGGTGAAGCGGGGCAAATGGGGAAGAAGGATGCCAAGGTCAATCCCAACGCTCGCTCTGCTCGCAAAGGGCCGAAGGACAACACGGAGCCGGAGTTGGCGACGGTGGCCATGGCCGAGGAATTCGGAGTGATCGGCATTCTGAACGGCGGCATGGCTGATCCAGACGCGCCCAACGCCCCCTGGGCAAACCCCTTGGCAATGGGTAATGCTGACGTCAGCGCCCAAGGCAACATGTGGGGTGACGTGATTGACGAGTCTGGTGGCGTCAACGGTCTCAGCTTGTACGGCGTTGGCGAATACGGCGGGGAACGCGGAGAGCACATCGGCCTCGGGTCAGTTGGAACTTGGGGTACGGTAGGCAATTGCATCGGCGCCGAGTGCACCAACGTCGGGCCGGGCGGGATCGGTCGCAGCGTGGCTCGAAGCGGCCCCGGCTACACTCCCAAGAAACCGAGCATCCGCGGCAGGGTCGAGGTCAGTGGACGAGTCCCCGCACACGTCATCCAGCGCATCATTCGGCAGAACCATGGACGCTTCCGGTTGTGTTACGAGAAGGGCCTGATGACCAACCCGAACCTGGAAGGGCGGGTGGCTGTGCGCTTCATGATCAACCGAGACGGTAGCGTCTCACACAGCGGCAGCGTCGGCTCGACCCTCCCCGACAGCGGCGTCGTCAACTGCGTGGTCCGGACCTTCTACGGGCTGAGTTTCCCCAAGCCTGAGGGCGGTACGGTATCGGTGAGCTACCCAATCATGTTCTCACCCGGCTGATTGACTCACTGAAGCAAGTCCGCTGCTAGAGGCGGGGCGTGATTCACGCCTCGCCTCTTTTTTTTAAGTCACTTACAGCGGCGGCACTTCGCGGTCACGCACGCCAATCAAGTACAGGATGCCGTCCAATCCCGTGGCGCTGATTTGTTGCTCAGCGGACTCCTTCACCTTGGGTTTGGCGTGGAAGGCGATGCCCAACCCGGCCGCGTTGAGCATAGGCAAGTCGTTGGCGCCGTCACCGACTGCGATCACTTGCTCCAGGCGAATGTTTTCTTTCTTCGCGGTTTCTTTGAGCAGGTCCGCCTTGCGCTGCCCGTTGACGATTGGCCCAATGACGTTGCCAGTGAGCGCGCCGTCAACGATCTCCAGTTCGTTGGCGAAAACGTAGTCAATACCCAGCAGCTTCTGCAGGTGCTGCCCAAAGTAGGTGAAGCCTCCGCTGAGAATAGCGGTCTTGTAGCCCAGCGATTGCACGGTGCGGATCAAGCGCTCCGCTCCTTGGGTTAGTGGCAGACTGTCGGCGATGCCCTGGAGCACGTCGGTCTTGAGACCTTTGAGCAGGGCCAGGCGACGGCGCAGACTTTGATCGAAGTCGAGCTCACCGTTCATCGCCGCGGCAGTTATCTTGGCGACTTCGTCGACCACTCCATGGGCTCGGGCCAGTTCATCAATCGCTTCGCCCTGCACCAGGGTAGAGTCCATGTCGAACGCGATCATGCGGCGGTTGCGGCGAAACATGTTGTCGACCTGGATCGCGATATCGCAGTTGAGCTCCTGCGCGGCGACCAGGATCTCGCGACGCAAGGCCGAAGCATCCGTTGGTGTCCCCCTCACCGCGAGCTCAATGCAGGTGTTTGAGTCCGCGCACGGCTTCTCCAGTGAGGTGCGCCCGCTGAGTCGAGTCACGACGGCAATGTTCAGACCGAACTTGGTCGTGATGCTGCCGATGGTGGCGATGTGTTCAGCAGTGATGCAGGGGCCAAACAAGGTGACGATGTGCCGGGCCTCGCCTTGTTTGCGAACCCACTGTTCGTACCCGTCCTCGGTGATCGGTGTGAAGGTGACGGTTAGGCCCAGTTCATGGCCGGCGAACAGCACGTCCTTGAGGTGTCCCGGAGCCTCGGGGACCTGCACGAGCAGCCCCAATGTCAGAGTGCGGTGAATGACTGCTTGACCGATGTCCAGCAGTCGGACGTCGAGCGGGCCGAGGGCGCTCGTTAGCGCTTCCAAGATCCCCGGCTTGTCTGGGCCAATGGCTTGAATCAGAAGTAGCGGCACGGAAGCCCATGTAGACGGCGCTTCGCAGGACTTCAACAAGCCTCCGCCCAAGGGGCTGGTCTTTCGCGACAAAAGCCGCTAACCCGGCCCTCGTGCCTCGACAGCCGCGCGGACGAATCATCCTGCCAGACGGCGAGCTGAAGCGCTTTCGGCTGCCGGAAAGCTTTGGTGATGAGCCGCGCTCCGGCGCCGGGGCGGCACCCAGGGCGCGGTTTCACAGCTGGTTCATGCTGGCGGCCTGGACCGGATTTACGGCGCTTTGCGCGGGTCTGGGCGAGGGGAAACTGGCAGATCTGGGGATGTTTCATTCGGAGATCCGTGCCGCTGTGGTGCCAGTCTCGCCCGCGCAACGGCAGGCGGCGTCCCAGCCCTCTAGCCCTGCCCAGCTGGCGCGCCCAGCAATCCGCCCGACGTCGGTACCCAAGCCCCAGCCGATGATGCAGATCCCGGCCGCCGGCCTGCGTTCGTTGGGTGGGGGCGCTATCCCAGTTCATGCTGGCGGCTACGGGGCCCCATCCGGGAACGGGCCACCGCGGAGCGAGGAGGAGCGGGCATTCGAAGCCGACTTCACGTCGGCCATGCTCGGCGCCCCGGAGCTCGGTGCCCCGGAAACTGACCAGCTGGCGCCCGCAGAAGCGGGGAGCATGCCAGCCGAGCAGCCCCTGTCGCTTCCGAGCGAGCCGCTCCAGCTCTCGGCGCGCGCGCTCGAACCCAAAGCGGTGCCCGAGCGGGTCAAGCGTGAGCTGCCGGCTCCAGCTGCCCCAGCGGTGAAGCAGACCGCCCCCTCGCCGCGCCCGCGGATCGCTGAGCCTGTGCAGGCGGCTGGTCGCGTGGCTCACGCGGGGCAGGGCTGTGAGAAGGCCTTCAACACCGCGCGACGCAACATCGACGTCACTCAGCGCCAGGCCGCGGACGTGCCCCAGGGCGCCTACGCGCGCCAGCTGGAGAACTTCAGCGCCTACGCCCACTGCCGCATTCCCGATCACGTCAGTCTAAGTATCTGCGTAGCCGTCCAGGCGGGGCGAGCGCGCGGCGTCAGCGTGCAAACGACTCCCGGAGACTCGCGAGTCGCGAGTTGCGTGGCGTCCGCCGTGTACGGTTTTCGCTTTCCCCATTCGCCAAACCCGGATCTGGTTCGAACCCAGTTGTCCGCGGCCGAGTAAGACCTTCCATACCATTCGCGCGGGTTGCGTTCGTGCACGCGCGTCCCACCGAGGTGAGGAAAGGGAAAATGGCTTTACCCTGTAAGCCGGTCGAGGCATGGGCGTTGAGCTGACCATGACGCGACTGTATCTGTTTGTTCTAGCTTCGACCTTGATGTTCTTGCTCTTGGGCTGTGGTGGCAGCGCCACGGCGGAAGCGGCCTATCCTGAAGCCAAGCAGGTCACCGCCACCGCGGGAGCTCCGATGGAAGCCGAGTTGGAGGACTCGGATGGCGTCGCCGATTCTGCGGACGTCGCCGCTCCGTTGCTCGCCCAAGCCGCGCCCGATCAATCCGCACCCAGTCCTGCACCTGCGCCGCCGTCGGGTGCTGGCCAAGCCGAAGCTCGCGTGGCCAGCAGCGCCAAGCCCATGCTCGACATTGAAGGCAATGTGGCAGTGGAGGTGAAGGATGTGGACCAGGCTTTGATTAGGACGAAGGCGTGGGTCAAGGCCAACGGCGGCCAGCTGACGCGCGAGGAGACGTCGCGTCAGCCGCACCAGCTGACGGCATCGGTCACACTGAGGATTCCAGCCGAAAAGACGGACGCCGCGCTGGACGCGCTCGACCAGCTCGGTCATGTCACCTCACGAAATATCCGCGCCAAAGACATCACCCGAGAGTTCTTGGACGCTAGCCTCCGCTTGCGCAACCTGGAGTTGACGTTGGCTCGCTACGAGCAGATGTTGCAGCAAGCCACGAACATGAAGGACATGCTCGCGTTGGAGCAACAGATCACGCGGGTACGTGGCGAGATCGAAAGGCTCAAGGGCAGTCTGCGTTTCATGCGAGACCGTGCGGCGCGCGCCACACTTCACGTTAGCTTTTCCCATCCTGTCGAGAGCCCGCCGGACATCGTGGTTCGCCCTGAGGCCCAATTTTATCCGGGCTTGCGCTTGGGCTTGGCTCAAGATGTGTGGCGCAAGGCAGCGCCCGGCTCGAGTGACTTGACCAGCGTCAGCATGTACAGCGTTGGTCTGTCGATCGCGGCTGGGCCACAAATCAGTGTGGACGTCGACGCGCTCAAAGCGGCAGACACGGACGCTGAGGGCATCGACGGAGTCCTGGCTACGCTGGGGGGGAAGGTCTACAGTGAGTTTTTAGGTGCGGGACATGAGCGCTGGTTTGAGCCATACCTGGCTTGGCGCCTCGGCTATGCGCGGCTCAACGAGCTGGATGAGGCGGTCGTGGGGGCCGGGGTTGGTCTCGACATCTACAAGACTGAGATCATCACTGTCGGTGTAGACGCGCGTTTCAGTGCCCTGTTTCTGAGCAAGATCGGCGCTCACGCGGTCATTCAACCCGCGGCCACTATCAGCAGTGCGTTTTAACGCCGATAAACAACTTCAAACGCCGACAAACAAGCGGTGCGCGAAATTGTGGTCGAGGTTGGCGTTGATAATCTTTTGCGCTGACATCTCGATGTCATAGGCCACACGATGGAACTCGAAGCGATTCTCTTCGGAGTCGAAGATGGTGTAGCTGGCGCGGTTGTCGTAGTCACGCGGCTGCCCGACTGAGCCGTCGCTGACGATGTATTTGTAGTTGGGATCCAACTCGAAATCGATTGGCGGTAGCTCTTCGACGCCGTCTTTCGAGAGCTGGAACACTTTGCACAAGTGAGAGTGCCCGATGACTGTCAGTGGCTGAAGTTCATCATAGATGGACAAACACTCTTGCGCCTGCTCCGGTGCGAAGATGTAGTCGAAAGCTTCGAGACGTGCTGGTGTGCCGTGGCACAAGCCAACACGAGCCTCTTCGACTTTGAGCGAGTACGGCAGCGTGCGCAGCCACTCCAGGTTGGCTTCCGTCAGGATGCGGGAGTGGGTGTCCAGAGCCTGGCGCGCCGCCTCATAGTAGTAGTCGTAGTCCATGCGCCCAGCGACGGCGGCGTCGTGGTTGCCCAAGACGGTACCCGTCGTGAGCTCTTTGACGAGATCACAACATGCATTCGGCGACCCGCCGTAGCCAACGGTGTCCCCCAGGCAGTAGTAGCGGTCGATTGAAGCTCCGGAATACTGTTCGAGGACCGCCGTTAGCGCCTCGTAGTTTCCGTGCACATCACTGAAGATTCCCAGGCGCATTCCCGACAGTAGAACTAACCGAATCCAAGACCCAGAGGTCAAGCGAAACCGAGGCCTTAGACAAGAAACCGGAGTCTAGCTGAACCGACGTGATACGGCCAGTATCAGCCCATCCCGCCGCCGGGCTGACTCGCTGGCGGGCGTTGGGCCTGAATTCGCGCACCCCCGGCGCGCACGCGCAGGCAGGGCAACGCCGCCGAAAGTCCGTCGATTCGTTGGCTGAAAAAGGCCGGCTTCGAGCCAAAGCCGCCTCAATCAGCCTTCTTTTTCTTCTTCTTCTTCTTCTTCTTCTTCTTACGCGGTTCAGGTTGCTTGGGGGGATCCTTCTTTGGCGGCGGCTTCACTGGGGGCGGCTTCACCGGCACGGCTGCTGCAACTTTCTTACAGAAGGCCGATACGGCACCGGGCTGGCCGTTTTCTAGTTTCTTAGCTGCGCCCGAGCAGGTCTGGCCGTTGGGGCACTGGCTGTTCGCGGTGCACGCGACGGCGCAGAATTCTGGGGTTCCTTGGAAGCGAGTCAAGCCTGGTCCGCACGCAACGCCATCAGAGGCTGGCTCATCATCCCCCGCTTCCGCCGCGATGTTCGCGGTCTTGAGCCAGCCCATCAAGGTCTCGTCCGGCTTGTCCGGGTTAGTGAACGTCGTCAGCGTGAACTCGCCGCGCTCAGCTAATTTCTTGACGGTGTGATCTTTCTTCAGCAGCGCTAGGAGCTTGCCGTTCTCTGGCGAATCGAACACCTGATTGGCATCGGCCGTGAGCGCCAGTTCCTTGTCCTCGTCTTCGAACTTCTTTTCGTCGTCGAAGCGTTTCACCAGGGCTTCGTTGGCCGGTTTGATTTCCTCGGAATCAGCGCCACCCTCGCCGCCTTCACCGCCGACTTCGGCAGCTTCGCCAGCGGCCCCTCCAGCTTCTGCTTCCGCGGCGGCCCCGCCGGCTTCTTCGGCGGCCTCGAGCGCTTTGGCAGCAGAAGCGAGTGCTTCGGCTGAAGTGCTGACGTCCTCCTCCTCGGTTCCACCCATGAGGCTCTTGATCGTGTTGCAGCCCGTCAATGCCAGCAGCACGACGACCACGGATACTTTGGTTGGTGTTCGCATCTTCAAGATACTCCGCGTATGTCCCCGATCTGATCGCGTCCAATGTTCTTGGGGTGATTCGGAAACTTTCTCTCCCCTACGGGATGACGCTCTCACGGTCCAAGGAGCGGGTCAAGGCGCCGAATCAACGGATTTGAACGGCCAACGACCTTGGGCCGGCAGGGGATTCGTGGCGCTGGACAGCGGGGCTTCGGTAAGCAAATGTAGCCAACCAACATGAACGAGACGCCCCCGCAGAACTTCATTCGAGCCATAATTGCTGAGGATCTGAAGTCAGGGAAGCACGGGGGGCGCGTGGCCACACGCTTTCCACCTGAGCCCAACGGCTACCTGCACATTGGCCATGCGAAGTCGATCTGTCTGAACTTCTCGATTGCGCAGGACATACCTGGTGCCGTCTGTCATCTGCGCTTCGATGACACCAACCCCCTGAAAGAAGAGACCGAGTTTGTCGAGTCGATCCAGCAAGACGTACGCTGGCTCGGCTTCGATTGGGGGGACAATCTGTACTTCGCTTCGGACTACTTCGAGCGCTTGTACGAGTTTGCGGTCGAGTTGATCCGGGCCGGCAAAGCCTACGTGTGTTCGCTGACGGAAGAGCAAGTCAAGGAGTACCGCGGCAGCATCAATCAGCCCGGGAAACCCAGCCCAGATCGAGATCGACCCATCCAGGAAAACCTCGATCTGTTTGCTCGTATGCGCGCCGGGGAATTTCAGGATGGCGAGCTGGTGCTGCGTGCCAAGATTGACATGGCCGCGTCGAACATGAAGTTGCGTGATCCGGCCATCTACCGCATTCGGCACACGCATCATCACCGTACGGGCGACACCTGGTGCATCTACCCGCTGTATGATTTTACGCACTGTTTGAGTGACTCCATCGAGCACATCACGCACTCGTTGTGCACGTTGGAGTTCGAAAGCGCCCGCGCGTTGTACGACTGGGTGCTCGACAATCTGGATGTGCCGAGTCGTCCGCGTCAGTATGAGTTTGCGAAATTTGGGCTCAGCTACACTGTGCTCAGCAAGCGCAACCTGAGAGCGCTGGTGGAGGAGGGGCACGTCTCTGGCTGGGATGACCCACGCATGCCCACCATTTCAGGGTTGCGGCGTCGCGGCTGCACCCCCCAGGCGATCGTGAACTTGTGCGAGCGGGTCGGCGTCGCCAAGTCGGAAAATACCGTCGAGTTATCTCTGTTGGAGCATTGCGTGCGCGAAGACCTCAACCCGGTGGTGCCACGTGTGCTAGCCGTGCTGGACCCGCTGAAGGTGGTCATCACCAACTATCCCGCTGACAAGCAGGAGCTGATCCAGGCTTCGAGCTATCCAGATGACGTACCGAAATCCGGTTCGAGGGCATTGCCATTTTCACGCGAGCTCTACATCGACGCCGATGATTTCATGGAGCATCCGCCAGCCAAGTATCATCGCCTTGCCCCGGGGCGCGAAGTCCGGCTGCGCCACGCATATGTGCTCCGCTGCGACGAGGTCAAGAAGGACAACAGCGGAAACGTCACGGAACTGCTTTGCAGCTACGACCCCGACACGCTCGATGGTCAGCCGAAAGACGGGCGCAAGGTCAAAGGCACGATTCACTGGGTCAGTACGCAGCACGCCCTGCCGATTGAGGCACGTCTGTATGAAAGACTGTTCAACGTCGAAGACCCCAATGTTCCGGAACGCGATTTTCGCGATTGCATCAACTCCGACTCTTTGGTGGTCAAGCAGGGGTATATCGAACCGAGCGTTGCGGACGCAGCGTCTGAGACGCGATATCAGTTCGAGCGCCTGGGCTTCTTCTGGCAGGACCCCAAGGACTCCAAACCCGACCAACTGGTGTTCAACCGCATCGTCTCGCTGAAGGACTCGTGGAGCAAAATCGTCGAGACTCAGAGCGGGGGGAAGTCGGAAGTGCAGGCGCGGCAGGAGGACAGGCGCCGCCAGCGCGAGGCTCAAAAAGCCAAGCAAGCGGCCAACCAACGCACCGCTGAAATTGAGCTGAACGAGCGTGGTGCCCGCTACCATCAACAGGGCATTCCCAAGCAGCAGGCGGCTGTGCTGAGTTCGTCGGAGGAGTTGGCAGAGTTTTACGAGCGCGCATCACAGCACGCCGAGCCAAAAAATGTGGCCAACTGGGTCGTCACCGAACTCGCACGAGAGCTCAAGGAGCGCAGTGTCTCCGAGCTGAGGTTTGGGCCCGAGCAATTGGCAGCGCTCGTCACGCTGGTGGACAGCGGGGAGATTTCTGCGCGTGCGGGCAAAGAAGTGTTCGCTGAGTTGATCAGCAGCGGCGGACAGCCCGCTGAAATCGTGCAGCGCTTAGGTCTGCAGCAAATCACTGACGTGAGCGCTTTGCAGTCGATGATCGACGAGGTACTGACAGCACTGCCAGAAAAAGTGAATGCGTATCGCTCCGGCAATGCGAACCTGCTGGGCCTGTTCGTTGGACAGGTGATGAAGCAGTCGCAGGGTAAGGCGGACCCGAAGCTGCTAAATCAGCTGCTGAAGAAGCGTCTCGATAACTGACTGTCGAATCCAGGACCGAGTGAGACGTCGTGCGTACTCTTCCCAAGCTCGGTCTGCTGGCAACGCTATACTTTTCCCAGGGGCTACCCTTCGGGTTCTTTTACAATAGTGTGCCAACGCTGATGCGTAGTCAGGGCTATTCCTTGACCGCGATTTCGTTGAGTACGTTGATGGGTTTGCCCTGGATGCTGAAGTTCTTGTGGGCCCCGTTCGTCGACCGCTATCGCACTGGACCTCTCGGGCCGCGGCGTACGTTCATCCTGCCCCTACAGCTCTGTAGTATCGCGCTGCTGTCTTTGGTCGGGCTGTTTCTTTCCGAGGAGCAGCTGCCCCTGGTTCTGGGGTGTATGTTTCTGACGAACCTGTTGGCAGCCACGCAGGACATCGCGACGGACGGTCTCGCTGTCGACTTGTTGGAGCCGGGCGAGCGCGGAGCGGGAAACGGCGTGCAGGTAGCTGGCTATCGCGTGGGTATGATAGCTGGCGGCGGAGCGATCCTGATATTTTACGAGCGGCTGGGTTGGACCCTCGCAATGCTGCTCATGGCCGCGCTGTTATTTTTGGCTAGTTTGCCCCTCGCTCTGGTTCGCGAACCGCGCGCCGCGGCGGTCTCTCAGAGAAGGTCCTCGCAAGGCTTCTGGACGTTTTTTTCTCAGGGATCGGGTGGTATCGCTGGCGCAGTGCGCATCGGCGCGCTGCTGGTGGCTTTCAAATTTGGCGACGCCTTCGGCACGAGCATGCTCAAGCCACTGTTCGTTGATCTAGGGCTCGGCCTTGAAGAAGTGGGGTGGATGATTGGCACGTGGGGGTCTGTAGCGGGGTTGCTAGGGGCTTTGGCAGGTGGAGCATTGGTGGTGCGGCTGGGACGGCGTCGTTCGCTAGTCATCTTTGGGGCTCTGCAGGCTTGCAGCTTGTTCGCCTACGCGTTGGTCGCTGGCGCTCAGCTCGGTGAACGCTATCTGCTGCCGGTCACGATCTGGGAGCACGTGGCCAGTGGGATGAGCACGGCGGCCTTGTTTACCTGCATGATGGATTGGTGTCGCGCAGAGATGTCAGCGACGGACTACACCGTGCAGGCCTGCTTGGTGGTGTTGGCAACGGGAGTTGCGGGCGTGCTTAGCGGGCCGTTTGCGGACCTGGTTGGGCTTGGCACCCACTTCGCCGTCGCAGGCGGCCTAGCCGTCATGGGAATGGGCTACGCAGCCTTTGGTAATTTACCTTTCGTAACGCGAGACCGGCTTGCCTGACATTTGAGCTGGAATTTATCATTCGCAGGGTTCAGCAGACTCCAAGTTTCGCTGCTTCGGAAACTTCACACTCAAGCTGCGCGCGCCATGTGGCGGGGGACGCTCGAGCTCGGCATAAAATGCGTGACCTACAGTTATTAGGTCCAATTCGGTGGTCGTCCCACCACTATCAAGATGATGACTGTTCGTGCGGTTGCTTTCGTCGGGCCTGTGGCTGTGGCCCTGCTGTGGGCAAGCGTCGGTGCTGGAGCCGGTGCTGTCGCCGCTGTCGTCACTGCCGTGCTGATGTGGCAAGCCGTTCAAATAGACTCGCCTCCAAGCCCTCATTTGGCGCCAGCCCGAGGTGATTCCAAGCGCGCCCCGTGACGAGATTCGTATTGATGCCAACGGACCTCTGGTCCTGGGCATTAGCGTTGTGTCAGCACTGCCAGAAATTCGTCGCCGTAGCGCTCCAGCTTGGAGGGACCAACGCCGGAAATCGCCAGCATCTGAGCTTCTGACTGTGGCCGCGTGGTCGCCATTTCCATCAAGGTCGCGTCATTGAAGATCACGTACGCAGGGACCTTGCGCTCGCGCGCCAGCTGTCGACGAACCTCCTTCAGGCGCTGCAACATTTCCAGCTCACCGTCGCTGGCTGAGTCAAGCTCCACTCGGCGCGGCTTCGCTCCCGCGCCTTTGCGCCCTTCCACCAGCACACTTGGGAGACCGCAGCTCCCACAGCAGTCTCCACACGGTGGTTGTTGTTCACCGAAGTAGCCGACGATGCCTTGGTGGCGGCAGACGTCAGCGTCTGCCCAGGCGTACATCTGGCGAGCCTGGTTGCGGATGCGCTCATAGGTTTCGTCATCTTCAGCTGAGGCGGCGAACTCATCGTAGGTTCGGACCTCATTCCACGAGTAGAACAGAATGCAATCGCTCTGAACGCCGTCTCGTCCGGCGCGTCCAATCTCTTGATAGTAGCCTTCGAGTGAACGCGGCATGTCGCGGTGAATGACATAGCGCACGTTGGACTTGTCGATCCCCATGCCAAAGGCGACGGTGGCACAGACGATGCCGACCTCGTCGTCGCGAAACTCGTTTTGCACTCGCGTGCGTTCATCCGACGTCATTCCAGCGTGATAAGGAGCGGCCGGACAGCCATGCTCGGTCAGGTACGCCGACAGGGATTCTGTGGCCTTGCGTGATAGACAATAGACAATCCCGCTTTGTCCCTGGCGCTGGCGAACAATATTGAGAATGGCTTTGCGGACATCGCGTACGACGCCTTCTTTGCCTTTCTTGTACACGTGGATGTGCAGGTTCGGGCGGAAGAACGAGCCCCGGTAGAGCTCCGCTGCGTCCATCGCCAGCTGGCCGATGATATCTTGCGTAACTTGCTCCGTAGCTGTGGCGGTCAGAGCCAGCACCGGTACGTCGGGAAAGCGACGTTTGAGACCCGATAGGCGCCGATACGCGGGACGGAAGTCGTGGCCCCATTGGCTGATGCAATGCGCCTCGTCCACGGCGATTAGCCGGATATCCACTCCCTCCAGGTGTCGCCCGACGGACGCGGCGAGCCCCTCCGGAGCGGCGTAGACGAGTTCGTACTGCCCTTCACGCATGGCGCTGATGCGCTGCTGGCGCTCGTCGGGCTCCAGTGTTGAATTCAACGCCGTCGCGCGAAAGCCGTTTTCGCTGAGGGCATCGATCTGGTCCTTCATCAAGGCGATCAACGGAGACACGACCAGCGTCGTGCCCCCCAACAGGCGGGCAGGGAGTTGATAGGTGAGCGACTTTCCAGCCCCGGTTGGCATGATGCCGAGGCAATCTTTGCCAGAGAGCACTGCGCGGATGATGTCTTCTTGGCCAGGACGAAACTTGTCGTAGCCGAAGGTCTTCTTCAGTGCGGAATGCAGGTCGCGAGCTCGAGCGGCTTGCGCGTGGTCGGCGGATGTCGCGTAGTCCTTCAGAGCCTCGGAAAGCTGCCGGAGCTGGCCGGTGAGCTGCGGGTTGAACAGGGACGCTTGTACGCGGAAGACGGAGCGCAGACGCGCTAGTTCACGAGCGCAAGTTCGGCGAAACGCCGGATCGACTCGGCGCTCTGGCCAGTCTGCCAACAGCGACGACACGACCTGAGCGATCTGTTCGGCGTTCGGGATGCCGTCTGTCTCGGCCGTCATCACCGTCGCTTAGCACGCGCGCCGTTGACTGAGAAATGCCGCTTCGGGGAGTTTCCTCACCCGGGCGAAACGCGCCGTTTCGGTGCGGGCGTCTGGCTGAGTCGCTCTGGTCGGAAGCCCGAACGGCATGCATGCTCAGGTTGCGCACCGCGATTTGGAGCATGGAAAAGAGCAAGGGCGGCTCCGGAGAGTCGCCCTTGCTGGGGTTGGATTGGGATTTACAGGATTTGGAGGCTAGTTGTTGACGTTGCAGCCATCGCCCGTGCACATGCAAGTGTTGGCGCCGTCGCAGTTGACGAAGCAGTCGGCCGTGCAAGTGACCTGGCAGGTGTTGGCGTCGTTGCAGTTGACGGTGCTGCCATCACCGACCGTGGCACTGCATTGAGATCCTTCTTGGCAGTCCACCTCGGCGCCTTGACCCGCGACAATGGTGCAGTTGCCCTGTTCGTCGCAGCTGATCTCGGCGTTCTGACCCGCGGTGATGGTGCAGCTAGACCCTTGGCAGTCAGCCTGACAATTGTCTGCACAGGTGATGTCGCAAGTGTTGTTATTGTCGCAATTGATATCGGCGTTGTTTCCGAGGTCAAAGGTGCAATCTTGACCGTTGGCGCAGTTGGGGCTGAGGTCGGGGCAAACGCCGGCCGCGCACATCTCTCCACCAGAGCAGGTGCTGCCATCGGCGATGCAGATGTTAGCGTCCATATCGCAGCAACCGCTGCCGTCGCAGCTGTCTCCACCGCAGCAAGGCTCTCCGGGGCCACCACAGGCAACGCAGAAGCCGCCCTGATCTCCGCTGCACGTGACGCCAGACTCCTGGCAAGTGCGACCAGGACAGCACGCCTCACCGGCGGAGCCGCAACCTTCGCAACCATCTGCCGTGCACGCTCCGAAGTCCTGACCACAGCTGCTGCCTTCGGCGATACAGATATCGGCCACACAGCACCCGCCACCGCAAGTGTCCCCTTCGCAGCAGGCTTCTCCAGGTCCACCGCAGGCGACGCACAGATTATTTTCGCCGCAAACCGTGTCCGCGCTGTCGCAAGTGCGTCCCTGGCAACACGCTTCACCGGCACCACCACAATTGTCAGCCATCATGTCCGGGGCGCCGCCGTCCATACCGCTGGTGTCGTCCACCGGAGGCATGTCAGTGCCCGCGTCATCCGCCGTGGTATCGTCCGCCGTGTCGTCGACGGTGTCATCAACGGTGTCATCGGCCGTATCGTCCGCACTGTCGTCCGCAGTGCTGTCATCCGCCATGTCGTCCGCGCCAGTGCCAGCGTCATCGTCCGCCGAGTCATCTGAGTTGGCGATGGCGCCATCCGAGGCGCTGTCGTCACTGCCGCAGCCAGAAGCCGCCGCCAACGCGAGCGCCAGGACCGCGCCTGCGCGCAAAAGCATTGGAGTAGATGCAAGTTTCATAAGTCTGTTTTTCCTTTCAAGTAGATCACTGCTGATTCTGGTTCGACACGTTGCAGCCGTCGCCAATGCAGTCGCAGGTGTTGGCGTCCTCACAGTTCACCCGGCAGTTGCCTTCGCAGACCACTTGGCAAGTCTGTGCTTCCTCGCAGTTGACTTCACTTCCAGCGCCCACCGTGACCATGCATGACCCGCCCTCTTGGCAAGAGATATCCGCGTCAGCACCAGCGACGATCGCGCAGTCCGAACCTTCACAATCAGCGTTGCAATTGTCACCGCAAGAGATGTCACAAGTGTTGTTGTTGTCGCAATCGATCTCGGCGCCGTTGCCGAGATCAAAGTTGCAGGTTTGCCCCTGAGCACAGGTGGGAGACGAGTCGGGGCAGACTCCGGCAGTGCACTCAAGCCCGCCCGGACACATGCTGCCTGCAGCTAGGCACACGTTGCCGTCTGGGTTGCAGCAGCCACCACCATCACAGCTCTGACCGTCGCAGCACGGCTCCCCTGGGCCGCCACAGGCTACGCAGTTGCCGCCATCTCCACCGCTGCACACGACGCCAGACTCTTGGCAAATGCGACCGTCGCAACACTGTTCACCCGCGGAGCCGCAGCCATCGCAGCCGCCGCTGATGCACATGCCGTCGCTGCCGCCGCAGCTACTGCCGTCGGCGATGCACATGTCGTCCACACAACAACCGCCCTCGCCACAGCTGTTGCCGTCACAACAGGCCTCCCCGGGGCCACCACATGCGCGACAAATACCTTCATCACATGTGTTCGAGCCTGAATTGCAACCGCCACCGTCGCAGCAGGCTTCTCCGGGGTCGCCGCAGGCGCGGCAGATGCCACTTCGACAAGAAAGTCCGTCGTTATCGCAGCCTCGGTTGTCGCAGCAGTCTTGGCCGGCACCGCCGCAGTCGGGATCACTCGCGGCGGCCATCTGAGCAGCCGTTTGCGCCGATGACTGCTCTTGGGTGGACGGCGAGTCCCCTCCACTCGGATCGCCGGAAATATCAGAGCCTCCAGGTCCCGCTGTGACTCCCGAAGAGGATTCCATATCGGAACCGCAACTCATCGCAAATATGGAACAAATAGCGCTCAGCGCGAGCGCGTCATACCTCGTCGTACACCAGTGCCTCATCAAGCAAGCCTCCTAGGGCCGACACGTCGTCACACCCTGTGGTTCACAGCTAACGGATATCCACAGCTGTGGATGACCTGTTAACTGAACCCGGTAATATCCGTTAGTGGTGTGCCTGATCCCTTTATTAGCAGCGTGTTAGCCGTATGATACCAAAAAAGAACACGTGTGGTGGGATGGGGTAGGTGGGCTTCGCACGTTGAGATCCCTCAAACTCCGGGCGTGGATGGTTCTTGTGTTTACCAGTGCTCGCCGCAGTTTTGGTGCTGCTTGATGATGGCAATCTGCCGGGTGGCTCGTTCCGTGTTCAGAAACAACCCACAAAACACCAACGCCGCCAGGTTGGCGGCGCGGGGCTGAGCTGCTTGACGGACGCTGGGATCCGTTCAGCTCTCACGTTCTCTGGACTCGACTTCGTCGGAGGCAGTGAGCATCGCCTTGAGGAAATCGCGATTCATACGGGCGATGTTCGAGACCGAAATGCCCTTGGGGCACACGGCTTCACATTCGTTGTGATTGGTGCAATGTCCGAAGCCTTCGGCATCCATTTGGGCCACCATCTTACGAACGCGATCCAGGCGCTCGGTTTGGCCCTGAGGTAGCAGTGCCAAATGTGAGATCTTGGCAGCCGTGAATAGGCTGGCTGAGGCATTGGGACAGGCCGCAGCACAGGCGCCACAGCCGATGCAGGCAGCGGCGTCCATTGCCAGGTCCGAGTCTTCTTTACGGACCGGGACGTCATTGGCATCGCCGGCGCTGCCGGTCCTGATGGAAATGTAGCCGCCCGCGCCGATGATGCGGTCGAATGCGCTGCGGTTGACGATCAGGTCTTTCACTACGGGAAATGCGTCTACTCGCCAGGGCTCGATCGTGATCTCGTCCCCGTCATTGTACTGACGCATGTGTAGCTGGCAGGCCGTGGTGCGTTCACGTGGGCCGTGGGCGCGACCGTTGATCATCAGCGAGCAGGCGCCACAAATGCCCTCGCGGCAGTCGTGGTCAAACGCGACTTCCTCTTTGCCGGCCTCGATCAGACGCTCATTCAGTACGTCCAGCATCTCAAGGAAAGACATGTGCGGAGACACATCGTCCATGACATGGGTTTCGAACTGCCCTGGGGCATGGGGACCGGTCTGGCGCCAAATCCGCAGGGTGATCTTCATGCTTTCTTCGTCGCTCATTTGTAGCTCCGCTGACTCGGCTTGACGAACTCGAACTCGAGGTGCTCCTTGTGCAAGCGTGGTGCCACGCCCACACCCGTGAACTCCCAAGCGGCCACGTGGGAAAACTCCTCATCGTTGCGGCGGGCCTCGCCCTCGTCCGTGGTGTGCTCGGTTCTGAAATGGCAGCCCGCGGACTCATCTCGCTCTAGTGCGTCTCGGCACATCAATTCGCCCAGTTCCATGAAATCCGCAACGCGGCCCGCCCGCTCCAGCGTCTGGTTCAGTCCTTCGCCGGTACCAGTGACCTTGAGATCTTCCCAAAACCGTGCTCGCAAAGCTGGGATTTCCTTGAGCGCCTTTTCAAGATCCGCCTTGTTGCGACTCATGCCGCAGTTGTCCCAGATCAGTTGTCCCAACTCTCGGTGGAAGGTGTCGGGGGTGGTCTTGCCATCGATGTTCAGGAGCGTTTCGACCCGCTGATTGACTTCACCCAGTACCTTCTGAGCTTCCGGGTGATCCTGATCGAGGCCGTCAGGCAAATGCCGAGCCAGGTAGTTGCCGATAGTGTACGGCAGCACGAAATAGCCATCGGCTAAGCCCTGCATCAAGGCGCTGGCACCCAAACGGTTGGCGCCGTGATCGCTGAAGTTGGCTTCGCCGGCGACGAACAGTCCATCAATCGTGCTCATCAGATTGTAGTCCACCCATAGCCCGCCCATCGTGTAGTGGGTGGCCGGGTAGATGCGCATGGGCACCTTGTAGGGATCTTCGCCGGTGATGCGCTCATACATCTCGAACAAATTGCCGTAGCGCTCGCGCACGGTTTCTTCCCCGAGGCGCTTGATCGCATCGCGGAAGTCCAGATAGACGCCGCGGCGCACGCCGCCCACCTCAGGTCCAACGCCGCGCCCATCGTCGCAGACTTCTTTGGCGCGCCGTGAGGCAATGTCACGCGGCACCAGATTGCCAAAACTGGGGTAGAGTCGCTCCAAGTAGTAGTCGCGCTGGTCTTCTTTGATGTCACCCGCGGGTTTGGTGCAGTCAGCGGCGTCTTTGGGTACCCAAACGCGCCCGTCATTGCGCAGCGATTCGCTCATCAGCGTGAGCTTGGATTGATAGTCACCGCTGACGGGGATGCAGGTGGGGTGGATCTGTGTGTAACAAGGGTTGGCGAACAACGCCCCACGGCGGTGGGCGCGCCAAATCGCCGTGGTGTTGCAACCTTTAGCGTTGGTCGACAGGTAGAAGACGTTGCCATAGCCGCCCGTCGCGAGAATCACGACGTCCGCCATCCAGACTTGCACCTTGCCGCTGGTCAGGTCACGCGTGACGATGCCGCGGGCTCGCCCATCGATCACGATCAAGTCGAGCATTTCCGTGCGCGCGTGCATTTCGACCTTGCCGGCCTCGATCTGGCGGGCCAGGGCCTGGTAGGCGCCGAGCAACAATTGCTGCCCGGTTTGGCCTCGGGCGTAGAACGTACGCGACACCTGGGCGCCGCCAAAGCTGCGATTAGCTAGCTGTCCGCCGTATTCACGCGCGAAGGGCACGCCTTGCGCCGTGGCTTGGTCGATGATGTTGACGCTGACTTCCGCCAGGCGATAGACGTTGGACTCTCGAGAGCGAAAGTCGCCGCCTTTGACGGTGTCATAGAACAGCCGAAATACACTATCGCCGTCGTTTTGATAGTTCTTGGCTGCGTTGATCCCGCCTTGAGCGGCAATGCTGTGGGCGCGCCGGGGGGAATCTTGGTAGCAGAAAGCGCGGACGTTGTAGCCCAGCTCACCGAGGCTGGCGGCAGCGGCGGCGCCAGCTAGGCCGGTACCAACCACAATCACCTGATACTTTCGGCGATTGGCGGGATTGACCAGCTTCATGTCGAAGCGGTGGCGCTCCCAGCGACTTTCCAGCGGCCCCCGCGGGGCTCCACTCTTCAATTCCATTACCTGACTACTCCCGTCAGAACTGCCATCGGGATCGAGAGATTGCCCATCACCACCACGTAAGTGATGAGCAAAGGCACGACGTTGCGCAGTCCGTTGTACTTGGGGTGGCTCAATCCAAGGGTCTGAAACAGGCTCCACGAGCCGTGATACAAGTGCAGTCCGAGCAGGATCTGAGCCACCAGATAGATAGCGCTCACCCAGGGGATCGAAAAGCCGTGCACGAGGTTCGAATACACGTCCGTCGAGCTGTGACGGTAGGAGCCCATGGCGACGCCCGGCCAGGTGAAGTGAGCCAGGTGGTAAAGAATGAACGCTGCCAGGGTGGGGCCGGTGAGCGGCATGGTGCGAGATGCGTAGGTGCTCAAGATGCTCTGTTTCTTGGCGTAGGCATTCGGCCTCGCCAGCTTGGCGCGGGCGACAAGCTTGAGCGTGAACACGACGTGCAGCACGATCGACAGTAGCAACACCAGCCGCGTGCCCCACAGCAACCCGGGCAAGCTCTTGAGTGTTGCGGCGTAGTTGTTGAACACCGCTGGGCCCAGGTAGACCTGCAGGTTGCCCAACATGTGCCCGATCACGAAACCGAACAACACCAATCCTGTGACGGCGACGACGGCTTTTTGGCCGATCGTCGTGTCCATCAATTTCAAAACGCGCGTGGTGGCCATCCCTACTCCAGCGGGGGTTCTCCATGATCGCCACGGGGCTCTAATCCGTGGCGTTCGATTGTGCGAATACAACTGTTTCGCCTGAGTATCGTTTCATCATTGCCCGGAGGCCTCAGCGCTTCGGCCTGCTTGTACAGGTCAATGGCTTCGATGAAAGAGTCGTGAGCAAACGAGCTCGACATGTGCTTTTCCAACTGAGCGCGCCCATGCCGTTCCGCAATCAGAGCCGAGTAGTAGGTTCGCTTGTACTCGTCCGTGAGCTGCTTGACGTGTTTGCGCGCGCGCCTGAGAGCGCCACTACTGCTGGCGAACTGATCCGTCAAGGAAAGCACGAGCCCTTGAAGCGCGCGTTGATTGCCCGCGTCAGCCAGCAGCACGTCCAGGTAGATGCTCTCGGCTTGGTCAGGCTCGTTCAACAAGCGGTAGTGGTCGGCTCGCTCCAACGCTGCGGGCACGGCATCGGCGCTAATTTTTTCGATTTTCACACGTCCCCCTTTTGCGCGGGCCGGGTTCGCTGGGCGGTTGATTGATTCCGGGCTGGCGGCCCACTTGGACGTGCTTTGTACGCCAAGCCCTTCGACGCTGTCCCGGCTTTTTTTGCGCCTATCAGCCGACTGTACGACTAGCCCGTTTCCCCGACCCCGGCGATTGCAGAGACGAAAACAAGTTTCGGGAGCGAGAACTAACCGGGCCGCTTGGAGTGGCTCAGCGGGATGAGTTGCAGGTTCATCAGCACCACTCGGTCGGAGCGTGGGGACTCGTCGATGATGGCTCGGACTTGGTCGTAGTACTGCAGGTGCAGGGCGCGCACCCGCTGAAAAGCTTCTTCGCTGATGGCGAACAGATTGAAGGAAAACAGCGACTCCTCGGATGTCTGAGGATCCTGAATGCGAGAAAGTCCGACGTTGGCCCAGTGCGCCTTCAACTGCCGGTTCTTGATCGGGTCTTCTCGGGTGTCCACCGTCAGCACCCGGTCGACTCGGTAATGCGTGCCATCCCAGCGGATTTGGCCGGCCTGTTTCAGTTTCTGCAGGTAGCGTCGCTCCTGCTGAGCACTCAACCCAATCGCGTCACCTAGGTAGCCCGGCCGGTGCGTGGGCAGCGCGGAGTATTCCTCCAACTCCAGGGCCCTCAGAATTGCGTGGCTCCATGGCAGGTCGTACGCCAGCTCGCGTTGCGCCAGCAAGTCCGTGTGCGCAGCCCGAGTCGACTCGAGCTTTGCCGGGTCTGCGAACAACTCGACAAAAGCCAACAGGCGCTGCGTCGTGGCTTCGATGACGGCGAGCAGCTCCGGTAGTCTTGGCTCAGTCTTGCCCTGCAGCCAGCGGGCGAGGGTGGTTCGGTCAACTCCGAGCCGCCGTGCGAGAGCGACTCGGTTGCCGCGCCCCACCAAATGAAGCAACAGATGCTGCACGGTGCGAGGCGAACTGAGGCGTGCGGCTTCCAGCTCATCGCTGTAGTCTTGAAGAAAAGCCAGCAGCTTGGCTTTGGCGCGCCGATCTTTGCGCTCGGCGGCGCGAAAGAAGGTGCTGGCTTCCGGAAAGCGCCGACCATGTTCCCAGGCGTAAGCGACGTTGCTCTCGAAGCCGAGGGTTCGGCTAAACGCTCGCTGGGAGTGTCGACCCCGCAAGTGCATCATCAAATCGCGGCTAAGCGAAGAAAATGAAAGGGATGCGGCCACTACCCTAGGTTAGCAGCTGTATGTCGAAATACATCATCGATCGGGCAATTGTGAGCAAAAAATGATGCGTTTCGCTCTAGACTCCGGTGTCCTGAACTCGCACCATAGAGGCATGTCCCACTTGCGTCCGTCCGCTCAGCGCAGCTCTGCTGGCGTTGCTTTCCTGATGGTTGTCGCCGGATGCTCCAGTGGGCAAACCGGATCTCCCGACGGCCAACAAGGATCCGAGGGGCCGTTGCCCGACTACACCTCCCCGACGCGCTTCGCGCCAACGGACCCGGATAACACCGGCGGAGAAAATGGGTTTGGGGAGGATTGGTTCTACTTTGAGCAGCTCGCGCCAGAGGCGCAGCGGCTGATGCACGTCCAAGGGGACCACTTGTTCGTTGTGGTCGCGCCTGAAGAATACACGGGGCCGCGCTCCTTTCCACGTGAACTTGGATTGGTCGTATTTGACATCAGTGACCCGCTGCAGCCGAAGTCGATCGGTGAGCTGCCGCTGCCTGGATATCCGCGGCAGATGTACGCTGATGAAAACGGCCTCAACCTGATCATCGAGCAACACAATGAGGCGGAGTACTCGGAGTTGCCGGACAATGAGGTGCCCTACCAAGTGACGCGCCTGCTGCGGATCGATACCAGTGACCCCGAACAAGCGAAAGTCAGCGCGCAGATAGATGTCGAGGGGAACTACAGCCGCAGTTATCTGGTGGATGGGGGCTTAGCCATCGTCAGCGAGACGCCCGGAAAGTACCCGACTGAGTGCTACACGGAGGGGGCCTTTGTCGGCGACATCGGTAGGGCGCCGCCTCCTGGTACGGCGCACGTCAGCGTCTACTCCTACGCCTCGGGGGAGTGGAAGCGCAGCAAGACTTTGGATCTCGAAGGTTACGTACAGCCGTTGGCCGCACGAGCGTCACGCTTGCTACTGGGTGAGCTGCTGCGTTCGGAAGAGGGCGATTTTTCGACGCGGCTATCGCTGGTGGAGCTGGGCGAGACGCCGGAAGTCTCGGCTGAATTGGAACTGCCCGGTAGCGTGACTGCGGCGGCGATTGTCGGCGATGGGATTGCGGCCACGTTCGAACAAGAGGGGCGCTATTCCTTTCATTCGCTGGAAGCTTCCCCCAGCTTGAGGGAACTGGACTCGTTCCAGCTGCCCGCGCGGGTGGCTGAAATGACGACAGTGGGCAGCGCTGTGGTGCTTTCGCCAGAAACGATTGAAGCGGGGACTGCCAGCTACCTGGTGCCGTTGGCGACTTCGCCGCTGGGGGCGTATCAGCTGCCGGCGATGCAAGCCTTCTCCCTCGAGGACGCGGACGCCGACAACCGCTTCTTGGCGATGACGCGGGACGACACTGGGCGTGTCCGCTTGGAGTTGTATCAACTCGGCGATGCTGGTCCTGAGCTCGTGGCGGAAGCTTCGACCAACTGGGCTCACACCGCGAGTCGCAGCGCCCGCTACGTGGTCACGGCGGACGGCGCGGGACAACTGCTGTATCCCTACAGCTTTTACGACGGCGCGACGGGACAAGTGCACGACTTCGTCGGGGCGGCAAAGTTGGACCAGGCAGCGGAGATGCCGAGTCTGCAAGTTGGTTCCGGCGTCGAAACTCGGCGTAGCCAAAGTGCCCCTGCGGCGAACGGCTCAGCGGTGTTTACGTCCGGGCCTGCGGGGCTGACGGCTGCACTGCTCGACGGCTCTGAGTCGCGATCCTTGGATCTCTATCCGCAGCCCAAAGTGGTCGAGTTGAGCTCCACGAGTGTCGCGGACTTTGAGGTGAAGCTGCAGCAAGTCAGCGATGAAGTGCGTTTGCGTTTCGAGACGGAAAACGAAGAGCCGATCGATATCGAGTTGGAGCACTTCGGTGAAGAGGTGATCACGGTCGGTGAGCGGGTCATCGTCATGGGGCTGCGCCGCCCATCTGATTGCGATTTCTTGGGCGAAATTCCAGAAGCTGACTTGTTCTGTCCCAAGCCGAACGTGGCAGGCATCAGCGTGTTTGACGTCAGCGCTGAGCCAAAGTTGGTCTGGAAGCAGACGATCGCCTCGGACTTCGGCGCCAGCGAACTGCCTCCAGACAGCCGTTACACGACGCAGTTCTTGGGTTACCTCCCGTTGCAAGACGACAAGATCCTATTTCCGGTGTCCCAGACCACCCATTGTGAAACGCGGGAGGCTTGCGAGGAGCTGGGGATTTCGGGATCGGAGGGGCAGGCCAGTCCTGGCTGCAACCCAGAGACTCAAAATTGCGATGAACTGCCCGCGGTGATCAACTTTTTCAGCGGAGCCAAGAACGAGCCTTGGCTTTACGTGTTGGACTTGTCGGCGGACAAGCCGAAACTAAAGCGCCTGGTGGAGCTGGCTGATCGGTTTGAGCTCCACGGTGAAGACGTGCTGTCCGTTGAGGGTCAGGTGGTGCGCTCGGGCAACTTTATTGGCTTTCCACGCTATGAGTATCTCGAGAGCGAAGACGAGATTGAGCGCGCGCGGCATTGGATGGACTACGTCGAGCTAGACTTTAGCGAAGGTCTTGCCGCGACGACGGTTGCCATCAATACGCCAGGCCAGCCGCTGCAGCTGCTGGATAAGGGGCGCCGGCTATTGAGCATAGAACCCAGCGCGGATGACGACTTCGACGCCATGTTACACCTGTCTAGTCTACGTGGTGGCGGAGCCTTCATTGACGCCAGTGAGAACCTAGGCCAAGGTTTCCGCGACGCCGTGCTCGTTGAAGGGCACACGTTTCTCTTGTTTGGGCCGCAGCCGGGATGCAGTGACGAGCCGGTTTCCCGAGTCTTCTCCATTGCTGTGGAGAGTGATGAGCTGGACGTTTTGCCCGCACTGAAACTGCCAGGCGACGACTGGCTGTTTGCTTGGTGGGAGCGACCTTGGCCGAGCCAACGAGTGCTGCTGCGTGGGGGGCCAGCTCACACGCAAGGGCGCCTGCAGCTGGACGTCAGCCAAGATGAAGCAGCGCCCCAAATCGAGCGTTACTTCATTACCAAGTAACGTCCCGCCCAAGCAACGCGACAAAGCCGGCTATTCGCGTTTGGAGCCGTAGGACAGATGCACGTAGCGGGGGCGCTCTCCCGGCTCGGAGACGTCAATCCAGTAGGTGGACTTGTCGCGCACGTCCAAGTGAACGAAGCTCGAGTTCGGGTAGTAGCCAACCCCCACGTTCTCGATCCTCCGCAGGTAGTCACGGACCGCCCAGTTGGGGACACCATTGACGCTGAAGTCCAACGCTTCGCCTTCCGGGTGGTGTGAGCCTTTGGAATACGAGTGTTCGCGAAAACCGCTCACCACGCGAATCGTGCGGCCGCCGAAGGTATCACTCACGAGGGCGATCAGGCGAACCAGCCGCGGGTGAATGCGTGCGGTGGCACCGGTACGCCACGACGCCAGCACGTCGCTGACCTTCTTGCGAGCCAGCGGGAGCAACTTGTTGCCAGGACCGAGCACGTAGCCCTTCCAATGCTTTTGGCCATTGGCGCTCTCGAGCGTCACGTAGCCGCGCTTCCAAGCGGACTTCTTGTAGTCACGCCAGCTTCTGCCCTTGGGAGTATCTCCCTTGCTGACTTGGCGATCCTGCTTGATACGCCAGGCGTTCGCTCGAGTGCCGTCATCGTCAGGCGCTGGAATGACCAGCTCCTGTCCAGGGCGGATCGGGCTGGTGCGCGTGATACCGTTGGCCCGACACAAGGCGTCGACTTCGACATGGTATCGCTGTGCGATCTTGCCCAGGGTGTGCCCCTTGCCCACGTGATGAACCTTGTGCTTGTGCCGGGGCTTGGATCGCTTGGCTCGGGTTGGGGCCTCGGTGGTCTCGGCCTTGCCATGCTCTCGACGGGCGCGACTTCCATCTGTGTCATCTGGGGCGGGGATGACCAACTCACTGCCGGGATGGATCGGATCGGAGCTGGCGATCCCGTTCGCGTTGGCCAGAGCAGCCACGCTGACGTGATAGCGGCGCGCGATCATGCCGAGGGTTTGTCCCCGATACACGGTGTGCAGCTTGGTCGTGCTCGCAGACTTCTTGCTGCGCGGCTTCTTGCTGCGCGGCTTGCTAGCGTCTTCTTTGGATTTGCTTCGTGGCTTCGACTCGCGCTCCTGTTTGGCTTTTCCACCGCCTAGCAGCTCATCGCGCCGCTCACGCGCTTCACTGCCGTCTTTGTCGGCGCGCGCTGGGATGATCAGCTTGTCACCGGGTTGCAGCGCGTGGTTGCGAGCGATCTCATTTGCATGGCAGATGGCATCAATCGAGACGCGATAGCGCTTGGCCAGCATGCCGAGGGTTTGACCCCGATAGATCTTGTGTACCGCCGCGCGCCTATCGTTGACCTCGGCGCTCGAAGTCGTAGCCAGCGCCAAACAGCTCACCAATACGGCGACTTTCAACCAGGTCGAGGGTCGCCAGCCAATCTGCTGGAAACGCGGGCGGCCGCTGCTCATTGTGGTGCACTCTAGACTCAAGGTTCTCAGGCTTAGCGAAGTCGCCCCGGGGGCGTCAAGCCATCGCCCGACGACCTCAGAAGCGCCCAAAAACGCCTGCGGAATTGTATCCGATCCAAGGCGTGACGCTGGGCCCTTGAGCAGATTCTTCGGAGTCGCTGCTCAGGATGAACAAAGTGACGCCAGCGGCCACGCCAATGCCGCCGACCACCAATCCAGCGACACCGATATTCTTCGCGGAGGTGGCCTCCTCGTCGAGGTCGCTGATGGCGGCCTCTTCCTGTGGGTTACTGACTCCCGAGGCGGCGAGGTCGTCGAAGCGGGTATCGGCTTCACTCTCTTTGTCCAACCCTTGGATCAGAAACACGGTTCCCACGCCGAGCCCAACGGCCCCGACGCCGAAACTCACATACGACAGCGTGCGCATCGTCCCGGAATCCGGGCTGTCGTCGATCTCTGGACCTGAGTCTTCGCTACCGATGGCCGCCACCGCAGTGGCGTCAGGCGCCTTGGTGAGCGTGAGCTCCACGGTTTCTTGCTGACCCTCCGCCAAGGTTACGCTGGCGGTCTCACTCGAGAATCCTTCGGCGCTAGCCTCCAGGGTGTGCTCACCGGGATCCGCCGGCATCGGCACCCCGACGAGCACGGCAGCGACCGGATCACCGTCAAGCGTGAGCGTGATCCCCTCGGTGGGGCCGCTCACCTTCACCGTCAGCTTGGCCAGACGCCCTTTGATTTCCTCCACCTCTGACTTGGCGGACTCCTTAGCGTCGAGAAATGCCTTCGGGGCGTCGCTGGCGAACTCCTCGCGGATGATCTTGATGTACGCCTCCTGGGCGTTGACCAATTGCCCGATCTTGACTTGCGCCCGCGCTCGATAAAGCAGGTGCACCGGTGAGTGCACCAACGCTTCAGCGCGCTCAAACAGATCTGCGGCATCCTGAAAGCGCTCCGCCTTGAAAGCTTCGAGTCCTTCTTGAGCGAGCGAGCGTGCCGCCGCGGTGTCTTCCTCGGACGCGGCCAATGCGCGCGCCGGAATTGTGACCTGCGCGACGCCCAGAGCCAGACCGAGTAGTAGCGCCCGATGGCTGAGCCTGGGGTGCTGCCAGCTTGCTTCACTCATCAGTAAACCCATGCGGCGGATGTTACTCGTGTGGCCGCCCATTTGAACAGCGGAAGTCAAAAAGAAATCCGAACCTTCCGCGGCGCCGCTTGAATGCAGGCGCCGCGGTTTTCTTGCCGGTCGGCTCGGAACTGGCTGCCAGGATCAGGCTAGCGGCACTGCTGCACCTGTGACCTGGTGGTCCGGGTGCAGTCGGAGGTGCAATAGGTCCAGGTACCGGAGGCACCGCACGCCGGGGGCTCACCCGTGTAGCCAGAGGTGCCGGGGCAGTACTTCGGAACAGGACCGATGATGACATCCCCCAAGGGCTCCAGTACTGGCTCCAGGATGATGTACCCGCATCGGGCGCTGGTGGAGACGTTGCCCAGTGTGTAGCGCTTCTCTTCCACGGTGTCGCAGTTGTAGTCGTAGTCAAACTGAGTGGACTGACCCGCTATCGCGCTGCTGCTCCATGCGCTGTTGCTCTCCGTGGCCGTCATGGGGCGGACAGCAGGGGACTTGTCCCAGCAGTCCGTCGTGCCGGGGCCTGGGGCTAGGGCGATCCATTGCCCCGCTTGGCCTGCCTCACAATAGGCGGTCGGGGGCGAAGGTGCGTCGCACTGTTTGATCGACACGGCGCCGGTTTTGGCGTAGCCGTCTCCGTCGCAGTCGACGTACCAAGTTGGGGCCGTTTCGTCCTTATCACCGTTACAGTTGTTGTCCTTGTTGTCGCAAAGCTCTTCTGCGCCGGCGTAGACGGTTGCATCGCTGTCATCGCAGTCGTCGCCACAGGAGCCCAATGACTCTGAAGCATGCTTGTCGCCGTCTTCGTCGATCAGCTCGTTGATGCACTTGCCAGACTCAGGGTCGCAGCTGTCCGCCGTACATGCGTTTTCGTCATCGCAGTTCAAGGCCTCGCCCGCAACGCAGGTGTGAGTGTCTGGATTGCAGGTCTCCTCGCCATTGCAAGCGTTGAGGTCGTTGCACTCTTCATCCGCTTCGCACGTGAAGGTGCAATCACTGTCGCAGCCGTCGCCGTCTTCGAGATTGCTGTCATCACACTGCTCCGTGGAGCTGACGACGCCATCACCGCAGCCGATGGGCACGCAGCGACCCGCGTTGCAGCTGCGATCAGTGCCGCAGTCGAGTCCGTCAGCTGCGTTTGTGCCCGCGACGCAGTAGTGGTCCTCACCACAGCTCTCGTCGCCGTTGCAGAAGTTGGAGTCGTCACACTCGGCGTCTTCGACGCAGCTGTAGGTGCAATCGTTTTCGCAACCATCGCCGTCATCGGTGTTGCCGTCGTCACACACTTCTTCGGCATCAGTGTCGAGGATGCCATCGCCGCAGCGACTCGCGGTGCAGTTGCCCGCGATGCAATAGTGATTGCCCTCGGCGTCAGCTAGTTCACACTGCGTGCCCTCATCAGCCCGCGACCCCGCGACGCACGCGTTTTCGATGCAGCCCTCAGAGCCATTACACAGGTTGCCGTCGTCGCAATCTTCGTCTGCGCTGCAAGACATCATCAGTCCGCCGTCTGGGGAGACGTCATCATCCATGACGTCATCATCAGCTCCGGCGTCGCTCGCGTCGTCATCGTCCGTCGTGTCATCGGCGTCATCGGCGCTGTCATCGTCCGCGGATGAGTCGTCGTCGGCGTCGTCATCCGCGCCGGATGAATCATCATCGTCGCCGCCACCCGCGTCCGCGTCGTCCGCAGTGGGGAAGTTGCGTTCCGGTTCAGAGCAACCCGCGGCTACCAGCAGCACGGCCAAGGTGGTGAACAAGCTCAAGCATGCGTAAGGTCTGATCATCTTATCCTCATCGGTGATCGGTTTCTGCCCCCAATAGTCGTGGCCTCCCGGGTTCCCAAACCAGCTTTGGCGCACATGCGCTTACCAGGGACATGGTCCGCTGTAGCACGAGCGTGGGGAGCAGTGTCAGTAAGAAGGCTAGTACTCTAGCGTAAATGCACTCTCTCGCAATGGCGTGGCAAAAGGTTGCTCTTCCCACGAGCGGTTAAGACGTTCTCAGTGACTTTCCAGGTCCTGTCGGGCGGCCTGCGCAGCGCTGCAACGATGGGTGTATCCTCGACCAAAGCCGCGGAGAGCCGGGATGGTTCACTCTTGGAGTGCTGTGAATATCGCTAGGCTGAAGTTTTGGGCAGCAGCCAAAATAGACCAAACGTCAGCAACAGGGCACCGGCCCCGCCCCATTGCGCCGGACTGCGCGGGCCAAAGTTCTCCAGCAGCCAACCGGCGAGGGCGGACGAAATGACTCCCCCCACACCGAAAGCGGTCATGGCCAATGCGCCCTGTGCTGTTGAGCGCAAGGACGCGGGCACGACTCGGTCTACATAGCTGGGCGCGCAAACGATCACGCCCCAAACGCCCACACCGTGCAAAATTTGAATGGACGTCATCACGTGCAAATCGTGCACGTAGCCGCTCGCCAACCAACGTACGGCGGCCGAGGCGACGCCCGCGATCATGACCCCCCGCAGTGATAGCCGCCTCACTGTGGCTCCAAACCAAGTGATCAGCGGGACTTCCAAGCTCAACATCAACAGCCACATCGTGCTGATGATGTGAATGGAACCACCATGGTCGAAGACCAAGATGGGCAGCATCACGCCCGGGCCGCGCATGCAGATGACCGCTAGCACAGACGCGGCCAACACCCGCAAGAACGGGCCGTGCGAAAGCAGCTGCCGGTATTCCCCGCGTCGCGCACGCAGCGAAACCTCTCCTTGTCGAGGAAGCGAAAACGCTAGCATCGCAGCCGTTGCGAAACACACCGCGGCCAGAGGAAAGATGTCTCGCAGCACTTCAGTGGCGTCACTGGAGGTATCGGGATGCAGCCAGCTCGTTAGATACGGGAAACTGCCGACACTCAGTCCAAACCCGAGCGTGCCGCAGACGCGGACCCAACCGAGAACACGCGGTCCCCCTTCGCTCAACAAGCCTAAGGACACCGACCACATGGCGGGCATGAAACTCGTGGAAAACAGCGCTAGCACGCCAGCGCCAATCAAGAACTGCGCGAAACTGGATGGTAGTAGCAGCGCCGCGTAACCAGCAGCGCCGCCCAATAGTACTGCCGCCAGCACCAAGGTGCGCCGACCGCTCAAGTCGGCGACTTGCCCCCAAGCTGGTTGGGACAAGATCCCGACCATCGGGATCGTCGCCAGCACGAGCCCCACCTGGGAGCCGCTCAGTTGTGCGTTCTTATAGAGGTACAGGCTGAAGAACGGGAAGAACATCCCGAGTCCGCCAAGTGCAAAGAACCACAGCAGCGCCACGCGCAGCATCAGGGGAATTGGCGGCACGCTCGCGTGCTAGCGCACCCTCGCTTTCAAGAACAACGTTGCTGTTTCCGGGACCCCATGGTGTGAGGGATCCAGTGTGTTGTGATGACACTGAACCGAGGGCCGGCGACGTCGCAATAGCCTGACAGTGTCAGCGATAAGCTAATGGTTTCTGCGCGTTGGACGTAGCTCCCAGCGGAGTGGTTGATAACTTTCACAAGCCATCGCCACTCACCAGCGGAGGTACGAAGAATATGAAGCTTGGCTTGAGTGGTCTCTTACTAGCGTGTACCGGATTATCGGTGGCCCTGATCGCGTGCGGCGATGAGGAAGAAGAAAAGCCGAAGGACGGTGAAGTCGGAACTGAATGCGACGCCGATCAGGCGGACAGCTGCGAGGACGGGCTGGAATGCTCTGCCGCTGGTAGCGGATTCAAGTGCAGCTTCCCGACTGGCGAAGCGTGCGAGCCCGACAACGATGATCTGGACAACGGCGGCTGCGCGGAAACGGACGTGTGCGCTGGCGGTACTGGAGATGCAGGCGCTGATGAGTCGATTTGCAGGGTGCGCAAAGGCGAAGAGTGCGATCCAGCGGAGCCCTATTGCGAGGGTGAATTGGTATGCGCCGAGATCGACAACGGCGAGCGGCGGTGTTTTGAACCGTTGATATTCCGGGGACAAGTCACGGATTCCAGCGACGCTTCGGCGATTGAAGGCGCGCACGTGATTTCGATCGATGATGAAGGCGTGGCCGCTTCGGACATCGCGCTCAGCGATGAAGCCGGCAACTACGAGCTCAACGTGCCGATCGTGCGGGAAGAAGACGGCTCTCCGGTAGAGACGTCCTTCACGCTACGATCGTCAGCGCAAGACTATCAGACATTCCCCAGTGGTATTCGCGTGGCGCTGCCAATCAGTACTACCGAAGCGAGCCACGATGAGGACCGCTACGTGATCGAGAGCGCACTGACGGATATCTCTTTGATTCCGCTGGAAGCTGGCGACCGCACATCCATCAGCGGCAAGATTGAGCCCCTCAGCGTCGGCGATGGAGGAGTGGTTAATGAAGTCGGCGGCGTGCTGATTGTCGCGACTGGTCCCGAAGGATCGTTCAGCGCGGTCAGCGACAAGAGCGGCAACTTCACGATTTTCAACGTGCCCGTTGATGGCGACTACGAGATCAAGGCCTACGCGGCCGATATTCAGATCGAAGAAGAGTCCGTCAGCGTCGGGGATGAGCCGATTGAGGACGTCGTGCTGGACGAGTTGGATGAGCGCACGACGACGTTGTCCGGTACCGTGCAAATCGTCAACGCCCCTGGCGACGCCATGACCAGCGTGATCCTGGTGGTGGCGGACACCTTCGATCCGAATGCGGTGCGCGGTGAGGCGCCTCGAGGTTTGCGGGCACCCCGCACGGGGGAACCCAACGTGACCGGTGAGTTTGAGATCACCGGAGTCCCCGCAGGTCAGTATTACGTGCTGGCGGCCTACGAAAATGACTTCCTGGTGCTCGACCCCGATACCAATATTTCCGGCACTGATTTCGTGCAGGTGTCCATCGCTGCTGGTGAGGCTGATGCGACACTGCCGGAATCGTTCAAGATCACCGAGGCGCTGGCAGTCGAGAGCCCCGGGGCGGACCTGCCGGAGGCCGTCACCCAGAAGCCGACGTTGGTCTGGGCGGATGACAGCAGCGAGGATTGGTACGAGGTCCGAGTTTATGACGCGTTCGGCAACGAGGTTTGGAGCAACGACATGGTGCCAGGAGTGAGCGGAAGCGAAACGGTTTCCTTGCAGTACGAAGGACCGCTGGATCCGGGCATGTACTATCAGTTCCGCGTTTCTTCCTGGCGCCAGCCTGGCAAGGGCGACGCGGCACCGATTTCGCGGACGGAGGACCTGCGCGGAGTGTTCTTTGCTCCAGCCGAGGGGGCTGGGGACGCGGACGCAGGAGCGAAGTGAGTGGACTAGCTTTGGAGAGGCCGTAGAGTTCGGGACTGACAGCAGGGCTCAGGGCTGGCAGTACAACAGGGCGCCAGCCCAGACCACCCGCTCCGGTGGCTCCGTGGCGTCGTCGGTCGCACCGACCATGAGACGCAGCTCTCGTCGACCATTCAGGTCGATATCCACGTTGACTGGCGGGGTGGACGCCGTCACCACCCCACTCTGAAACAGCCGCTGCCCGTCGGCCCAGATTTCGAACTGTGCCGCGCTCGCGGTGTCTTGTTCGTCTGCCAGACCGACGTCGGCCACGAAGCGCGAACAGCGCTGACCCAAGCGGTAGCGGATCAGAGACGGCACGCGCGTGACCAGGCCGTATTCATAGGCGGCACCGTTCAAACGAATGCCATTGGCAAGCGGTTGGTTGACGCCACTGCGGATCGGCACGTCACCGGGCTGAGCGCCGTTGGTCACATAGGTCCAATCGAGATCGCCCAAGTAGGTTTCGCCGTGGGGCAAAGCCGGCTCCGTTCCGTCGACTCGCAGCGCCACCGCGTCGTGGCCGGGTACAGTGAGGGTCAACCCTTCGTCGTCGACCTCTTGTTCCGCGTCATTCCACAGATCGCGCGCGCTGGCGGGTTGTGACTGCAACCATAACTCCGGCCAGATCAAGCTGACCTCAGCTTCTTCCGAGCCGCGGTTGAAGACCACCACACCGCGCGCTCCGCAGTCCGACAAGGGCTTGGCCAGCACATCCACGTCCGACTGTTGTTGAACGACCGCCGCCTGCAAACCGAGCGGATCTTGGTTCAGTGCGATCACACCGCTGTTGGTCAGAATCGCGAGCGTTTCATCGGTCATGTCGCGCAGATCATTTCCGGCGATCAGGGGGGCCGCCAAGATCGACCACACCGCGAACTGGGCGCGCTGTTCACCCAGGGTCAATTCGCCATTGCCGAGTTCGAGCATGTCCGGATCGTTGAAGGCGCCTGGACGCGCGTATGCAGCCAGTGGCAAGCTGGCGTCAATGGAAGCCAGCATGGATTCCCAGGTGGGCTCGGCATTGTCCGCGGTGCGCCATAGATTTACGGTGCGCGGCATCCAGGGGCTAAACGGCGGTGCGGCGAGGCTCACGATGATGGGACGCTGGGTTAGAGCTAAGGCTTCGACCATCTGCACCACCGGGGGCTCGATGTCTTGGTCGATCATCCCGCAGTGCGTGTACTTGAGATAGTCCACTCCCCAATTGGCAAAGTCTTCAGCATCCTGCAGCTCATAGCCTTGACTGCCGGGCATCTGGACGCAGTCTTCAATCAGAGAAAAGAGTCCGAAGGACAGACCGCGCTCATCGATGTAGTCCACCAGGCTGGTGATGCCATTGGGTAAGCGCTCAGCCAGGAACTCGCGCCGACCGTCTTCATTTCGCTCTTGCCAGCAGTCGTCCAGGATGAAGTAGCGGTACCCAGCGCTTTGCATGCCGCTGCTGACCAACAGATCCGCGGTCTCGCGCAGGACCGCTTCATCGAGATCGGTTGAGCATTCGAACGCGTTGTAGCCATTCCAACCCATCGCCGGCCTAGCGCCGATCAGGCCATCAGGAACCGAAGCACTGCAGTCTTCAGGCTCCGGCGGCAGCGCAGCGTCCGGAGCGGCGCTGTCTGGTGGGGCCGAATCGGGTGGGTCGTCAGGCGTTGGTGCTGACGCATCTGGGGCCGCCGGGATCGGAGGAGCGTCATCGGGCCCGCTGGCAGTTTGACCGAGCCCAAGCTCGATATCCTCGCGACAACTGCTCGACAGCACGCCGAGGGCGCTAAGCAGCAGCGCAATAACAGCGCGCTCAGAGTTCAGCGCCGACATAAGCCGCCAGGGTTGGGGTGAGAGCATGAGGGGAAAACACTGGAGCGCCATCGACCAAGTAGCGGCGATACCAGGGAAAATAGGACGCGCCCAAGGACGCGCCCAGGTACAGGCTATCAGACAAGCTGACGTTGAGCGCGCTCTGCAAATCCACGGACGCATTGACACGGTCGACGTCGCGCGTTTGACCAGAGCTGAGCTCGCCCCGCAGCATGGCCCAGTGGGCCGCACCTCCCAGCGCCATGACGAGGGACAGTTTTGGGGTTGGAACCCATTTCACGTGCGCTTTGGCGCCCAACGCCAGCTGCCGATAGCGCCCGGCGTAGGGCGCTTCATCGATGCCGAGTCCAAGACCGGCTGAAGCATCCAGACTGAAACCAAAACGCCGATCCGGCGGAAGCCAGAAAATGCCCGTAAGTCGCCCCTCGTAGTCCAGCCACTGCTCACCGAACCAGCGCGCGTCTGCCCCAGCCTCGAGCGCGAAAACTCGCAGCGGCTGAAGCTTTCTCACGGGGGCCGGGGGCTCCGGACGCTGCTCATGAACAACGCTGTTGCGCAAGACAGTCTTGACACTGAGAGCGACGGAAGCCGCCGCAGGGCCATCGAACGGCGGCGTCTCCGAAACCATGCGAGTAGTGATGTCACCCCGGCGGACATCGTAGACCCAAAGCAAGGCGCCTTCGCCTCGCAAGCGGGTCACCCAAACGACCGCACCGACCTGCAATTGCTCAGCGAGCTGAGAAGCCAGCTGCACTGCCTCAGGTTGAGACGACCGGGGCAACGGAGCATCGCTTCGCAGCACCTCAATGCCCCACGGAGAGAGCGCCAAGGAGACCGCGCGTTGCAATTCCGGATCTGGCTGCAGCAGTGCGACCGGGCGTTGCTCCGCGCTCGCCGTCGCCGACCAACTCAGGGCGGCGAACAGGACGACCACAACCACGGTCAATCGGAACATGCGTCCGCAGATTACCGCAGTCGTCTCAACAACACTCGTGCATCTTGGGCATTGCTGCCTTTGGGGAAGCGTTTCAGGTAAGTCTCCAACAAACGCCGCGCCTCCTGCTGGCTTCCGCGCGAAGCGGCCAGACGACCGCGAGCATACAGGGCGTTGGATGACCACGAATCACCTCGGGACTCGAGCCGCCGGTAGATGCTGGAAGCGCGCGACGGATCGCTCCGCTCCAAGGCGGTCGCTTGTTCAAACAGCTCCTGTGAACTGGGCTCCTCCAAGGTCGCGGGCTCAGGCTCGGCCACTGTCTTGGGAGTCTTTGACTGACGCGGAGTGCGGATAGCCGGCTCGGGCTTGTCGGTCTCGACCTCCGCTGTTTCGGAGGGCGCTGTTTCGGAGGGCGCTGTTGGTTCCGCGGCGCTCCTTTCCGAAGGTTCGGGGCCGAGCTCGGCAGGCTCCGTCGCCGGCCACTGCTCCCCGGCGCGAACCCGCACCGAGTGTCCGCGCGAGGTAACTTCCACGACCCCCTCTTCAACCGCTACTCGGCTGCTTTCGCCAACCCGAGTGACGCTGAAGCGGGTACCGATCACGCGTACCCGGGCCTCCCCAGCCTGCACGATCAGCGGAGCTTCCTTCGAGCGTGGTTCGACGTCACACACGATACTGCCGCGGTCCAACACGACCAGCATACCTTGCGGGGTTTCCGTGCCAACGACGACCGCCGATTGTGGGTTCACGTCAAGAGCCAGCCCAGGCAAGGCCAAGTGAGATGGGTTCTCGCCCGTGATGATTCTCGAAGGGTGCTGGGCGACTGGCTCCGGCACGCGCAAGTACGCAACGCTCACCAGGGCGAGCAAACCCATGACGGCCGCGGCCGCCATCAAGAGTCGCACCCGCGAGGGAGGGGCGGGCGCGGCCAACACGCGTGGAGCGGCGGGGACTTGCTGCTCAAGCCGCTCCATCAACGAGCGTTCGATGCGCTCCCAGCGGCGTTCGCTCAGAGGTTCGACTTCGATCTGGAGCTGCTTCATCTCAGCTCGGGGGCTCATCGCGTACGCTCCTTGGTGGGTTCAGAGTCAGCGCTTGGCTCCGTGTCTTCGCGTGGCTCTGCTGCAAGAAACTCCGCCAGCAGCGGGTCTTTACGCGCTCTGCCCTCGAGCGTGCGGCGAGCGCGCCAGGCGCGGATCTTGGCGGTAGCAATTGTGGAATCCATGATCTGTGCGACTTCCCTCAGGGTGCGTCCCTCCAGGGCGTGCAATGAGAACGCCATGCGCTGGCGCGCCTCGAGCTGCTCAAGATGAGCGTACAAGTGCCGGATAGCTTCGCGTCTGGTGGCGCGGTCCTCGGGGCTGGGCGCGGTCGGACCGGCGTCTTGAACAGGCTCCAGCGAGGGCAATCGAGACTTTCGTCGGAAGTGGGCGTAGGCGACGCGCACCACGCAGCTGTCCATCCATGTGCGCAGGGACGAATCTCCCCGGAAAGTGTGCAAGGAACGGAAGATCTCCAGGAATGCCTCCTGAAGCAGGTCCTCCATGTGGGAGTTGGAGCCAACCACGCGGTACAGCAGTCTGTGGACCCGGATCCGTTCTCGCTCAAATAATTCACGCTGCGCATCTGCCTGTCCTGCCTGGCACCTGCGCACGAGGTCGGCATCATCCGACGCGTGCACGAGCCGCACGGGAGAGCCTGAAAGAGCTGAAGGGTGGACCACGACTGTAGTTTAGTGTTCCGCGTCAGAGGGCAGGTTACAACTACTGACCGCCCGCTCGACAAAGTCCGCTAGCGCGGGTCAAAAGTGGCCCGCGGGCCCGAAACTCCGCTTTCCGGCCCCGGCAGATGGCCTGCCCCATGGGCGTGCTCACTGCTAGCCTTCGGCGATGTCCTGGCGCGATGCGATCCTTCTGATTTTGGTGCTGGGTGCGGTCGCCTTCCTGGTGTTCAAGCGTGGCGGCAACATCGGCGTTGAAGAAGCCAAGCGCCTCGTTGGTGAAGGCGCTGAGTTGGTCGACGTGCGTACGGTCGAAGAGTACGCGCAGGGGCACATCGATGGGGCCATCAACATCCCGTTGCATGAACTGGGGCAGCGGCTCGGTGAGCTTGAGAAGGACAAGCCGATCGTCTTGTACTGCCGCAGCGGTAACCGCAGTGGTAGTGCCATGAAGCAACTCCAGGCTGCGGGCTTTGAAGAAGTCCACAACCTGGGTGCCATGAGCCGCTGGTAGGCAGCTTCATCCAGTCTTCACTCGGTCACGCCGCGCGCTTTGGGACCAAGGCGCACCAAGAACGCTTGCAGGGGAGTGTTGCCGGGGTTCACCTCACGGTGCCACAAGTGCGCGGGGGTGACGTACACCGTGCCGTCAGCCTTGAGTTGCATGCGCCGTGGAGCCTGCTCTGAGCCGAACTCCAAGTAGGCCTCGCCGGCGCTGACAGGCAACAGATACGTGGTGCGCTCTCCGTGGTCGTGCCAGCGAGATGCTGTGCCGGGCTCGGCGGTCACCATGCCCATCCAGACGTCGCCTTCGTCGACGCAGGCCTCACGTAGTAAGCCGACGACGGATGAGCATGGGGTTACAGCGCGCTGGTTTGGGGCAATCTCCGTGATCGCGTCCGTGGCGATCGCTGGGGGCTTCGGAGCGCTCTCTCCAATGGCGATGGGGCTGGGGCTGTCATCTGTGACAGGAATTTGGGGCGCAAAATGTTCCATGTCGAATCTCCGAGCTCTGGCTGGGGGGTTATGCTCCGGGGCCCACCGAGGTGACGACCTCCGTGATGTTGGTCTGAGGAGGGGCGGCGCAGAACTCCGAAAACCCTTGCATCGCCTGAGCAAACTCGGGCTGGGCCAAGAACTCATGCATCTGGCTGGCGTCTGCCCAAGAGCCGATGGTGACGGCCACGTTGGTTTCGCGATTGATGGCCAAGCGGGCTCCGCACCAAGCGCTGAAGCGCTGCGCCAGCTGGGGCACTTTTTCCTCGAATAGGGCCTTGGCTTGGTCGATAACGCCGGGCTTGAGCTGGATGGTGTGGACGATGATGTGGGTCGGGGTCATGAGTCTTTCTCCTGGGTTGAGCCGGGGTGTTTCCCGGCGACGAAGGAGAATCTGCCCCCGCTCCATCAACGCGCCGTCAACGCAGCGTCAATGCAGCGAAAAAACGTTGCAAATCGGACATTTCTGCGGCTTTGACGGCGATTGACGCCAGCTCCCAGCGCAGGGGCTCAGTGCAGCCCAGCCCGCTGCATCAAATCCTGCAGCTGGCGGCTGATTTCGGGGCCACGAAAGAGAAAGGTGATCGTGAATCGCTCCAGACTGAATTCCGGATCTTCGGCGTAGATCTCTTCACACACGCGGGCAGCCGCCTCTTGTTCTCCTAGCGCGGCATGACAGGCTGCCAAATAGCAGCGGTAGCGGTTCTGAGTGGGGGTGGCCGCGCGCAAAGCTTTGATGGCTTCGGCGTACCGGCCTTGCAGCATCAACACCCGTCCCAAGTTGAACTGATAGAAACTCGGGTGGTAGGGGTTGTTGCGAATCGCCAGCAGCGCGAAGCGCTCGGCCTCTTGTTGATCTCCTGTGAAGCACAATAGCGCGGACAGCTGGGATTGAATCCGGTCGTCATTCGGGTTGAGTTTGTACGCGCGCGACAAGTAGTGCTCAGCCTCATCGTAGCGGCGCTGAAATAGGTACAGTTCGCCAATCAAACGCAGGCATTCCGTCTCTTCTTCATCCAACTGTTCGATCTCACGCAGCCAAACGAGCGCGTTCCGCAGCCGCTCCATGTACTCCTGCGAGTGCATGCGTTCTGTGCGGTCTTTGCGAAAGGTCACAGCTCGGCCGATGGCGCAGGCTAGCCAGCCGCAGGCTAAGGGATACTCTGGCTGCAGTTTGAGTGCTTCTTCGAAGTATTCAACGGCGCGGTCCGAGTCTTCAGGCGTGTAGCGATGGTGGTGATAGCGTCCGCGCAGGACGTAGTCATACGCGTCGAGGGCTTCGGTAGACTTGCGCCGGGCACGGGCTAGCGCGGCGGCTTCCACACGCCCGGCAACGGTGGCTACCACCCGTTGGACCAACTCGTCCTGAAACTCGAACACGTCGCTCAGAGTGCCTTCATTGCGCTGCGACCAAACCTCGGAACCCGTTTCTGCATCAACCAATTGCGTGCTGACGCGCACGCGATCTCCTGCGAACTGGGCGCTGCCTTGCAGCACGTGGTGAACCCCCAGCTGACGGCCGATTTCCGGCACGGTGAGCCCCTGATCTCTCAGCGCGAAGCTGGACGACCGCGAGATCACGCACAACGAAGAAAACTGCGACAGCGCCGTGGTGATGTCGTCCACGAAACCGTCGCACAGATAGTCGCGGCTCGGATCTCCGCTGAGGTTTTTGAACGGCATCACGGCGATGGCGGGTTTGTCGGGTAGGGGCAACGTCGCCGGGCGCTGCCTCGGATCGGCTTCGGCTTCTGGCTGCGACGGCTCGGTCTCAGGCGTTTGTTCTTGGTTCGCGCTCGAGGCCGCGTCGGAAGAGGCGGCGGGCGTCGCGCCTTCAGCACTGCGAATTTTATCGAACAGCGCTCTGAGCTCCGCCGAAGGGGTAGTATCCAAGTGACGCCGCAGGGCATCTTCACACGCCTGATATTGCGCCAGAGCGTCACTGCGTCGGCCGCAGTTGACGTAGACCTCCATTAGGCCGCGATGCGCTTGTTCACTCGCTGGGTTGAGCTTGAGCAATCTCCAATAGGTTTCGATCAGCGCGTCGCTATCGCCCGCCTTTTCCAGCTGACTCGCACAGCGCAAGAGTAACCTTTGACCCAAATCGTGCAGTCGCACGCGCGCGTCGCGCACGAAATCGTCCGCAGGATCCTCTCCGAAAACCATGCCCTGCAGCAGCGGACCCCGCACATTTTCGCAGGCGCCGCAGGCAGGCGCGCCTTCCAGTAGGGACAGCCCTTGTTGGACCTCGTCCACGTCGATGCGCCAGCGAGACAGCTGCAAACTGATCTCGTTGCCGTCGCTGAGCAGAGGACATTCTCCTCCGTCGTCCAGTTGTTTGCGCAGCGCAGACAGGCATTGTCTCAGGCTTTGGCGTGCCTGGCTGTCACTGCGCTCGGACCAGAACACAGACGCCAGCTCGGTGCGGCTGGCGCGCTTGCCGTGGGCGAGCGCCAGGTAGGCCAACACACCACGTTGTTTCGCCGACGAAATCCCGACCTCACTGCCGTCGGGCGCCAAGCATTCAAAGGGGCCAAGCAGCTTCAGGGAGAACCGACCGGATGCAGTCACCAGGCTAGGGTAGCAAGAAGAAGTGAGCCTGCGGAAGTCTGGCCGCGGGCGAACAATCGTGGCCCGCTGGCCGTGGGACAAGGCGGCGGCGAAGCGCTGATAATCTCCCGGAATGACCTCCACCAACTGGGCATGACTAGACTGAGCAATGGCCGTTGGGGGCGTGGCTTCGCGGGGAGCCCTCTCAAGGTTGTGATGTATCTGGGGGTGGCTCACGTTCTCGCTTGTGGCGGTGGTGAACAGGCCGACGTCGACGCTGCATCCAAGGCTGCCGACGACGAGGACGAAGTCGTTGCCGGGCCCGATGAATCAAACGGGCCTGGCGACACGGATGCCGACGGCGCCATGCCTTCGGACGGGGACATCTCGGAGCCGAGCACCTCCGACGACACGGACGCCGACGACCCAACAACCGATCTCCCGACGCCGTCAGACTCGGAGTCGTCCAACCCATTGCCCGATGAGGAGCTGGCCACGGCCGAAGGCTGCGCGGGCGTGTTCAACCCCGACCAAGTGCTGACCTACGAGCTCGAAATTGACGAAGCCGACTGGGCCGAGCTGCTGGCTGACTCGACCTACGAAACCTACTTCGATGCGCAGCTGTCTTGTGGTGACGATGGTCCCATCGCGATTGGCGTTCGACGCAAGCGTTCCGGTGGCCTCAGTAAGGTTGGGCTCAAGTTCGATATCAATCGCTCGGTTTCCGGACAGAAGTACTACGGACTCAAGAAGCTGAGTTGGGAGAACGGGGTAGCCAGCGGCGACAATACGGATTCCGGCTCGGTTCAAGGCCTACTCAGTGAGTATCTCAGCTGGCGTTTGATGCAGCGTATCACGCCGATCTCTTCTCGCGTTGCGTTTACGCAGTTGAAGGTGAACGGAGCAGACGCGGGCACTTTTCTGAACATCGAAGCCGTGGACAAGCGCTTCCTGAAACAGCGGCTCGGTGATGATAGCGGCTGGCTGTACAAACGTAGCGGTGGTTCCGGAGATGGTCAGAAGACCCATGAGGCGGACGGCCTGCCCAACCCGTACGAAGATGCTTTGTGCTATTTCTCAAAAACGGGCTGTGCCATTCCCAGCGCATCGGAGCTGAGCGCGACGTTGCCTGAGCTCTTGGATATCGAGCAGCTAGTCAACTTTGGGGCAATGAACGCCGCTCTTTCCAATTCGGATGGGCCGCTGTTCAAGGACAACAACTATTACTACTACGACTGGGAGCAAGGACGAACCTACATCCCTTGGGACCTCGATACGACCATGGGGCGCTCCTTCGATGTGTACGCTCCGAAGGTCGGCGGTGGCGGCGCCGACATGTATTTTGCTCAAATCGTTTTTGCTGCTTGGCGTGGGGAGTATGAGACTGCCCTTCAAGCCATCATCGACGAGTATGCGAGTGCCGACGTGATCGAGCAGGAGTTGGCGCGCGCTATCGATGTTGCCGGAGGCGCGCTGGATGGTGACTCGCTGTTGAGCGGGGATACGGTCGGCGCGGCACAGAGTCTTCAAGAGTGGTGGCAGCAGCGTCGAACGGAGCTGGCCGAGCAATTGCCGTAAACAACTCTTTGCTCGCCGATCCGGTGCACCCCTAGCGCTGCGCGGGCTCCGCAAAAAAGAAGTAACCCAGTCCGGTGGTGCCCAAAGGGTCCTCCAGATAGCTGGCGCGGCTCCAGAGGCCCGTGGCAGGCAACAAGGGCTCGTAGGACTGGGCCAACTGCTCCAGACTGAGATGGTGTTTCTTCAGCCAGTGGTTGAGAGCCGGAATCACAGCCAAGCGGTTGAGCTTGGGGCTCTGACCATGGCGGCGCGCCCAATGGCTAGCGTGCAGAGCGATATCGTTGTTACTACCTGGTGGGAAAAAGCCTACCCACAAGTGCCCAGGTGCCGGAGGCCGTCGGATCATCTGAAGAAGTTGCAAGCGAGCATCTTCGTCTTCTGGTAGCAAGCGCACGACGGCCTCGGCCGCTCCACGGTCTCCAGCGCGCATGCTGCGACGAATGCTGGCGGCGCGTTGCTCTAGCTGCGGAGCCACGCTGACTCGACGTAGCTTGTCCTGCTCGAGCGCGTAGACCACCGTAAAACGTGGATCACCGCTTTGGCTTTCCAGGTGGGTTGCGATCAGCTCGGGTGTCGGATCGCCTTGCACGTCGATGACGCTCAGCCAAAGTGGGCCGTCGGGCGGCGGCGGTTCGTCGCTGTCGCCGCCATCCAAGATGAAGTTTTCCGAGTGAAGAGTCTTCAGTTGGTTGCCCTGACGCCGCACCACCAGCCAACGAGCCTCGGCGCCATGTCCGATCACGTGCTCGTCGTAGATCAGCGCATAACCGGGTGTCCATGGCAGCAGGGCCGACCAGGTCGTGCCACTCGCGCCCGCTGGAACTCGCAGGACTCGGTAGCCGCTAGTGGTGTGTTGCAGGATAGCGGGATAGGGCGCGGTGACCCAGGAACGTTCGATGGTGATCAGTTGCCAAAGCTGCCCGTTGCACTCCACGTCGAGGCTCGGAGCATCCGTCGGGGTGGTGCGCGAGTCCGTCCAAGCCCCACCCGTTTCCAAGAGCGCGGCGACCTCAGGTGCTAGATTGCCGTTGTCTGTGAACAGAGGGTCGCGACGCAACGCCGCGTCGAATGCCCCCGGGTAATCGATCAGCAATTCTCCGAGCAGTTCAAGCCCCCGCTCCCATTCGTCAGCGCTGACCGCCTGTTGAGCGTCCCGGTAGCGTCGCTTAGCCTGTGCATCGACGAGCGCAGGCGCTGACGTTGTAGGAGAGGCCGACTTCAGCGGCGGCACACAGTGTGGTGATGTCAGTGAGATGGGCGCAGGAGGGATTGGTGCCGGCTCGGCCGCGGGGGCAGGCACGGAAACTTCCGAGTTGGGGACCTGCTTGGCGGGCGCGGCCCCCGGACTGGCGCACGCCCCGAGCCCGGCGACGGCCCAAGCGGCGCTCAACAGCGCGCTCGAGAAACTCACTGCTCTCATGGCCCTCCAGCACGAATACCTGCTCATCCTCGGAGCATAGTGACGCTTCAGCGAAATGGTGTATTCCTAGTATCCAGTCTGTCCGGGGGTTGATTCCAACGATCCCGCCCGTCGGGTATTCAATTTGGCAAGTTGCAACGGATGCATCCAGATGAAGACTTCGAGGAACTCACCACGACCACCACGGTGGCGCTCCGCTATGCTCATGGTCAAGGGCAGGTTCAAGGGTTGCGCGTGACCCGTTTCGCGGGCGGGGAAGGGTTGGAACGCGTCGGGGTTGTGCCGGCGGAAGTCAGCGTGCATGAAATTGGTATCAACTTGGGATCGAGCTTTGCTTTATGAATTGACGCGCTTGCCCGTGCTGAGCTGTGTGGTGCTGAGCTGTGCGGTGCTGAGCTGTGCGGCCGGTACCACGCCGAGTCAGCCCCCTCCTGGGCCGGAGCTTGTCGCGGCACCCGCTTCAGAGCCCCCGCCGGCCGAGCCAGCTGGATCAGGGGGGCCTGCCACCAAGACTGCGGAGGCCGCCAGCGTTGATCCGGCACCGAGCGCCGAACCCCCTGCGTCGGAGTCGGAGTCCAGTGGCAGCCCCCCCGCAACTGGGCCAACGACTCCACCGGGGCGAACGGATTGGGCTGACTGCATGGTTACCGGCGGCTGCCTAGCCACGCAGCCTAGCTACTGGGCTGAGCGAGAAGCGCAGAGTCGGCGCCACAGAAAGTTAGCGGAGCTGGCCGAAGCCGAGGTTGACGAACGATTTCCACAGGTCACAGAGCCAATGAGCTACCTGCCGGAGGACGAGAGTATCAATCAGTTCGTCAAGCGCACGCGTTGCATGGATCCCGAGCAGCTGAAGAGTACGTTGTGCGACGGCGGAGGGACTGTACAGATCCGCGAGGCGGCTTTGGTGCAGGACGCATTCCCGGAAAGGCCCTATTGGCGGGTGCTCTGGGCGACGGGCAACGCCGGCCTTTGTCAGGAGATATTCGTGGTCAATGATCAGGGCCAAATCCGCGATCAGAGAACCTTCGAGGTTCGAGGGCACGTGCGCGTGGGCAACATCGTTGCCGATCAGCAAGGGCTAGATCTGAAAGAAATCATCGTAAACAAGATCCTCGGTAACGCACTCAGTACCTATCCTGAGTGGTGGGAGGTATTTCGAGTGAACAAGTGGGGAAAGCTCGTGACGATCCTAGAGCACGAAAGAGAGTTCTCGTCTGGTTCGAAGTACCGGGTTTGGAAGTCGCTGTTTCGCTTCGAATTCGAGCGCGACGAGTTTCGAGCAATCCCGCTGGTGCCCGAGAACCGACAGCCTGAGGTGTTCAAGTATCACCCGGTCGCTGGGCGCTACATCCCGACGCCGGAAACTCGTGCGCGAAAAGCAGCCGAGAAGCGAGAGGCTGGGAAGCGAGAGGCTGGGAAGCGCAACAAGAAGTCGGGGTTCTGAGCGCGTCAGACGGCGTCTCCAGACATGAATCAATGAACCCCTTAGGCACTGTGGTCATTCCGCGTATCGAGACGCCGCGCTTGGTTCTCGAGGCTCCGCTGGTTGCTGACTTCGAGGGCTACGCAGCAATTGTCACCACCGAGCGAGGTCGCTACATCGGCGGGCCGCTGACCGAAGAGGAAGCTTGGCTCGACTTCTCGCAAATGGTCGCTGGCTGGGTGCTTCGTGGTTTCGGTGCGTTGAGCATTCGCCCCAAAGCTGGTCGCCAATACTTGGGCAGCGTGTTGGTGCACCACGAATACGGCGATCCTGAGCCGGAGTTGGGTTGGCTTCTAGCGCTGGAAGCGGAGGGGCAGGGCATGGCCTTCGAGGCGGGCCGTGCGATGCTGGATTGGGCGTTCGCGAACACTCAGTTGACCACGTTGGTGAGTTACATGGATCCGGACAACCATCGGGCGCTGAGTCTGGCTGCGCGCCTCGGGGGGCGCCCGGTTGAGGGACCTGAGGGCGTGGTGACTTATCGCTATCACAGATCCGGCTGACTCCTTTTTCTTAGGTTGGGGCGGTCCAAGAGCCGACGCCTCGGCTAGCCATCAGTGAGACGGTTGGCACAATGGCTCACGGCCAGATTTTCGTGGCCACCCCTGGTGGCGCTGGCACTCGCTCTGGCGGCGGCGTCCTAGCCTGAGCGGCGCGTTGCACAGTTTGGCTCAACGGCGATGCACCTGCGGTTTGTGTGCACTGGGGCGGGCGGAGCCAGTTCCGAACATCACGCGTACTGCAGGGCGGGGATAGTCCCCAACCAGCAAGAGGATACTTTCTTATGAAAACTCTATCAGTGATTCTGTTTAGCGGTGCTCTGGCAGCTAGCGCGTGCAGCGGTAGCGACAACGATAAAGATCCCGTCGAACAAGACGATGACTCGGAAGACGATGACTCGGATGACGACGACTCGGATGACGACGCCGACGACGATAGCTCAGACGATGACGCCAGCGACGCTGGCGGTGGAGATCCGGACGACGATGACCCTGACGAGGTTGAAGCGAATGTAGAACAAGCCTGCAAGGCGCTGGTTGTCGCGCTGTGCGGTCGCATGACTGATTGTGGATACGGCCTAGGGCCGGAGCTTTGCTTGGATGAGGATGCGTGTGCCGAATTGTTGACCGACAGCTGTCACGAGCGGATGGATGCCGAGGTGGAGCCGGCAGATGCGATCGCCTGCGCCGAAGAGATCGACGAGGCGAGTTGCGAAGACACGTGCGACGGCTCGGCGACCACCCCTGAAGTTTGTGAGCCGTTCGAGTCCGTGTTCGATAGCGATAGCGCTGAAGCGACGGACGTGGCGTCCGAAGATCAAGACGCACCCACTGGGCCCGACGCGGGCGAAGGGTTTGCTCCCGGTTGCTACGACGATTGCGTCAGCGAGTGAGAGTGACAAGCGCGAAGGGACCCAGCGCGGAAGCTGGGTCCCAGACTTGGTCAGTTGCCGGCGAGCAGGCTCCGTCCGGTTAGCGCGCGTCCACGTGTTCCAGGATTGCGCGCGAAGCCGCGTTCAACGCTGTGCGTGCCATAGCGGGCAGCGCGGCGAAGTGGCGGAGCCATGCCTGATGATGAGTTGCCCAGTCGCTCCCGCGGACGCGTTCAGCGAGCAGGCACAAGGACGTCTGCTCCAGGGCCTCATGAGCGAGCGGCGTTTGCAGCTCACGGCTGACATCACTCACTTCAAGTACGGTTGCTTCATGCACGGCCTGCCAGCAGACGTGTTCTACGCTTGGCCCGAAGACGTCGTTGGGCAAACCAATCCAGATTTTGCGTTGCATGACTCGACCACGCAGGCGTAGTGCTGGCACGGTGTGCACCTGCATGTTCGCTAGGGTTGGAGTCAGCGGCGCCAGCTCCTGCAGACGCTCTTCAAGCGCGGAGCCGGGCGCAAACTGCGGGAGCCGCTCCCAGGTTGAACATTCCAGTAGAGCAGCACACCTCAGCAGCTCGCTGGCGTCGTGCACGCGCAAGCTAGCGAGCAGTTCGGCTGAATCAACTTCGGAAGCCTTTAGTTCTGACAGCTCAGCTGCGTGGCAGCGCTCCGCTTGCGCGATGCTCGAAAACAACAGAGGCATCAGCGACAGCCGAGCTAGCTGCGCGTGCGTCGGGCATAACTGGGAGAGTGCCTCGGTATCAGCCGCCAGGGTGCGAAGTTGGGCTGGCTCTAGATGCTGCTCACACCAGCGAACGTAATGTGCATCGTAAAGGGACGCCGGCATGTTGGTCTGGGGCTTCAGATGCGCCAGCACATGGAACACAAGCTGAGCCCAGTCAGAAGCGGGAGTGACGATCAGCGTGCTGGCCATGGCGAGGACTCTTGGGCGCGCCGCAGTGCTATTGGGGGTGGCGCGTGGTGGAACACCTCAGCACGGTAGCATGAGGCGCAGTCTAGTGTTATTTGACGTAGGTGGGGGCTGACGCACGAACTCGACCAAAAGTCTCATCCATCGCGCTTGAGCTGACTGGGATCTGCAATCAGAAATGTAGCTATTGCTACAATGAGTGGCGAGATTCCGGGGGCAAGCAGGTCTCGTCGGGTCAGGAGCAGAAAGTGCTCGCGCGGGTGGATCGGCTGCTGGAGTCGTTCGAGATCGGGCACGTGACGTTGACGGGAGGAGAGCCGCTGGCGTTTCCCGCCGTGTTGGAGGTGATCGACCGGTTTTCGGCGGCGGGCATTGTCGTACAGCTCATTTCCAATGGTGGCTTGGTGGACGCAAAGCTGGCGCAGCAGCTCGCCGAGCGCCGCGTGCGTTCACTCCAGATAACCCTCAACGGTTCGACTGCCGCTCTGCACGAAGAGCACGTTGGCGCCGGACACTTCGAGCGCACGCTTTCGGGTATTCGCGCGCTGCGGGCCGCCGGCGTGACGGTGGTTGGCTGCGTGGTCGTCACGCGCAAGAACGCGGCGGACGTCGGGCGAATCCTCGAGCTGTGGAAATCCCTTGGGGTGTCGAGCATTGCGCTTAGCCGCTTCAGTCCTGCGGGTTATGCGGCGAACCATGCGGCGGCGCTGCTACCGGGGCGTGATGATTTGATTCGGGCGTTTGAGCTGGCGGCGCCGTTCGCGCGCGAAGGCATGAGCATCAAGTGCACCATGCCGGTCCCGCCTTGCGCGATTGAGGTAGAGCGCTTCCCAGAGATCGGATTTGGAACCTGTCCCATAGGAACTGAAAACCAAGAATTTGCGCTGGGACCGGATGGCAAGCTGCGCAATTGTACGCTGCACCGCCAAGCTATCGGCGGGGTGGATGACATTCTCGAGCTGGATGATCTGACGAGTTTGCTCCGAGCACCGGAGGTGACGCAGTATCGCCGAGAGCTGCCCGAATTTTGCACTGGCTGCGTGCATCAGCATACCTGTGGCGGCGGCTGCGGCGCCGCGTCCGAGTGGGTGCTCGGGCACGCGCGCAGGTATCCGGATCCGTTCGTTTGGCAATACATGGATGATGAGTTCGCTTCCGAGTTGGCACAGCAAGATGAACAAGGGCGGACTCACTTGGCGACGCTGAGTTGAGCAGGTGTGGAGACTAAGTGATGAGCAAATCCAAACCGCCTGCAGAGCAAACAGCAGCCCAAACATCGGCGTCGGCTCCGGAGAGTGAAGCCTGCACACCGGCCGCGCTGACGGCGCGTGAGATCATTCTGCAGCGGCGTAGTCGCTTCGTGGCGGCGGCGCTGGCTGGTTTGGCGGGGGTTTCCGGCTGTGATGACAGCCTAACCCAATCCGAAGTCTGTCTTTTACTGAACCTGGAGCCCCTGGACGGCGCGCCCAATGACAGTGCCGCCAACCCAGACGCGGGCGCTCGCAGAGGTTCGGACTCCGGTGCAAAGCCGGATCAAATACTGCCGGATCAAGTACTACAGCCCGAGCCAACGGACGCGGGCGCGTCCGACGCGGGTGGGGTTGACGCTGCTGCCAAGCCGCTGCCTTGTCTGTCTAAGTGAACGTTTCAACCCCGAAATCCCTAGAGTGACAGCGTGACACCCACCAAGCCCAGCAAAGATCGATTGCGCGTCTTGCTGCTATGGCCCGGGGGCATTTTGTCCGGTGGTGCCAATTTTGGCGTGCCTCAGCTCGTGGGCATGGCGACGTTCCTGGAGCGCCAGGCAGACGTTGAGGTGGACGTGGTTGACCTGGACATGGAGCGCGCGTTTGGCCCAGTCGACTTGGGGCGGCTCTTGGATAAGGGCTATGAGCTGATTGGTATCTCGTGCTACTCGTCCTACGATTACCTCAAAGTTCACGCGATCGCCGAGCGCCTGAAGCAGCTGTCGCCACGGAGTAGCATCGTCGTTGGCGGATATCATCCAAGCGCTCGTCCCCAAGACTTTTTGCGGGACGCCAGTCCGTTCGACTACGTCGTGGTCGGGGATGGGGAGTACCCGATGTTGCGCCTGATTCAAGCGCTGTCGCGGGGTAGTCGTCCGCTCAATCGCACCCTGGGGCCCGAGAGCTTGAGCGACACGGGTGAAGTCGCCCCGTATGATTGGCAGAAGCTCACGCGCTACCGGCCGATCGCGAAAGGTCGCGCTTCGCAAGCGGAGATCTATCTCTCGCGTGGCTGTCCATTTGATTGCGCGTTCTGCATGGAGCGCGCCAAGCGTGACGTCAGTTGGCGCGCGCTGAGCGCGGAAGCCGCGGCCGAAGAATTGCACCGTTTGGATGCATTCTTGGATCTGCGTGGTTGGACGTTGTTCATTTCCGACGCGCTGTTTGGCATGAAGCGCGAGTGGCGGCGGCAGTTCTTGGAGGCCATGGCGCGGCGTCCCATACGAGCGCAACGCACCTGGCTGCTGATCCGCTTGGACTTGCTGGAAAGACAAGACTTCGAGCTGATGGCGCGCTCCAACATCTCTCCCGGATTCGGATTAGAGTCTGGCGATCCGACCCAACTCAAGCGTATCCGCAAGAGCGGTAAGCTCGAGGGCTATCTAGACAAGATGCTGCAAGTCGCCGACTGGGCGCGGGAGCTACAAGTGCCCTTCGGAGCGAACGTCATCGTTGGGCACCCCGGGGAAACCGAAGCGACGCTGCGCAACAGCGCGCGATACCTGCGTCAGCTGTTCCTCGATCAGCGGGGCAGCTACGGCTTCTTGTCTGTCGATCCTTTCCGGCTGTATCCTGGTTCCCCCATTGCCGAAGACTTCGACCAGTGGCAGCGCGACACGGGGGTTCAGGTGCATCGCTATCCGTGGTGGGAAGATGGCGACCAGGGCTTCCTCTCGGAATGGGTCGATCCTTCGGACCAGCTCGACTACCGGCGCACGCGCCAGCTGCAATACGAGTTGTTTGCGCCGCTCTTGTCGGAGCTGAAGCACAATTTTGCCTACACCGGGCCGGCGCGGGACTACTTCATGCGCGCCGTGGATGATCAGATCCGAAATCACTCCGAGGAGCGACGCGTGCATGAGCTGTCGCGCTGGCACCTATGGTCACAACTGACGGCGAAAAGTCCAGCGCCCATCACTGCGCTGGCTACGGAAGACGATTCGGAGTTGGCGGAGTTGTGTCAGCGCTTGCGGTTGGGTAGCTTGCAGAAGCTTCAGGTCGATCTCGATAGTGCGCTAGGGCAGGCTCTGCTCAGTACGCCGCGGGAGCAGTTCGTCACGGACCCGTGTGATATTTCTGCGGCACATCAGGATCGCAGTTTGGCACTGGCGCG